>JBBQPR010000031.1:0-31338 GCA_038217075.1 Sphingomonadales bacterium
ACCATATCGAACGCTTCTTCGGCCGCCTGAAAATCAACCGCGCCATCGCGACCAGATACGACCAACTCGCCGAAAGCTTCCTCAGCATGGTCCATATCGCCGCCGCCAGATACTGGCTCAAATTTGTCCACGCCGCCTAAGATTGCGGAGTATGATTTGGCGACAGGGTTTGACCTTATCTAACCTGTCGTTCGCAAGGATCAGCGTCCATTGCAGCAATTGCGCGTAAGTCTGTTCGCCCGCTGGCCCGAACCGGGCAAGGCGAAAACGCGGCTGATCCCGGCGCTCGGGCCGGTGGGGGCGGCGGAACTGCACCGGCGGTTGACGGAACGCACGGTGGCGACCGTGCTGGCGGCGGGTTTGCGTTGCGAAGTCCGCACAACCGGGGCGGATCAGGCGGCGTTTCGCGGCTGGCTGGGGCCGGATGTGGCGCTTGTCGAGCAGGGAGAGGGCGATCTCGGGCAACGACTGGCGCGGGCGGCTTTTAACCTGCCAGTGCTGCTGCTCGGTGCCGATATTCCCGGGCTGCAACCGCACCACCTCATCGCCGCCGCCGCCGCGCTGGCTACGGCGCCGGCGGTGGTCGGTCCGGCCCTGGATGGCGGCTATTGGCTGCTCGGCCTGTCGGCCCCGGCGCCGCAACTGTTCGAAAACATCGCCTGGGGCACCGATACGGTGTTCGCCGATACGGTGGCCCGCCTGTCCCCGCCGCCGGTGCTGCTCGAAACGCTGGCCGACCTTGATCGACCCGATGATTTGGCGGCATGGCCCGATCTGTGACCGAAACCGTGCCCAAAATTGCAATCGTCATCCCGATGCTCGATGAAGCCCCGGCGCTCGCCCGGCTGGCGCGCTGCCTTGCCGCGCTCGACCCGCAACCCGCCGAAATCATCGCGGTCGATGGTGGCAGCAGCGATGACAGCGTCGCCGTCGCAACCGGGCTGGGCATCCGCACGATTACCGCCGCAAGGGGCCGCGCCGCGCAATGCAACGCCGGCGTCGCCGCCACCAGCGCGCCCTTTGTCATGGTGCTCCACGCCGATAGCTGGATCCCCGATGATGCGATGGCGGTGGTGGCGCGGGTGCTGGCCGATCCGCGCACCAACCTCGCCGGCTTCACCGCCATCCTGTCCGGCCCCACAAAGGTGCGCTGGGCGACGAGCTTCCACAATTGGATCAAGACCTGGTACGCACCGCTGCTGTTCCGCCCGCACTTGTTCTTGCGCGGCGGCCGGCTGTTGTTCGGCGATCACGCGATGTTCTTCAAACGCGCCGATTTCGATGCCGTCGGCCGATTCGATGAAAACATGATGGTGATGGAGGAAGCCGACCTGTGCGTCCGCATGGCCCGTCTCGGCCGCACCCGCCTCGTCAACCGCATCGTGCTGACATCGGACCGCCGCATCGAACGCTGGGGCGAATGGCGCGCCAACTGGATCTATCTGAAAGTCGGCATCCGCTGGGGCCTCGGCATCCGCCCGAAAACGCTGGGTCATTTATACCCGGATGTGCGGTAGGGGGTTAGGGGCAAGCCGCTGTACGAAGGCATCGATCCGATTTGGCTGATTGCGGACTTGCAGTTCAGCGCGCCTTGGCTGTTTGGTAAAGGGCCCTGACTCGACGCGGTGGACCTGCGTGCGCCGGCAATAGGGAGCACACCATCTCTCGGGTCGCGTTGCGCGCGTCTCTCGCCGGTGAGAAAGGGGCTTAACGGGGTAACTCTGCCTTGGGAAAGCCTTCCCATGCCGTGTCGTAGTCGGATTGAGCGCGAGCCATCGCCCAATCGGTGACGCGATAGGGCCAGCAGCTTTCGAGCATGAAGGCCATGGTGTTTTCTATTCTGTGGGGTTTCAGGTCGGCGGCGGTGGCGGCGGCCCAACTGGCATGGTCGGGGCCATGGGCGTTCATCATGTTGTGCAATGACAGCCCGCCGGGGGCAAAGCCGCCAGCCTTGGCATCATAGGCGCCGGTGATCAGGCCCATGGCTTCGGACATCAGGTTGCGGTGGAACCAGGGGGGGCGGAAGGTGTTTTCGGCGACCATCCAGCGCGGCGGGAAGATGACGAAATCGGCGTTGGCGCGGCCCGGCGTGTCGCTGGGGCTGGTCAGCACGGTGAAGATCGACGGATCGGGGTGATCATAGCTGATGCTGCCCAGCGTGTTGAATCGTCGGAGGTCGTATTTCACCGGCGCGAGGTTGCCGTGCCAGGCGACAACATCGAAGGGCGAATGGTCGAGCCGGGTCGTCCACAGCTTGCCGCCGAATTTCTGGACGAGTTCAAAGGGTTCGTCGCGGTCCTCGAACCACGCCACGGGCGATTCGAAATCGCGCGGGTTGGCGAGGCCGTTGGAGCCGATGGGGCCAAGATCGGGCAGGCGGAACGGGCTGCCATGGTTTTCGGCGATATAGCCGCGGGCATGGCCATCGAGCAGCTCGACCCGATAGCGGACGCCGCGCGGGATGATGGCGATTTCCAGCGGTTCGAGGGTGATCAGGCCCATTTCGGTGGAGAGGCGCAGCCGGCCCGATTCGGGAATGATGAGCATTTCGCCATCGGCGGAAAAGAACGCCTGATTGCCCATGCTTTGCGTGCAGGCATAGGTGGACAGGGTGACGCCGGTCAGGCTTTCGGGGCTGCCGTTCCACAGCATCGGCATGATCGAATCGTGGAAATTGGATTCTCTATCGTTGATAGGTCGCGGGTCCCAGCGCAGCCGGTTGGGGCTTGAATCGTGCGTGCGGTTGCCGGCCGGATCGAACGCCAAAGTGAAGGCGCCATGGTTGGCCGCGGGGCGCAGGCGATAGAGCCATGACCGGCGGTTTTCGTGCCGCGCCATGGTGAAGGCCGAGCCGGAAAGCTGTTCGGCATACAGGCCGAACGGCGGGCGCTGCGGCGAATTCCGGCCGATGGGCAGCGCGCCGGGGATAGCCTCGGTGGCGAAATGATTGCCGAATCCGGTCAGCATGGCGGTCGCTCCTGAAGTCGGGCGGGTGGTTTGCCGGGGATGACTTCCCACCCCCGGCCGCTCCCGCGCGCGGGAGGGGGGATGGACGTTCAGGCCTTGCCGGGGATGACGCCGCGGCGGAGCTGATCGAGCTCCAGGCTTTCGAACAGCGCCTTGAAATTGCCCTCGCCGAAGCCGTCATTGCCCTTCCTTTGGATGATCTCGAAGAAAATCGGGCCGACCATGTTTTCGGTGAAGATCTGGAGGAGGATGCCGCCGCCGGTTTCGGGGGCGCCGTCGATGAGGATGCGGCGCTTGCGCATTTCCTCCACGTCATGGCCATGGCCGGGCAGGCGCTTGTCGATCAGATCGAAATAGGTTTCGATCGTGTCCTGGAAACGGACGCCATTGGCGCGCAGCCGGTCGACGGTATCGAAGATATTGTCGGTGGCCAGGGCGATGTGCTGGATGCCTTCGCCTTTGTATTCGCGCAGGAATTCCTCGATCTGGCTGTGTTCGTCCTGGCTTTCGTTCAAGGGGATGCGGATCTTGTCATCGGGCGCCGTCATCGCTTTTGAAAACAGGCCGGTCGATTGGCCCTCGATATCGAAATAGCGGATTTCGCGGAAGTTGAAGATGCGTTCGTAGAATTCCGCCCAATGCGCCATCCGCCCGCGGTTCACATTGTGGGTGAGGTGATCGAGCGTGTGCAGGCCGACGCTGTTGTCCTGCGCCGTGGCGCCGGGGACGGGGCGGAAATCGACATCGTAAATCTCGTGCTCGCCGGCCTTGTCGACAAGGTAGAGGTTCGAGCCGCCGATGCCTTCGATGGCGGGGATGTTCAATTCCATCGGGCCGACTGGGCCATGAACCGGGGCGGCGCCGCGCTTCACCGCTTCCTCGAACGCCGCGCGGGCATCATCGACATGAAAGGCCATGGCATTGGCCGAGGGGCCATGGGCGTTGCGGAATTCGGCGGCCTGGCCAGCGGTTTCCATGTTGAGCAGGAAATTGATGCGGCCCTGGGCATAGCGGCGGACGTTCTTCGACCTGTGCGTGCCGACATGGGTGAAGCCCATGGCGACGAACAGGGTGGCGAGCGCTTCGGGTTCCGGGCTGGTGAATTCGACGAATTCAAAGCCATCGAGGCCGAGATCATTGGGGCGCGGGGCGGTGACCGGACGCGGTGGCTTGGTGGCGGTGGTGGTCATGCGGCGAAACTCCCCGAAAACATCTGTGTGTTGACGGGATATTCGTAACAGATGTTACGGTTCGCGGCAAGCGCTGTGGAGCGTTTCGAGCGCGCGGCGCAGTGCCTCGATTTCGGGCGCGGACAGGCTGGCGAGCAGCCGAGCTTCGACCTTTTGGGCTTCGGGCACGACAATATCATGGATGCGGCGGCCTTCGTCGGTGGCGGCGAGGCGCAGGGTGCGGCGGTCCGCGGTGTCACGCACCCGGTCGATCAGCCGGCGGTGGGCAAGGCTGGTGACGGCGCGGCTGATCGTCATCTTGTCCATGCCGGTCGATTCGACGAGTTCGACCTGGGTGGGGTTGCCGGCGCCGGTGATGACGGCGAGCACCCGCCATTCGGCGTTGCTGAGCCCGAAGCGGCTTTCATAGCCGGTGCCGATGGCGACGGCGCGGGAGACGGCGTTGGAGGCAACCGATAGCTGATAGGGCAGGAAATCGGCGAGGCGGAAATCCCGCGGGCTCATGCCGGTGTCGCCGCTGCGGATGCAGATGCCCATGGAGGCGAGGTCATACGCTGCGCTCAGGCCGTGGCGAAGCGGTCGCGCAACCAGTCGCAGCCCTGGTCCAACGCCGCATCCGCGCCCGGGACGATGCCGGCCAGCGACAGGAAGCCGTGGATCATGCCGGGGTGGCGGGCGACAGATACCTTGACGCCGGCGCCGGCGAGGCGGGCGGCATAGGCCTCTCCCTCGTCACGCAGCACGTCATATTGGGCGGTCTGGACGAGCGCCGGGGCGAGGCCGGCGAGATCATCGGCGAGCATCGGGATGGCATCGGGGCTGGGCAGGGCTGCGCCGGCGTACTGGCTCCAGTACCAGGTCATCGCTTCGAGGGTGAGGCCATGGCCGGCGCCATTTTCCACATAGCTGGGGTATACCGCCGGATCGGGCAGATCTATCACCGGGTAGATCAGATACTGGCCGACGAGCGGTGGGCGGCCGGCATCGCGGACACGGCGGGCGAGTACGGCGGCGAGATTGCCGCCGGCGCTGTCCCCCGCGACGGCAACGCGGCTGGTGTCAAAGCCCCGGGCGGCGCCTTCGGCATGGACAAAGGCCAGCGCCGCCTCGCAATCATCGATGGCGGCGGGAAAGGCATGTTCGGGGGCGAGGCGGTAATCGACCATCACCACGGCGGCGCCGGTGCGGCGGGCGATCATCGCCGCCAGCGGCTGGTGGGTATCGTTGCTGCACACCACCCAGCCGCCACCGTGCAGGAACAGCACGACCGGGTGCGGGCCGAGCGTTGCCGGGCGCAGGATGCGCAGCGCGACATCACCGCCGGGGCCGGGGCAGCGGATGTCCTCGACATCGGGGTGGACCGGCGCCGCGGCCAGCAATGGCGCGACCCGCGTCGCCATGGCAGCGCGCGCGGCGTCCGCCGTGAGCGTGGCATAATCGGGTTCAGCCGGAGCTGATTCAAGCATGGCGGCGAAGAAGGGATCGAGTGTCATCATCAAGGAGTTAAGCGCTCGAAAGCAAATCGTCACTCCAATATTAGCGCGGCATGGTGGCGGCGCGGATGGAACTATGCGGGGAACAGGCCGTTCCTGCACCACGATCAACATCCAAAGGTATTCAATTTGCGTATCGCGTTCAAAAAGGCGGCAGGTGCCACGGCGCTTGCAATGGTGCTGACGTTTCCGACCGCCGCAATCGCCGGCAAGGCCAACGATGCCCGCGCCGCTATTGCGTCGGCCAAGGGCAAGATTGAAGCGGGTGACAAGGTTGGCGCCAGCGCCGAAGCCGGTCGCATGCAGGCACAGGCGCGCGCCGCGCTGCAAACGGCGGAATCGGCCCTTTCACGCGGCCAGAAGGACGTGGCGCTGACCGAGGCGCGTCACGCCGGCCAGCTTGCCGACCAGGCGCTGATCCTGGCGGACCAGCGCAAGACGGCCGCCGTTGACGCCGAACGTCGCAGCGCCGAAGCCGAGGCGGATGCCGCCCGGCAGTCGGCCGCAGCAGCGGGTGCCCGCGCCGATTCGGCTGAACAGGATGCCGTATCCAACGCACAGGCGGCGCAGGCCAGCGCGCAGGTTGCCGCCGATGCCAACGCCCGTGCCGACGCGATGAGTGCGGCGCCGCAGCCGGCAGCGCCGATGGTCGTGGCGACGACGACCACGGAGCGTGTCGTGAGTGCACCTGTGACGACGCGGGTAACGACTCACCACGCCAAGCGTCATGTCGTGCATCATCCGGCAGCGAAGCGCGCTGTACCCCGGGTTGTCGAAAAGACCACGGTGACGTTGTCGACCGCGCCCAAGCCCTGATCATTTGTAGCGTGTAGCGTTTGCGTATTGGGCGCTCGGGGGGTGTGAACTGCCATCCCGGGCGCCCTTTTCATGGCGCAACCCTGGTCTGTATCGGGGTTTGAAGGCGCGAACGGTTCAGGAGAATTTCGCCTTGACCGCGACCATGGCCAGCGCCGCCTTGGCTGCTTCGCCGCCCTTGTCCTTTTCGGACTTGCGGGCACGAGCCCAGGCTTGCGCTTCGTTTTCGACCGTCAGGATGCCGTTGCCGATGGCGAAGCCGTCGAGGGTGAGCGCCATGATGGCGCGGGCGCTTTCGCCGGCGACAACTTCGAAATGATAGGTTTCGCCGCGGATGACGCAGCCGAGCGCGACATAGCCATCATATTGGCCGGCCGCATCGGCAAAGGCGATGGCGGCTGGGATTTCGAGCGCGCCGGGGACGGTGAGCAGATCATGGGTAGCACCCGCGGCCTTCAGCGCGGCGACGGCGCCTTCCAGTTCTGCATCGGCAATGGCGTCGTAGAATCGGGCTTCGACGATCAGGAAATGGGGCATGGTGGGGTTCCTTTTTGCCGCAAAATACTTTGGCTGGGTGATTCTTCCCTCCGCCGGCCCCTCCCGCGAGCCGGAGGAGAGAAGCGATCAGACGGCGGGATGCGGCGGGATGGCGCGTTCGCCGACGACGGTCAGGCCATAGCCGGTGAGGCCGACGATGTTGCGGTGCTTGTTGCTGAGCAGGATCATTTCGGTGACGCCGAGATCGACGAGAATCTGGGCGCCGATACCATAGTCGCGCAGATCGACCGGCGTGCCTTCACCGCGGGCCTGCATCTGGGTGGAGATGGCGTTGGGGCGGGCGTCGCGGATGATGACGATTATGCCGGCACCTTCGTGGCCGATTTCGTCCATGGCGCGCTGCAACTGGCCGGCATTGTCATTGGCTTCGTGAAACAGATCGGTGAACATCGACATGGTGTGGACGCGGACGAGCGTGGGCTTGCCCGGTTCGATGCGGCCCTTTTGCAGCACCATATGTTCCGAATAATCGGCGGTGTTGGCATAGGTTTTGGTCGTCCAGCGGCCGCCATGGTGACTGTCGATCTGGGTTTCGGCGATGCATTTGACGAGGTGATCGTGCTGGCGGCGATAGGCGATCAGATCCTGGATGGTGCCGATCTTGAGGCCGTGCTGGCGCGAAAAGGCGATCAGGTCGGGCAGCCGCGCCATGGTGCCATCGTCGTTCATGATCTCGCAGATGACGCCCGACGGGTTGAGCCCGGCGAGACGCGCGACATCGACCGCCGCCTCGGTATGGCCGGCGCGGACGAGAACGCCGCCGTCTCGGGCGACGAGCGGGAAGACATGGCCGGGGTGGACGATGTCGGTCGGGCCCTTGGTCGCATCGATGGCGACGGCGACGGTGCGGGCGCGATCACCGGCCGAAATGCCGGTGGTGACGCCTTCGCGGGCCTCGATCGACACGGTAAAGGCGGTCGAATGGCGGGTGCCATTGTGCTGCGCCATCAATGGCAGGCCGAGCTGCTTGACACGATCGGAGGCGAGGGTGAGGCAGATCAGGCCGCGGCCATAGCGCGCCATGAAGTTGATGGCATCGGGCGTGGCCATCTGGGCGGGGATAACCAGATCGCCTTCGTTTTCGCGGTCTTCGTCATCAACCAGAATGAACATGCGGCCATTGCGGGCCTCCTCGATGATGTCCTCGATGGGCGACAGGGCCGGCCCGGCGCTGCGTTCGCGCAGATAGGTTTCGAGTTTCTTGAGGGTATCTGCGGTGGGGTTCCAGTCCGTTTCGTCCATGGCGCGCAGCGAATTGGCGTGGAGGCCGGCGGCGCGGGCTAGGCCGGAGCGGCTTTCATGTCCTTCGGCGACAAGGGCGCGGACGTTTTCGATCAGGCTGGTGCTCATGGCGCAAACTCACACTGTGATGTGATTTCGCAATTGATCCTATCACATTGCGATGTCAAGCATGTGATTTGGCGCAGGCTGGTGGTGCGCAATACGGGGTCCGCCTGTCAGGCCAAGGCTTGCCGCATCCGGGCGAGGTAGCGGGCGAGTACGTCGATTTCGATGTTGATCTCGTCGCCGGCTTTTGCGGTGCCAAAGGTGGTCCAGGCTGCGGTATGGGGGATGAGGTTGATGGTGAAGCTGGCGCCGGTCGCTGTATCGGTGACGGTATTGACGGTAAGCGAAACGCCATCGAGGCAGACCGACCCCTTGGGCGCAATGAATGGCGCAATATCCTTGGGCACGGTGATGGTGAAACGCAGCGAATCGCCCTGTGGTTCGATGGTTTCGATTTGGCCGACGGCGTCGACATGACCGGTGACAATATGGCCGCCGAGTTCATCGCCGACCTTGAGCGCGCGTTCGAGGTTGAGCCGGCGGCCGGCGGTCCATTGCCCGGCGGCGGTGCAGTTTTGGGTTTCACCGCTGACGTCGACGCTGAAATCATTGCCGGCGCGAGCGACGACTGTAAGGCAGACACCCGAGCAACTGATCGACGCGCCGATGGCAATATTGCCGGTAGGGTTGCCGGTGCTGATGTGGACGCGCAGGTCACCGCGCTGCTCCACCGCCGTGATGGTGCCGATGTCTGTTATGATGCCAGTGAACATGCGGAAGCCTTAACGGATGCGGATGTAGGTCTCAAGCCGGTCGGGTGTGAGATCGGTGATTGGGCCGGGCTGCCAGCGACCATGCGCGGCGGCGAGATTGCCTAACCCTATCGACGATAGGGCGGAGCGACCTCCGACCAGAATCGGGGCGCGGTAGAGCAGTAGCCTGTCGACGAGATCGGCGGCGATAAGGCTGGCGGCAAGGCCGGCGCCGCCTTCGGCAAGCACGAGATTGCCATCGGTGACGGCGGCCAATGCCGCCGGGCTGCGCAGGTGGCGCAGGCCAGGCGGCACATGGTCGCCGCTGCTCATCACGGCGATGATCGGTGATCGCGATTCAAGACCGGGCAGGCGGACATCGAGGCCGGGATTGTCGGCTTCAAGCGTGCCGCGCCCGACGAGGATCAGATCACAGCGGGCGCGTTCGAGATGGGCATGGGCGCGGGCGCGGGGTCCGGTGATCCATTTGCTCGATCCGGACAGCATGGCGATCGAGCCATCGATCGATACGGCGAGTTTGAGCGTTATGTGCGGCCGACCGCTGTTTTGGCGCGTAAGAAAGCCAGCCATGACCGCTTCCGCATCGGCGGTGCGAACCCCTGTCGTTACCGCAATGCCGGCGGCGCGCAGGCGGGCGATGCCGGTGCCATTGGTGCGCGGATCGGGGTCCCCGGCCGCAATGACGACGCGTGCGACGCCCGCAGCGATCAGCCCATCGGCGCAGGCCGGTCCGCGCTGGCTGGCGTGGGCGCAGGGTTCGAGCGTTACATAGGCTGTGGCGCCGCGGGCGTCTGCGGTGGTCAGTGCCATCTGTTCGGCATGGGGCCGGCCGCCGGGCTGGGTCCAGCCGCGGGCGATGGCGCGGCCGTCGCGAACGATTACGCAGCCGACGGGCGGGTTGGTGCCGGTGCGGCCGACGCCGCGCTGCGACAAGGCCAGCGCGGCGCCCATCCAGCGCGCGTCGTCCGGGCGGGCGTTGGCGGGTGTGGTTGCGATCAGAGCACCGGCGGTTCGGCGGCGACGCCAGCACGGGCAGCGGCTGGCCGGGCGGCGGCTATAGCTGCTGCTTCCTCTGCGGCCGTGACATAGGGGACGTCCTTTTTGACGCCGCCGCCTTCGACATAGCGATCATATTCGGCCTGGGCCTTTTCGCGCGCCTTGCCGGTAAGCGTTGCGATATAGGTCCGGGACTGGGCCAGACGTGCCTGTTGTGCCGTCAGCGTTGCCTCGTTGTCGGCCCGTGCATCGGCGCGGGTGCGATCGGCACTCCAGTTCTGGACATAGATGACCGCGACATCGCGCGGCGAATAACCCCAGCGCGATTCGACGAGGAAACCGACCATGACCGTGGCGGTGAGCAGTACCGACAGGCCGCCAACTAGCAGCCGGCGGCGGCGGGTTTCGGGTGCGGCTGGACTGAGAAACGACATCGGGCAACTCCGGCGGAACGGCGGCGAACATAGCCAAGCGCCCCGCCGGATGAAAGCCGCTGCGACGTCAGCCGCGCTTCAGTTCGAAACGGATGCTGATGTCACGGCTCGATTCAATGGGTTCGCCGTCCTTTAGCGCAGGGGTGAAGCGCCATTTTGCCAGGGCCTGAGCCAGTGCCGCCTTGTCGAGCCATACCGAACCCGAGGATTGCGCCAGGCTGGCATCGAGCACTCGGCCATCGCGGCCGATGCGGACATGGACGATGACGACGCCCTCCTGCTCCAGCCGGGTTGCCTGTGGCGGATAGGGCGGCTGCGCCTGGGAAGCGAATCGCGGATCGAAGCGGGCGATGCGAGAGGGGCCTGTCGCCGGAGGCGGCTTGATGGCGATGGGGTCTGGATTGGTGGCGATCGGCCCGGCGATGGCGGGCTCATAGGGGGTGATCTGGACGGGGTCGCGCGACACCGGCTGGTCGATGGTGAAGATCGGTTCAATATTGTCGATGCGCAGCGGCTGATCGACGATGCGGGGGTCGGGAAGGGTTTGCGGCGTTGCCGGCGGCGCCGGAACATCGACGATGGTGATCGGTTTCAGCGGCTGCGACGGGGTATTGACGACGTTGAAGCCGATCAGCGCCAGGGCTGCGACCCCGGCGTGAAGGCCGATAGTGATGGCGACGCCGGTGCTGTCACGGCGGGCGGTGGTGAAACTGCTGGTGTTGCTGGCGTGTTGCATGGGCTTGATCCTCCCCGGATCGAAGGTTGCACAGGTGCGCCGCGCCGGCATCGTCGACCGTGTCGCGGTGCAGGATATATCGTCTCATACGTCTATCGAAAAAGATAGGGGTATTTGCGGGTCCGCCTGCAGGTGAGCCGTTGCCTGATATTTGCCGGTTTTACTGCAATTTTTGTGATTTCGGCGCCGCTTCTGTTGTTGTGCCCGGCGTCAGCCAGTCAGGCAGTCAGGCGGCTGAGCGCTGCGTCGCGGCCGATGAGCGGCAGCAGCGCCGCCATTTCCGGGCCCTGATCGCGGCCGGTAAGGGCATGGCGAAGCGGGTGGAACAGGCCGCGACCCTTGCGATCTGTCATCGGCTTCAGCGCCGCGATCAGCCGCGCCCAGATATCGTCGCCCCAGGTCAGATCGGCGAGGCAGGTGGCGGCGGTGGCGAGGAAATCCCGGTCTTCGGGCGGAATCTCGGCGACGACTGGCCCGGTGATGACCGCCTGCCAGACAGCAGCATCGGCGGTCGTGGCAAGGTTGCCGCGGATGGCCAGCCAGATCGCCGGGGTGGTGTCGGCGGGCAGGCGCGCCGCGACCGTTTCGAAGGGCATCAGGTGCAGGCAGCGGGCGCTGAGCGTTGCCAGATCGGCGGGATCGAAGCGGGCCGGGGCGCGGCCGAAGCTGCCAAGATCGAATCCGGGCAGCAGATCATGGATGTCGGCGACGGCTTCAACCGGCTGTGAGGTGCCGAGCCGGGCAAGCAGCGCCGCCACCGCCTGTGGTTCGATGCCCAGCGCTGCCCAGGCATCGACGCCTTCGGAACCGATGCGTTTCGACAAGGCTGCGTCGGCGCCGGTAAGCAGCGCCATATGCGCGAGACGGGGCACGGGGGCGCCCATCGCTTCAAACATCTGGATCTGCACGGCGGAATTGCTGACATGATCCTCACCGCGCACGATATCGGTGATGCCAAGGTCAATATCGTCGATGACGGACGGCAGCATGTACAGCCAGCTGCCATCGGCGCGGCGCACGACCGGGTCAGACAGCGCAGCGGCGTCGAAATGGCAATCGCCGCGCACGCCATCACGCCAGGTGATGGCCGCATCGGCATCCAGCCGGAAGCGCCAATGTGGCGCAGTGCCGTTGGCGGCAAAGCGTTCATGGTCGGCATCGGTGAGCGAAAGGGCGGCGCGATCATAGACCGGCGGCAGGCCGCGCTGCTGCTGGACCTTGCGCTTCAGGTCCAGTTCTTCGGGGGTTTCATAGGCGCGATAGGCGCGGCCATCGGCGGCGAGGCGGGCGAGCGCAGCCTTGTAAAGGGCGAAACGGTCTGATTGGCGCACTTCGGACGCGGGATTGAGGCCAAGCCAGGTCAGATCGGTGCGGATCGAGGCTGCCGATTCGGCGGTGGAACGCGCCAGATCGGTATCATCGAGCCGCAGCACGAAGCGGCCCCCTGCCTTTTGCGCCACCAGCCAGTTGACCAGCGCGGTGCGGATGTTGCCGGCGTGGAGGCGGCCGGTCGGCGATGGGGCGAAGCGGGTGGTGATCATCGCCCCAGCCTTAGCAGCAAAGGGCGATGATCTGTCCAGTGGCGATCCCGCTGGCCGGGGTCGTGTCAGCCGCCTTCGGCCAGCGCGAAGGCGCGCAGGGCGGACCGGTCATAGGCGGTGATCCGGCTACCCCAGCCACTGGTCGCCTTTGCCGCCACGTACAGATCGGCGGCGAAGGCGGCGTTGGGGCAATCCTCCAACAGTGTCGCGACGCCGAAGCTGTGGCTGTAGACCCCGCCGGCCAGCGTATAAGGCGGGACGCTGACGGCGACTTCACCGCCTGCGCCGGCCGCCGCCACGCCATTGATGCCCCGCACGACGCCGAAGCTGAAGGTCGCGCGGTTGTGCGGGTGGGTCGCCTCGAAGGCCAGCAGCAGCGACGCACCATCCGCATAGCGCAGGAAGCCGCAATCATCATCGGCGGTGCCGGCGGACAGTACGGGCGTATCGATGCCGGCGCTGCAACGGCTGTTGTCGATGACGACGGTGAACACCAGGCCATCATCATCGATTTCGGATGGCAGCGCCGCGCGGGTGTTGATGGTGCCATCACCATCGATGCTGGTCGGCAGCAGGAAGGTGAAGGTCGCGGGTCCGGGGATTACCCTGACGTTAGCCTTGCTGAACACCTCCAGCTTGACCTGATAGCTGTCGGCAGAGGCGGGTGCCGCCAGTTCATCGGCAGCGGTGAGTCCGCTGTTGGGGGTGGCCCAGCGCGCCGAATAAATGTCGCCGATGGCGCCATCGATCGGCCAATAATAGAGCGTGCCGGCCGGATCGGTGGTGGTATCGACACCCCATTCCGACGGAATGAAGGTCTGGGTACGGAAGCGAAAGCGATCGCCCAGCGTCGGGCCGAGCTGGACCGTGGGGAAGCTGAGCCCCGGCCCGGGGATGTCCCGCGCATAGTTGCGGGTAATCGGCTCGATCATCGGGTTGAAATTGCCGCTGGTGCCGCGCCGCCACGACCAGCGGTAGTAATAGACATTGGCATCGGGAATCGACAGCGCGTGTTGCTGGCGGAAGCCCAGTGTGCTGCCGAACGGTGCATTGACGACGCCGCCATAATGGGTGAGCCCGTTGGGCAGCACCCAGCCGGCGCTGTTCACCACCCCGGCGGTGCCGGCGATCCAGGTGCCGCCGATGGCCTGGGCCAGGACCCAGCGA
Organism: Sphingomonadales bacterium; assembly: GCA_038217075.1. Classification (GTDB taxonomy): domain Bacteria; phylum Pseudomonadota; class Alphaproteobacteria; order Sphingomonadales; family Sphingomonadaceae; genus Sandarakinorhabdus. The sequence continues at coordinate 13,959 of JBBQPR010000031.1, forward strand.
TCGACCCCTGCGGGGGGATCGACAGGCGGTTCGGGGACACAGGGCTGCGCCGCCGGATCGGTGACGACGACGGTGATTTCGGACGAACAATCATAGTTCCAATGCGTGCCACAGCGCACAGACGGGTGGTATATCGAGGTCCAGTTGCCGCCGATCAGCTGTTCCGCGGACAGATAGATATCCGGCTGATCGCCGTCGCACGTATGGATATAGAGCGCGCTGAAGCGGCCATTTTCATCCGTGGGGACGGTGGCAAAGCAATATTTCCAAGTGAGGAACCACGGCTCCAGCCAGTCGATCCAGCACAGCCATGGCCGCCAGAATTGCACATCGGTGATCAGGTGCTGGCGGGCAATGTCGGCCGGCGCCCTGGCAATGCGCAGCACCTCGCTTGCCTTGGCGATATCGGGGTTGGCGATCGCCGGCCTTGCAGCCGATCTGGCGGAGAGGGCGCGGGGCGTGGCAGATGCCTTGTTGGCAAGCACGGCGCGCGTGGTGTTGAAGATCGGATCCGGCCCCGGGCCGGGCCGCGGGAAGGGGAAGGGTTGCGGGTCCGGATCGGGGAAGGGAATCGGGAATGGCTTGATGACGCGATCCAGCAGATCGTCGCGCAGCCGCAAAATATCGCGATCGGGCAAGCGCAGCAGCCACAGTGGCCAGCGATCCACCTCGCAGACGGTGACGCGGGCGTGGCAGATCGGCAGATCCTGGCTGGTGCCATCGGGAAGCGTGATGCGTTTTACCAGCCGGCCGTGAATCCAGCATACGCACAGGCGCGGCCAATGGCGCCACCAGGGGCGCGGCACGAGAATATCGATGATCGGGCGTTTGGGATCGAGACGCAGGGGCTCGGTAAAGGCCGAAAGCTGGCGCTCCAGCGCGGCGCGGCCCATGGCGGACGCCTTGCTGTTGCCGCTGTTGTCCGGCACCGGTGCGATGGTCACGCGGACCGATTGGCCGGCGATGTCGGCGGGGGCCTTGATTTCACCCTTGGCGAACAGGGCGTCGCCATCACGGCTGAGCGCCAGCGTCGTTTCGCCGAGCACTTTGCCGGTGCGGCCGTAAAGTATGGCCTGCAGTTGTTTGAGAGAGTCTTCGCCAGCTTCGGGCAATTTTACAGAAACGGGAATGCTTGTTGCATTTTTTGGATCGCTTGCCATGATTCACACCCCAAGGATAGAAATTGAACAGCGCGACGCGATATTTTTTTGTTGCTAACGACATATATGAAAACAGGCTGATTCGTAAGTCCTTGCAGAAATTTGCTTTTTATTAATGCAAGTTATCTGTGTGTTTACGAATGTTGTTGCGATCGTTGCGCACCAACAATGTCAATATCGATTGCGCTGGCTATTTGGAGGTAGGGTGCGGGTCCACACGCGTGGCGCGCCCGTCCCACGCCCCTGCTGCGGCACAGGCTATGCCGTGCGAAAGGCGTTGGTGATCGGGTAGCGCCGGTCCCGGCCAAAGTTGCGGCCGCCGATCTTGACGCCCGGGGGTGCTTGGCGGCGCTTGTATTCAGCGATGTAGAGCAGCCGTTCGATGCGCGCGACGATGGCCGGGTCGATGCCTTCGGCGATCAGCTCGCGGGCCGACTTTTCATTTTCGACCAGCCCGATCAGGATGCGATCGAGCAGATCATAGGGTGGCAGCGAATCCTGGTCCTTCTGGTTTTCGCGCAGTTCGGCGGTGGGCGGCTTGTCGATGACCCGTTGCGGCATCACCGGCCCGCGCGGGCCGATGGACAGGCGCGGCACATGCTGGTTGCGCCATTCGCACAGCTTGAACACGGTGGTTTTATAGACGTCCTTCAGCACCGAATAGCCGCCGGCCATGTCGCCATAAATGGTCGCATAGCCGACCGACATTTCGGATTTATTGCCGGTGGTCAGCAGCATCGGCCCGAATTTGTTGGACAGGGCCATCAGGCTGAGGCCGCGAATGCGTGACTGGATGTTTTCTTCCGTCGTGTCGGGCGCCTTGCCGGTGAACAGCGGCGCCAGCATGGTGTCGAAGGCTCGCATCGCCGGGCCGATGCCGATGGTATCGAGCCGGCAGCCGAGCAGCCGGGCGCATTCGGCGGCGTCTTCAAGGCTGTCCTCGCTGGTGTAGGGCGATGGCATCATCACGCACCAGACGCGATCGGCGCCCAGCGCATCGACGGCGACGGCGGCGGAAAGCGCCGAATCGATGCCGCCCGACAGGCCGAGCACGACGCCGGGGAAGCGGTTGCGGTTCACATAATCGCGCAGGGCCACCAGCATGGCGTGGTAGATATCGGCAGGATCATCGTCGAGTTTGGCGATCTCACCTTTTTCGCAGGTCCAGTGATGGCCGAAGCCATGGCGGGTCCAGTGGGTCAGGCGGACGGTTTCTTCCCAATCCGGCAATTGCGCCGCCAGCGTGCGATCGGCATTGAGGATGAAGCTGGCGCCATCAAAGGCGAGTTCATCCTGGCCGCCGACGCGGTTGAGATAGACGAGCGGTAGCCCGGTCTCGGTGACGCGGGCGACGGCGAGGCTGAGCCGGCGGTCGTCCTTGCCGACTTCAAAGGGGGAGCCATTGGGAACGATGAGGATTTCGGCGCCGGTTTCGGCGAGGCATTCGGTGACGTCCGGCGTCCAGATATCCTCGCAGATGGGAACGCCCAGCCTGGTGCCGCGAAACGCCAGCGGGCCAGGCAAGGGGCCGGCTGAAAACACCCGCTTTTCATCGAACGTGCCGTAATTGGGCAGATCATGCTTGCGGGTGATGCCGGCGATCTTGCCGCCATCGAGCAGAAAGGCGGCGTTGTGCAGCCGGCCGTTTTCGGCGAGCGGTGCGCCGACGATCAGGCCCGGCCCACCATCACCGGTAGCGGCGGCGAGCTGTTCAATGCGCGCCATGGCGGCTTCGACCAGCGCCGGCTTCAGCACCAAATCTTCGGGCGGATAGCCGACCACTGATAGTTCGGGGGTGACGATGAGATCGGCGCCGGGCGTTTCGGCGCGCGCCCGCAGAATTGCATCGGTGTTGGCGGCGAGGTCGCCAACGGCTGCGTTCAACTGGGCAATGCCGATGGCGAGGCGCGTGGTCATGCCCAGCGTTTAGGGGTGCGCGGTGGTGGCTGCAACTGTCGCCTTGCGGTGTATCAGGGCAGCGTGACCGTGATGTGCAGATAGGTGGCCGGGGCGGCGGTCAGCGACGGGTCCGGGGATTTGTTCTGGGCGGTGAACAGCGCCTCCAGTTCATCCTGCAATGCATGGGCGCGGCCTTCGGCATCGGCAGCGGCATAGGCGTTCATGGTTGGGCCATAGAAATAGCGGAAAATGGCCAGAAATTCGGCGGGCGGACCAGGGTGGTTGAAGGTATAGGTGCGGCGTTCGAAGCGGATGTTCTCGGCCGGGATGCCGGCCGCGGTGAAGCGCGCTGTCGCCTCTGCTTCATTGCCCCACATAACCGGGCTGATGAAGCCAGCGGGCGGCGGCGGCGTATAGGCGGCGCTGACCTTCAGCACCTGGGCAACGAGCGTCGGATCGCCGGCAATCCAGTTGCCCATGACGATGCGGCCGCCGGGGCGGGTAACGCGGACCATTTCGCGGGCGACATCGTGCGGGCGTGGCGCGAACATCGCGCCAAAGACGCTGACGACCAGATCGAAGCTGTCGTCGGCGATGTTTTCAAGGTTGGAGGCGTCGCCTTCCTCGAACCGGATGTTCGAAAAGCCTTCGGCGGCGGCGCGGGCGTTGCCGGCAGCGACCAGATTACTGGCGATATCGACGCCGCGCACCGTGGCGCCAAGGCGGGCGGCGGGCAGCGCCGTGGTGCCATCGCCGCAACCAAGATCGAGGATCTGCATGCCGGGTTTGATGCCAAGGCTGGCGACGAGCGCTTCACCGCTTTCGCGCATGGTTGCGGCAAGTCGGGTGAAATCACCCTTTTCCCAAAGCGCCTTGTTGGGGTTCACCGCTTGTGTGGCCATGGCACCAGCCTTGTCTTTCGGAATTGGTGGCTTTTACACCAATCGGCGGTGCCCGACAATTTGGCCGGGTCGCGTCATTTTCCGGCAGCGGCCTTGGCGCGATCGACATCGGCCTTCACCGAGGCGAGCAGGGCATGGGCGTCGAACACGATGCCGTCGCGGATGGTCCAGCGCACGCCGCCGACGCGTTCGGTTTTCTGCGTCGTTTCGTTCAGCCGTTCAAAGCCGGTGCCGTACAGCGTCTTGAAATTCTGCAGCGGGTTTTCCGGCACGATGACCAGATCGGCGCGCATGCCGGGCTGGACGAGGCCGAAATCGGGGACGGCGATGCCCTTTGGCTCGGTAAGGGTGCGGGCGCCGTTGATGGTTGCCGATTCGATGACTTCCAGCGGGGAGAAGCCGGCTTCCTGCAGCATCTCCAGTTCGAGCACATAGGAAAAGCCCCAAAGCTGCCAGATGAAGCCGGGGTCGCTGCCGGCGGTGACGCGGCCACCCATGTTCTTGTAATCATTGATCAGCCGCATGTATCGCTGGTAGAAATTGCGCCAGGTCACCTCGCGCGCTGTCGTCCAATCGTAGAAATAACTGCCATGGTTGTTGCGGTTCGATTCATAATATTCGGTCATCGACGGCAGCGTGTAATTGGCGTGCCAATCGGCGTTTTTGGCGCGCATCAGGTCCCGTGAGGCGCTGTAGATATTGAAGGTGGGATCAAAGGTGACGCCGCTTGCCTTTTGCGCCTGCAGATAGGCGATCCATTCCGGGCTGCCGGGTTCGTAGATCTGATTCCAGATTTCCGCGATGCCGCCGAACCGGTCTTGTTCGTCGCGATAATTATATCCCGCCGGCGTGTCCTGGATGCGGCGATCTTTCAGCAGCGATTCGAAATGGCCGTAGAAATGCGTGATGGTGCCAAGACCGGCAGCGGCAGCGTCGCGGGCGTTGAATTCGGCGACATTGTTCTGGCTGAGATGCGCCATGGTGCCGAGGCCGAGCTTTTTCGCTTCATCGATGGCGGCGCGGTCGATGGCCGGGGTTTCATCGCCATTGTTGAAGAATTTGATGCCATCGATGCCGACGCTGGCGGCCCAGCGGGTCCAGGCGCGCGCCTTGTCGGGGCTGTCGATACGGCCACCCTTCCAGCCGGCGTTGGCCCCTGAACCCAGCGTTTGATAGACGAAGATGCGCGGCGCGGTGATCTCCCCTGTGGCGCTGCGGCGTTTGTCGCTCAATGCATGGGCGGCGTCGTCGCCGAACATCGGGTTGCCGCGCACGGTGGTGACGCCATGCGCCAGCCATAGCCGATAGGCATAGGAGGGATCAGGCGCCTTTTCCGGGTTGCCGTTGTGGCCGTGCACATCGACGAAGCCGGGCAGCACGTACATGCCTGTGGCGTCGATTTCGCGTGTGGCCCCGGCTGGCGGGCGGTTCGCTTGCAATGGCAGGCCAGGGGTGCCGGCGGTGCGGATGTCGGTGATGCGGTCATCCTGGATGACGATATCGGCGGGGCCATAGGGTGGCCCGCCATTGCCGGGGATGATGGTGGCGCCGCGAATGACCAGCAACGGATAGGGGCCGGCGGCATCGGCGGCGCCGCGCGGCGGGGTTGGCAGCATGTCGGCGGCGAGCGCCGGGACCGGCGATAGCGCCAGAATGGCGGCGATCAGGATGTGGCGATGTTTCATATGCTTGCGGCCCCCGCCCGGATGTGGCGGCAGCATAGCGATGCGGCCCGGGCTTTCAATGCGGCGGCGGCCTCGCTACCGTCCGGCGCATGAACCTGGGCCTGATCATCGCCATTGCTGTCGGCTATCTGTTGGGCAGCATCCCCTTTGGTCTGCTGCTGACCCGGCAGGTCGGCATCGATATCCGCACCGTGGGATCGGGCAATATCGGCACCACCAACGTGCTGCGCACCGGCAACAAGGGGCTGGCGCTGGCGACATTGCTGCTCGATGCCGGCAAGGGCGCTTTGGCGGTGGTGCTGGCGCGGCAGTTTGTGGGAATCGAGGCGGGCGTGCTGGCCGGGATGGCGGCGCTGGTTGGCCATTGCTGGCCGGTGTGGCTGAATTTCCGGGGTGGCAAGGGCGTGGCGACGATTTTGGGCATCGCGCTGGCGCTGGTGCCGCTGGCCGGGGTGGCGGCGTTGCTGGTTTGGGCCGGCGGGGCGCTGTTGACCCGCTATTCCTCGGTTGGCGGGATGCTGGCTGCGCTATCGACGCCGCTGCTGGCCTGGGCGCTGGGGGCGCCGCATTCGGCGATTGCGCTGGCGGTGCTCGCGGCGATCGTCATCGGGCGGCACCACGACAATATCGCGCGGTTGCGCAGCGGGACCGAAAGCCGGATTGGCCAGAAGTGACGCCGGGTCGGGTTTTGCGCGCGGGAGCCGTGCATGCTGCCGGTTGATGCGGTCGCCCGGCTGCGCCTGATCCGCACCGATTCGATCGGGCCGGTCACCTATCGGCAGTTGATCGCGCGTTTTGGCCATGCGCAGGCCGCCATCGATGCGCTGCCCGATCTGGCGCGGCGTGGTGGCCGGGCGCTGGTCATTGCCAGCGTCGCCGAGGCCGAGGATGAGCTGGCGGCGCTCGCTGCGATCGGCGCGACCATGGTTTTCATTGGCACGCCGGCCTATCCGGCGCTGCTTGCCGGGCTGGAATCGGCGCCGCCGGTGCTGGCGGCGCGCGGTGATCTCGGGCTTGTCGAGAGACCGGCGGTGGCGATCGTTGGCGCGCGCAATGCCAGCGCCGCGGGCGTGCGCTTTGCCCGGCAACTCGCCGCCGATCTGGCAGCGGAGGAACTGGTGATCGTGTCCGGGCTGGCGCGCGGCATCGATGCGGCGGCGCATGTCGGGGCGATGGCGGGCGGCACCATCGCCGTGGTCGCCGGGGGTGTGGACGTGGTGTATCCGCCCGAAAACGCCGCGCTGATGGCCGAAATCGCCGAAAAGGGCCTGATTCTTGCCGAACAAAAGCCCGGCGTGGAGCCACAGGCGCGGCATTTCCCGCGGCGTAACCGGGTGATTGCCGGGCTGGCGGCGGGGACACTGGTGGTGGAAGGCGCGCCGAGATCGGGGTCGCTGATCACCGCGCGCATTGCGGCGGAGGCGGGGCGTGAGGTGATGGCAATCCCCGGGTCGCCGCTCGATCCGCGTTCGCAGGGGTGCAATCTGTTGATCCGTGAAGGCGCGACTCTGGTGCAGACGGCGGCGGATGTGGTGGAGGCATTATCGGCGTTCGGCGAGGGGCCGCAGCTTGGCATGCGCTACAAGGCCGCAGAGCCGATGGCGGCGTTCGACGATGTGGCGGCCGAAGCCGGGGATGCGGAGCGCGGCGCCATCGAATCGCTGTTGTCGCCGACGCCGGTTGCGGTCGATGAACTGGTCCGGCTGTCGGCCCTGCCCGCTGCAATCGTAGCGACCGTGTTGCTCGACATGGAGCTGGAAGGGCGGCTGGTCCGCCATGCCGGCGGGCGGGTGGCGGCGGCGTGATTGCCTTGGCGGATTGGCCTCGGCATCATGCGCGCGAGGCGGGTCGCTGCCGTCTCTTGATCGCCGCTATCGGGAAATACCCCGGTTGCCCCACCCCTTGCGCCCGACCCTATATACATCGTAGGGGCCGCGCCGCTGCCGTTCCCCGCCATCAATTGTCAGGACCCGCATGGATCTCGTGATCGTCGAATCGCCCGCCAAGGCCAAAACGATCAACAAATATCTGGGGTCGAACTATGAGGTTCTGGCCAGTTTCGGCCATATCCGCGATCTGCCGCCCAAGGATGGTTCGGTTGATCCCGACAATGATTTTGCCATGTTGTGGGAGGTTTCCGGGGACCGGGCCAAGCAGCTGAAGGCGATTTCGGATGCCGCCAAGCGGTCCGATCGGGTCATCCTCGCCACCGATCCGGATCGGGAGGGGGAAGCGATTTCCTGGCACCTGCTGGAATGGCTGAAGGCGCGAAAGGCATTGCCCAAGGGTGGGGCGAGCCGCGTTACCTTCAATGAGATCACCAAATCGACGATTCTGGCGGCGATGGCGCGCCCGCGCGAGATCGATGTGGCGCTGGTCGATGCCTATCGGGCGCGGCGGGCGCTGGATTATCTGGTCGGCTTCACCCTGTCGCCGGTGTTGTGGCGCAAGCTGCCGGGGGCGAAAAGCGCCGGGCGCGTGCAATCGGTGGCGCTGCGCCTGATCGTCGAGCGGGAGCGCGATATCGAGGCGCATGACGCGCGCGAATATTGGACGATCGAAGCCGCAATGGCAGCGGGTGGCCAGGGTTTCCCGGCGCGGTTGAGCCTGTGGCAGGGCAAGAAGCTGGACCGGTTCGACCTGGCCAACGAAACCGACGCGATGCGGGCGCGGGCCGACGTCGAGGCCGGCAAATTCACGGTGCACGTCGTTGAAACCAAGCCGGCGACGCGCAACCCCTATCCGCCGTTCACCACATCGACCTTGCAACAGGAAGCGGCGCGCAAGCTCGGCTTTACCGCCAGCCACACGATGCGCGTGGCGCAGGGCCTGTATGAGGAAGGCCGCATCACCTATATGCGGACCGACGGTGTCCAGATCGGCAATGAGGCTATTGCCGCGGTGCGCGATGTGATCGCCAAGGATTATGGCAGCGGGCCGGACGTGTTGCCCGAAAAGCCGCGATTCTATGCCACCAAGGCGAAGAACGCCCAGGAAGCGCATGAAGCCATCCGCCCGACAGAGCTTGATGCGCGGCCGCAGCGCACGCCGATAGGCGATGCCGAAAAATTATATGCGCTGGTGTGGAAGCGCACCGTCGCCAGCCAGATGGCCAGCGCGCGCATGGAGCGGACCAGCATCGATTTTCTGGAGCCGACCGGCCGCACCGGGCTGCGCGCCACCGGGCAGGTGATCCTGTCGCCGGGGTTTTTGGCGGTTTATACCGAAACCAGCGAGGATATTGCGGCGGATGCCGATGATGACGAGGGCCGCCGCCTGCCGCGTCTGAAACAGGGCGAAGGCTGCGCCGTCAACGGTGTCGAGGCCAAGCAGCATTTCACCGAGCCACCACCGCGGTTTTCCGAAGCATCGCTGGTCAAGCGGCTGGAGGAACTGGGTATCGGTCGGCCATCGACCTATGCCGCGATTTTGCAGACGCTGCGCGACCGCGCCTATGTGCGGGTGGAAAAGAACCGGTTCTGGGCCGAGGAAAAGGGCCGTCTGGTGACGGCTTTCCTGGAGCGGTTTTTCGAGAAATATGTCGAATATGATTTCACCGCAGACCTTGAAACGCGGCTTGATCATGTGTCGGCGGGTGAGCTCGACTATCTGAAGGTGCTGCGCGATTTCTGGGATGATTTCGAACCCAAGACCAAGGAAATCCTGGAGCTGAAGCCGTCGGACGTCACCGTTGCGCTCGACGAATATCTGGAACCCATGCTGTTTCCGCCCAAGGCGGACGGCAGCGACCCGCGCCTGTGCCCGACCTGCGGCAATGGCCGGTTGAGTCTGAAGACCGGCAAGTTCGGGGCGTTCGTCGCCTGCTCCAACTACCCCGAATGCCGGTACACGCGGCAGTTTGCCGGCGAAAATGGCGGGCAGGAAAGCAATGGCCCGGTGTTGCTGGGCGAAGACCCGGACACCGGCAAGCCGGTCAGCCTGCGGTCCGGGCGGTTCGGCGCCTATGTGCAATTGGGCGAGGATGGCGCGAAGGGTGACGACAAGCCGCCGCGCGCATCGATCCCCAAGGATGTGACGGTTGCCGGTCCGGATGATCTGGCGATGGCGTTGCGGCTGCTGTCCCTGCCGCGCACCATCGGTCCGCACCCGGAAAGCGGCGAACCGATCACCGCCAGCATCGGCCGTTATGGGCCGTATCTGGCGCATTCGGGCAAATATGCGCGGCTGACATCGACCACCGACGTATTTGAAACCGGCATGAACGCGGCGGTTGTGAAGCTGGCCGAGGCCGCTGCCGCCGGGCCGCGGGCGCGGGGCACGATGGCACCGTTGCGCGAAATCGGTCCGCACCCGGTGTCGGGCGCCGTTATGAAGCTGATGGCCGGGCGGTTCGGCCAATATATTACCGACGGGACCACCAATGCGACGGTGCCGAAGACCGAAGACGGCATGACCATCACGCTGGAGAACGCCGCGGCGTTGATCGACGTGCGGGCGGCGATGCCATCGAAGGGCAAGAAGCCGGTGAAGAAGGCCGTCAAAAAGGCACCGGCGAAGGCGACTGCGGCGAAGAAGCCGGCGGTGAAGAAGCCAGCGAAGAAACCGGCAGCGAAGAAGGCGGTGAAGGCTGCGGAGTAGCGGCTGGCTCGGTTTCGCCGGGGGCGGCTTGAGACGACGATTGAAGCACCCTCACCCGGGGCCGGCTGCGCCGGCTCTCGACCTCACCCGCAGGCGGGAGAGAGGGACTGTGTACCGCCATGAGCGACCCTAGAGCGTTGAGAGGTCGGCCGATTCGCGTTTCAGGTTGGTGAGAAAGCTTTCGAGTTCGGCCTTGCGGGCCGGCATCATCGCCTTGCCAGCAGGGGACACGATGGTTGCCGGGACATCGGCGAGGTTGGATTCGAGCATTTTCACGACGGTGGGACCGTCCGGCTTGCCGCCTTCGGCATCGGCGAGGGCCATGACGCGGGCGACGCCGATCGCGCCCAGCCAATCGAGCGCATCGGCATCGTGGAGATAGGCGGCTTCGGGGGCGGCCGGCGCGCGGTAATACATATGGGTGCGGATGGCGGCCTGGACGCCGGCGATCTTTTCGGCGGGGAAACCGGCCTTTTCGAGGAATTCCGGGACGAGATCGGCGGCGACGTCGCTGTGGTCGCGCTTGGCGGCGCCGGATGCCTCGCTCCACGGTTTGAAGGCGGCCTGATCGTGGAGGAAGGCGGCGGCGTAAAGGATATCATCGTCGATCACCGCCTTGTCGGCAGCGGCGAGGCTGCGCGCCAGATCATAGTCGCGCTGGTTGTGCGAATAACCCTAGGCCGGGTTGTGGAAATGCTCGGCGGCAAAGGCGCGCACCGTTTCGCGCCAGTCGGGCGCGGCGGCGGCGGGGCCGGCGGCGAGCAGAGCCGCGAGGAGGGGGACAAGGGCATGGCGGGTCATCGACTTGGTCTCCGGTTGATCGGTGGCGTCATGCGGGTTGGCGGGCGGGGCGTTCGGGCAGGCGGACCAGCACCAGCGCGGTAACGACAAGCGCAGCGCCGGCGAGTTCGGGCAGGCCGGGGGTTTCGCCGAAACGCAACAGCCCGATGGTGGCGGCGACCGTGGGCTGTACCAGCAGCGCAAGGCCGACGACGAGCGGTTTCAGATGGCCGACGGCGAAAACGATCAGGCCCTGCCCCACAACCTGGCTGAGCAGGGCGAGCAGCACCAGCGGCGTCCAGTCGTGCGGCCAGAAACCGGCGGCGCCGGCGATGGCATAGCTGGCCGGCAGCAGCGCCAGCGCACCAAAGCCGGTGGCCAGCGCCAGCAGCGGGAACACCGGGATGCGGCCGCGCAACTGGTCGATGATGATCAGATAGGCGGTGTAGAGCAATGCGGCGCCAAGGCAGAACAGGTCGCCGGCGAGGTTGCGATCCGACAGTTCGGCGCTGCGCCCAACGAGCAAGGCTGTGCCGGCAGCAGCAGCGGCAATGGCCAGCAGCGCCTTTTTGCCGGGCCGATGGCCGAGCGCGACAAAGCCCCAGAGCGGCAGCAGGAAGCTGGCGGCGTTGGAGAGCAGGCTGGCATTCGCAAGCGTCGTGCGCTGGATGCCATAGTGCCACAGCGCAATATCGGCGGCGAAAAACACCCCGGCGATCGCCGATAGCCACAGCATTCGGGCATCGATGGTGCCGGGTGGCAGCGGGGCGCCGGTGGTGCGGGCCAGCAGCGCCAGCGGGGCGACGGCGAGGCCGAGCCGCCAGAAGGCAGAGGCGGATGGCGCGACATCGGCCAGCCGCACCAGCCAGGGGCCGAAGGCCAGTGCGATGCTGCCGATGACGGCGGCGGCGAAGGCGAGGCGGTGGCCGGTGGCGGCGGGTGCGGCAGCGAGGCTGGCCATGACGGCTGGTCAGTCCTGCTTCATCGCCGCGGCGGCGGCGAAGGGGGCAATGGCGACGGCGATCAGGCTGGCGGCGGCGAGCAGTTTCAGCGCGCCGGGCACCGCCGCGCCGACACCGAAGATGAGGATGGGCAGCGCCAGCGGCAGGATGATGAGCCCGGCGAGCGCGCCGCCACCGCGCAGGCCCGCAGTGAGCGCCGCCGCGACAACGGCAAGCGCCGCCAGCGCCGGCGTGCCGATGAGCAGCGCCAGCGCCAGGCGTTGGCCGGTGGCGGCGTCCATGCCGACCAGGATGGCGGCGACGGGCAGGGCGGCAAGCAGCGGCACGGTGAAGCCCAGCCAATGGGCGAGGATGCGGGCGGCGGCGAAGATCTCCATGGCGATGCCGCGCGAGGCCAGTTGGTCAAGCGTGCCATCCTCAAGATCGGGGGCGACCAGCGTTTCGACGGGCAACAGCGCGGCGAGCAGGGCCGCGACCCAGACGACGCCGGGTGCGATGCGGCCGAGCAGCCGCGCATCGGGGCCGACGGCAAAGGGGAACAATGCCGCGACCATCACGAAGAACATTACCGGCATCCACAGCGCCGGGGACCGAGCGATGAGCGCAAGATCGCGGCGGACGAGCGTCAGGAACATCAGCCGAGGCGCAATCGTTGCGGGTCGGCAAGGCCGATGTCGCCGTGGACAGCGGTAACGATCATGCCGCCGGCGGCGCGGTGCGCGGCCATGGCGGTGGCAAGCAGCGCGGCGGACGCGGTGTCGAGTCCGGCGGTGGGTTCATCGAGCAACCACAAGTCGGCACCGCTGGCGAGGACGCGAGCAAGCCCGGCGCGGCGGCGCTGGCCGCTGGACAGGTGCTGGCAGGGCAGATCGGCGAGTGCGGTGACGTTCATGGCGGCCATGGCGTCGGGCAGTTTTTCGGTGCCGCCGTCAAGCCGTGCCCAGTGCGACAGTTCGGCGATGAGCCGCATGCGGGGTTTCAACGCCACATCATGGCCGAGGAAACCGCGCGCGCCGCCGCCCGCGATGCTGCCACCTGCCGGCGCGAGCAGGCCGGCAAGCAGCCGCAACAGGCTGGATTTGCCGCTGCCATTGGGGCCTTCAAGGTGCAGCGCGCCGCCCGGCTCGACTTGGAAGGACAGGTTTTCGAACAGCAAGCGGTCGCCGCGACGGCAGGCAAGATCGGTTGCGACAAGAGGCTCGGCGGACACCGGCGGCACGCTAGAGCGCTTTTGGTCCTGATGGAATCAGAACCGCGCTCCAGTTGCTTGTTTGCCGCGTTTTCTTGACCGCCAGATGAAGCCATCTGGCTGGAAAACGCTTTGGCGGGCTCCTTCTCCCACGCCAGCAGAAATGCCGGGGCTGTTCCACTGGCGTGCGAAAGCGATTAGGGAGCGGAACATGGAACTTCGCGCGCCCCGCAAAAAAATGCCTGCCGGACTGAAGCTCGCGCTCGATTTCGGGCCGTTGCTGGTGTTTTTCGTCTCGAGCAAGTTTGGCGGCATATTCGTCGCCACCGGCGCTTTCATGGCGGCGACGGTCGTGGCGATGGCGGTCAGTTGGTGGAAAATCCGGCATATCCCGGCGATGCTGATCTTTACCGGCCTGATCGTGGTGATTTTCGGCGGGCTGACGCTGTATCTGCAGGATGACAGCTTCATCAAGCTGAAGCCGACGCTGATTTACGGCATGTTCGCGTCGATCCTGTTGTTCGGACTGGCGCGCGGGCGATCCTATCTGAAATTGGTACTGGGCGAGGCGCTGCCATCGCTGACCGACACCGGCTGGACCAAGCTGACCCGCAATTGGGCGTTGTTCTTCATCGCGCTGATGGCGGCGAACGAAGTGGCGCGGCAGGTGCTGACCACCGACCAGTGGGTGAATTTCAAGGTATGGGGTGTGACTGCGGCGACGATGGTGTTCGCGCTGGCGCAGGCGCCGTTGTTGCAGAAACATGGTGTGAAGCTGGATTAGGGGAGTACGGCGGGCGCCCCTTCGCTCGCGGCAGCGGCGCTTGGCCTTCAAATGGTGAGAATGCCCTTTGTGACCGGCACGCAGGAACCGCGCAGGCTGGCGAAAATGCCCTGGGCGCTGCGGCGGGCGGTGACGTGCAACAGGCTTGGCCGGCCCATTTCGACGCCCTGATGGACGACGAATGTGGCTTCATCCGCCGCCGGCTCCAACGACAGCAGCAGGCAAGCGAGCGGGGCATTCGCGCTGCCCGTGGCCGGATCTTCCCAGGTACCGGCCAATGGCGCGAACATGCGGGCGCGCAGGGTGCGGCCCTGCCGGTGATAGACGTGCACCGAAAAGCGGATGCCAAGCTGTGGGCGCGCGGCAAGCGCGGCGGCGAAGGCGCGCAGGTCGGGGGTGCAGCGGCCCAGCGCTTCGCGGGTCAGCTCGGCGATGATGTAGGGATTGCCGTTGGAGGCAACGAGCGGCGGATGGGTGGTTGTGACGACATCGCCCGTGTCCAGGCCCAGCACGCTTTCGATCACATCGGCGGCGATAGGTTCACCAATGTCGAGCGGTTGCGGCGTCGTGATCGTCGCGGCGATTGGGGCGCCGTTCGCATCCCGATCGATGGTGACGGCGACAATGCCCGCCACGATTTCGAAGGTGGCGACGTTCAGATCGGGCGATTGGCTGGCCATCACAAAGGCGGTGCCGACTATCGGGTGGCCGGCGAAGTCCATTTCCGCCTTGCGGTTGAAAATGCGCACCGCAGCGGTGTTCTCGGGATCGACCGGGGGCAGCACGAAAGTGGTCTCGCTCAGATTGAATTCGGCGGCGATGGCCTGCATCGTTTCGCTGTCGAGCGTCGGATCGGCCATGATTACCGCCAGCGGATTTCCACCGAAGCGGGTTTCGGTAAAGACGTCGGTGGTGAAGAATGGCAGGGCGGCCATGTTGTGGCTCCGATGCGTTTGGCGCTGCGACAGGTGTGCTGGTCGTTGGATGGCGATCGATCGGCCTTTCGACGGAAACGGCGGCGGCTGGCAAACTGTTTCTGGCGTCGAATGCAAGCGCCTGACTGGCCGAAGCGTGGAAACGCGCGTTTCCGCCTTGGCCGCTGATTGCTCTGGACGCGGGTCAGCCGTCCGTCGTCAGCAGTTCGTGGCGTTTCAGGGCGTGGCGAAGCTGATCGTAGCTGAGCGAAAGTGCGGCGGCAGTACGGCGCTGGTTGTGGCGGCAGCGTTCGAGGGCGGTCGTGAGGATTTCGCGTTCATAGGCGAGGATGGCGGCGCGAAAATCGTCGACAATGGCGCTGGCGGCGGGGCCGGGCGCGGGGGCCGGCCCGGCCGGGTCTGCGCCATTGGCGATGGGGTTGCCAGCCTGTGCGGCGCGGGCGGTGGCACTGGCCTGGTGATGGGCCGGGCGCCAGGGTGATTCGAACGGATCGAGGATGATGCGACCGATCGGCGACTCGGCATCGCCCCAGCGGTACAGCGATCGTTCGACGACATTCTTCAATTCGCGGACATTGCCCGGCCAGGCGTAAGTGTCGAGCAGGGCGGTCACCTTGGCGGTGAAGCCGGGGAAACGCGACCAGCCGAGTTCGGCGGCCATGCGGCGGGCAAAGTGCAGGGACAGCGCCTCGATATCCTCGGCACGTTCACGAAGCGGCGGCAGGGTGACGACTTCAAAGCTGAGCCGATCGAGCAGATCGGCGCGGAAGCGGCCGCATTCGACGAGGTGCGGCAGATCTTCGTTGGTGGCGCCGACAAGGCGGACATCGACCTGGATGGCGCGGTTGGAACCGATGCGGGTGAGTTCGCCATATTCGACGACGCGAAGCAGGCGTTCCTGGGCGGCGGCGGAGAGGGTGGCGATTTCATCGAGGAACAAGGTGCCGCCATCGGCATCCTCGAATCGGCCGGCTCGGGCGCGTTGCGCGCCGGTAAAGGCGCCGGCTTCATAGCCGAACAATTCGGCGTCGATGAGATTTTCGGGCAGCGCCGCGCAATTGAGCGACACAAGCGGCCCGCCCCAGCGGGGGGAAAGGCGGTGCAGACGTTCGGCGACGAGTTCCTTGCCGGTGCCGCGTTCGCCGATGACCAGTACCGGACGGTTGAGCGGCGCGGCGGCAGACGCCTGCTCGACAGCATCGAGGAAGATCGAGGACGAGCCGATCAATGTCGCGGGTTTCGCCATGCCGCAAGTTAGTGCGATTTCCCAAATTTTGGCAATAGTTCACAACAAAAATTCTTCGCTGGAAAAATTTAATCGCTTAATTTCAATGTGTTGACTGATTCCGGTCAGTTGGCACGGCATTTGCAATGCTGTTGGCATGGGCAGCCGGCCACGGCGGGTTGCCGAACAGGAGAGACCAAGATGACCAACTTTTTCAACAACCAGGTTATGCGCAGCGCGATCGGCGTTGTTGCCGCGATGCTGATCGGTGGCACCTTTCTGGTCGCCGCAGCCGGTCCGGCAATTGCCGGCACCCCTGCTGCTTCGCAGGTGAATATTGCCGCCGAATCGAATATCGTCCGTGGGTACTAACCTTGTGACGATGGCCGGGAGGATGCCCCCTCTCCTCCCGGCCCCCAATTTGAAGAACTGGAGCAACAACACCATGGGCATTTTTTCGCGCACCCGCGATATCATCGCCGCCAACGTCACCGATCTTCTCGACCGGGCTGAAGACCCGGCCAAGATGATCCGCATGATCATCATGGAGATGGAGGAAACGTTGGTGGAGGTTCGCGCCTCGGCCGCCCGCACCATCGCCGACCAGAAGGAGATGCGCCGCGCCATCATCCGCGCCGAAGCCGCGCAATCGAGCTGGGCCGAAAAGGCCGAGCTGGCATTGAGCAAGGGCCGCGAGGATTTGGCCAAGGCGGCGCTGGTGGAGAAATCCAAGGCGCGCAGCTTTGCCGAGCAGATGCAGGGTGAAGTCGATGCACTCAACAACGGCCTGGCGCTGAATGAAGCCGATATCCACAAGCTGGAGGGCAAGCTGCGCGAGGCGCGCACCCGCCAGAACGTCATTCTCAACCGTATCGAGAGCGCCAGCCAGCGGTCGCGGATGATCGAGATGACCAAGGGGCCGCGCGTCGAGGAAGCCTTTGCCCGGTTCGAGATCATGGAACGCCGCGCCGACCTGGCCGAGGGCCGCGCCGATGCGATGTCGCTGGGCGACGGGCCGCGCACACTCGCCGATGAATTTGCCGCGCTGTCCGCCGATGATTCGGTTTCGATCGAGCTGGAGGCCATGAAGGCCCGGCTCGGCAAGACGGAAGGTTGAGGCGATGGACGACGGTGCACTGATCGCCATTCCGATCGTCGGCATGCTGTTCATCGGCCTGCCGTGGATCATCCTCCACTATATCACGCGCTGGAAATCGGGTTCGGGCATCAGCCAGCAGGACGAAGTTCTGCTCGATGACC
>JBBQPR010000032.1:0-30640 GCA_038217075.1 Sphingomonadales bacterium
AGCGGCCGATTACATGCGGTTCGTGCGCATGCTGTTGAACGGCGGCAGCCTTGATGGCGCGCGCATCCTGTCCCCCGAAAGCGTTGCGGAAATGACCCGCAACCAGATCGGCGATTTGCGCGCCGGCGTGCTGGAAACCACCGTGCCCGGCATGTCGAGCACGCTGGAATGGTTCCCCGAAATGACCGCGAAATGGGGGCTGGGCTTCCTCATCAACCCCGAAACCACCGCCGACGGACGGACGGCTGGCAGCCAGGCCTGGGCCGGCATCGCCAACAGCTATTACTGGTTCGACCCCACCGCGGATGTGGCGGGCGTTCTGATGATGCAGTTCATGCCGTTCGGTGATCCGGGGGCGTTTGCGGTGCTGTCGGCGTTCGAACGGGCGGTTTACGCGGGCTGACACAGCGTTTCGAGCCGAGAAAACACCCTCACCCGGGCCGCCCTGCGGGCGTCTCTCGTCTCCCCCGCAATCGGGAGGCGGGCTACCGTAGCCGCAGGCGGATCGAGGCGGCGTGGGCGGCGAGGCCTTCCGCGTCGGCGAGCGCGGCGCCGGCGGGGCCGATCGCGGCAAGGCCTTGCGGGCCGCAATCGAGGAACGTCGTGCGTTTCATGAAATCGACGACCGACAGCCCTGACGCAAAGCGGGCGCGGCGACCGGTGGGCAGGACGTGGTTGGGCCCGGCGAGATAGTCCCCGGCGGCTTCGGGCGTGTGGCGGCCAAGGAAGACCGAGCCGGCGTGACGCATGCGGGCGAACAGCGCATCCGGCTCCGCGACCATCAATTCGGCGTGTTCGGGCGCCAGCGCATCGAGCAGTGGCAAAGCGGCGTCGAGATCGGGGACGAGGATGATCGCACCATAGTCGTTCCAGCTTTGCCGGGCGGCGGCCTCGGTCGACAGCGTCGGCAATTGCCGCAAAACGGCGGCGGCAACCGCATTGGCCTCGGCGGCGCTGGTGGTGATCAGGATCGATTGCGCCACCGGATCATGTTCGGCCTGGGCGAGCAGATCGGCGGCGATCCATTCCGGGTTGGAGCCGCCATCCGACACGATGACGACTTCGGATGGCCCGGCGATCATGTCGATGCCGACAATGCCGTAAAGCTGGCGCTTGGCCTCGGCCACCCAGGCGTTGCCGGGGCCGGTGATGACATCGACGCGCGGGATGCGGGCGGTGCCCAGCGCCAGCGCCGCCACCGCCTGCGCGCCGCCGATGCGGAACACGCGGGACACGCCGGCCAGCCGGGCCGCGGCGAGCACCAGCGGATTGGCGGTGCCGCCCGGCGTCGGCGTGACCATGACCAGCGTTTCGACGCCCGCGACCACCGCCGGAATGGCGTTCATCAAAACCGACGACGGATAGGCGGCGCGGCCACCCGGCACATACAGCCCGGCGGCCTCGACCGCGCTCCAGCGCACGCCGGTGCGCACGCCGTTTGCGTCCGTCGCGTCATTGCCGGCGGGTTTCTGGCGTTCGTGAAAGGCGCGGATGCGGGTGGCGGCCATGTCCAGCGCCGCCCGCAGGCCTGGTTCCAGCCCGGCCAATGCCGCATCGAGATCGGCGGCGGGGATTTCCCAGCCCTGCGCGTCCAGATCGACGCGGTCGAACTTTGCCGTCAGATCGGCGATGGCGGCATCGCCGCGGGCGCGCACATCGGCGATGATGCGCGCCACATCGGCGCCGACATCGGCGCCGCTGTCCCGCCGGTCGGCGACCAGAGCGGCAAAGGCAGCGGCAAAGCCTGCGTCGCGCGAATCAAGCCGCAGCGGCATCTGGCTTCTCAACAAGTGCGCGGATGGCCTCGACGATCGGCACTACCGCCGGATTGGTCTTGAACGCGGCGCGGTTGACGATCAGCCGGCTGCTGACCTGGGCGATGACCTCTGTTTCGACAAGGCCGTTTTCGGCGAGCGTCTTGCCGGTGGACACCAGATCGACGATGCGGTCGGCAAGGCCGGTCAGCGGCGCCAGCTCCATGGCGCCGTTCAGCTTGATACATTCGGCCTGGATCCCGGCGGCGGCGAAGTGGCGGCGGGTGATGCCGGGGTATTTGGTGGCGACGCGGACATGGCTGAGGCTGCGGATATCGTCCGACAGAGCGGCCGGCTGCGCCACCGACAGGCGGCAATGGCCGATACCCAGATCGACAGGGGCGTAAAGCTCGGTAAAGGCGAATTCCATCAGCACGTCATTGCCCGCAATGCCGATTTCGGCAGCGCCGAACGCCACGAACGTAGCCGCATCGAACGATCGGACGCGGATGATGCGGACATCGTCACGCGACGTCGCGAACATCAATTTCCGGCTGTTGTCGTCCGAAAAATCCGGTTCGGGCACGATGCCGAGCCTGGCCAGCAGCGGCAGCGCTTCCTTCAGGATGCGGCCCTTGGGCAGGGCGAGGGTGATGGGCTTGGTCATGGCCCCCGGGCGCTTAGCTTGCCCGGGCGCAAAATGCCATGCTTGAAGGCGGGATGCGGCTATTGCGCCGCTGATGGGTTGTTTTGCGGCTGCGCCGCTGGAACTGCCTTTGCGGTCTTGAACGGCGCGGCCGGGTTGTTGCGTTGGACGAAGGAGACGACTGCCTCCAGCATCTGGATGCGGGTGGCGGCGCGGGACAGCCAATGGTCTTCACCAGGCAGGGTGACGAACTCGACGGGCTTGCCGGCGGCCTTCAGGGCCTTTTCCATCAGCTGGCTCTGTTCATACAGCACCACGGTATCGTCCTTGCCATGGATAAGCTGCACCGGCACCGTCACCTTGTCGGCCAGCCGGGCGGGGGAATAGGCATCGATGGATTGATCGCCGGCGCTGCTGGCCCCCATGAATTTCTTCCAGTATCGCAGCGTGTTGTTGCGGCTGGAACCGGTATCGCGGACTTCGGTTTGCAGCATCCGGCGCAGATCGGCGACGCCTGCCACCGCCGAAGCGCAACGATATACGCCGGGATCGAGCGTCACCCCGGCCAGCGCCGCATAGCCGCCATAGCTGGCGCCAACGATGCAGACGCGCTTTGCATCGATGGTGCCCGTCTTGGCGAGGAAGCGGACACCGTCCGACAGATCGGTTTGCATGCGCCGGCCCCATTGCCCGAAGCCGGCGTCGCGGAACGGCGTTCCGAACCCCGATGAACCGCGAAACTGTGGTTGCAGCACCGCATAGCCGCGCGACGCCAGCGCTTGCGCCCACCAGTCGAACCCCGGCGAATCCCGCGATTCGGGGCCGCCATGGGCCAGCAGGACTAGCGGCAGGCCCTTTGGCGTGGCACCGGCGCCGGGGGGCAGGGTGAGATAGGCCGGGATATCGGTGCCGTCGGCCGCCTTGTAGGTGAGCGTTTCCACCTTGCCCAGGTCTTCGGGTTGGACGTCCTTGTAGCGATCCGCGAGATAACGGGCCGATTTTGCCTTGCGATCGACGATGTAGAAAGCGTCGCCATTGGTTGCGCCTTCGACCTCGACGATGATCGTCATGCGATCGTCGGACCAGCTTTTCAACGTGACGAGTTCGCCGGGAAAGGCCTTGCGAACGCCATTCCAGATGCGTTGATCGGATTCGGACAGAAAGCTGTACTGGGCATCGTCCAGCGTTGAATCAACGCTGCCGATGTAGAAATTCGTCGCCGGATCGGTGATGACCGCGTCACCATCGAGATCGGGCAGCGGATCGGACATGCTGTTGTCGGCAAAGGCGATCGCATGGGTCGCCCAAGTGCCGCTTTTGTGCGTTTCGATGAGCACCGAATCCGCGTCCTTGCCGAAGGAGACCAGGCCGGGGTGGTCGAGCAGCGCGGTTTCGGTATAGGCGCGGTGGAAGTTGCCGCCAGCGCGGCGCAGGAATAGCGCCCATTCGCCGCTTTGCTGATCATAGTCGACGCGGGCAACGGCCTTGCCATCGGCACCGACCAGCCAATCGATGGTGTTTTCATTGCCGGCTTCGGAAACGCGGGTCAGGCCGCTTTCGAGGTTGACGCGCAGCAGTGTCAGCACCCCCGTGCCATGGGGAAATGTGAGGCCCGGCGCGATCAGTTGCGGCCGACCCTTCTGATCGATGGGGGTCGGGCTGCCAAGGATAACGTTCATGCCGCCTTCGACATTCCCCAGCGTCGCCTTCCAGCGGTTTTCCTTCAGGCTGAAATCGGTCATCGCCCACCATTCGCGGCGCGGCCCGGACAGGCCGGGCACAAGGGCCGTGGTCGAAATGGTCGCCAGCATGTGATCGGGGCCGGCCCATTGCAGGCTGCGCACCTTGGCCTTGCCGGTGCGCGTGCTGCTGATCAGGGCGTTGCCGGGGATGGCGCGGATCTGGACCTCGGTCGTGTCTTCATCGCCGACAAGCGCCGCAAAACGCGCACCGTCGGGCGAAATCGCAACCTGGCTGATCGATGGCGTACTGCCATAGGCAGAAAGCGGCGGCATTGCCCAGGCGGGCAGCATCGGGAGGGCGAGCGCAATGGAACAGGCCGCCACAATATGGCCGCGACGAAAGACTGGCATCGAATACCCCTGCGTACGACCCGGGGCAATAAAATGGCAATCAATGGCGCGCGTCAAGGCCCAAGCTGCCGTGATCGCGCGGTGTTTACCGTAGCACGACGCTTTACTGGCCGCCGCGCAGGAAGCGCAGGATGGCCGAAAAATCCAACCCGCCGCCGCCGTTGTTGGCGAACATCTGGTACAGCGCTTCTGCCTGTGCCCCCATTGGCACGCTGGCGCCTGCCGTCGTTGCGGCGGCGACAGCGAGTTTCAGGTCCTTGAGCATCAGCGCCGTGGCGAAACCGCCTTGGTAATTGCGGTTGGCGGGCGATGCCGGCACCGGGCCGGGGACCGGGCAATAGCTGGTCATCGACCATGATTGCCCACTGGCTTTCGATGAGATGTCGAAAAAAATCTGCGCATCGAGCCCGAGCTTTTCGGCGAGGACGAATGCTTCGGCGGTGGCGACCATGGTGGCGCCCAGGATCATGTTGTTGCAGATCTTCGCCGCCTGCCCCATGCCGGCGCTGCCGGCATGGATGACCGCCTTGCCCATGTTGGCGAGGATCGGCTCGGCGGCTTCGAAGGCCGGCTGCGGCCCACCGACCATGAAGGTCAACGTGCCGGCATCGGCCGCCGCGGTGCCGCCCGAAACCGGGGCATCGACCATTTTCAGGCCCTTTTTCGCCGCCGCGTCCCCGACGCTGCGGGCGGTGGCAACATCGATGGTCGAACAATCGATGAGGATGGCGTCCTTGTCTGCCGCTGCGAACAGCGCGCCTTCATAGGCGGCGGCGACATGGCTGCCGGCGGGCAGCATGGTGACGATGGCGTCCGCCCCGGTGGCGGCGGCGCGGGCCGATTTGGCAGCGGTGCAGCCGTGCGAAACGGCGCGCGCGACGGCTTCGTCGGACAAATCAAAGGCGCGGACTTCGTGGCCGGCGCTGGCAAGGTTGGCCGCCATGCCGCCACCCATGTTGCCGACCCCGATGAATGCGATGATAGCCATTTCGATCGATCCCTTCTTGTCATCCCGGAATTGACCCGGGACCCAGTTTTCTTGGGTACTTTGGGCGCAGATAGCTGGGTCCCGGGTCAAGCCCGGGATGACAGATATGCTACTTGCCCGTCCACGCGCCCGGGCGCTTGGCGATGAAAGCGGCCATGCCTTCCTTTTGATCGGCCGAACCGAACAGGCCGTGGAACAGCCGGCGTTCGAAATTCACACCCTGCGCCAGCGGCATCTCGAACGCGGCGTTAATGGCTTCCTTCGCAGCGATGGCCGCAAGCGGTGCCATGGCTGCAATTTCGGCGGCCATTTTGAGGGCCTCGGCGACAAGATCGGCGGCGGGAACGACGCGCGCCACCAGCCCGGCGGCTTCGGCTTCGGCGGCGCCCATCATGCGGCCGGTCAGGCACATCTCCATGGCCTTGGCCTTGCCGATGGCGCGGACCAGGCGTTGCGAACCGCCCATACCGGGGATGACCGCGAGCTTGATTTCGGGCTGGCCGAACTTGGCATTGTCGCCACAGATCATGATGTCGGCCATCATGGCGAGTTCGCAACCGCCGCCAAGGGCAAAGCCGCTGACGGCGGCGATCCACGGCTTCCGCGTGGCGGTGACGCGTTCATAGCCGGCGAAGAAATTGCTGCCGTACATTTCGGCAAAGCTCTGTTCCGACATTTCCTTGATGTCGGCGCCGGCGGCAAAGGCCTTTTCGCTGCCGGTGAGGACGAGGCAGCGCTGCGACGCATCGGCATCATAGGCGGCGAACACCGCGATCAGGTCCGCCAACACCTGCGAATTCAGCGCGTTGAGCGCCTGTGGCCGGTTGAGGCGCACCAACGTGACGGCGCCACGCTGTTCGACGAGGAGAGTTTCGGTGGTCATATCGTTACCCCATCGTCGGGATGACAAAGGCGCTGCCGGTATCCCCCACGCCGCCATCGGGCCAGCGGCCGGTCACCGTCTTGCGCTTGGTCCAGAATTGCACGCCTTCCATGCCGTGCTGGCCGATGTCACCAAAGGCCGAGCGTTTCCAGCCGCCAAAGCTGTGATAGGCCACCGGCACCGGGATCGGCACGTTGATGCCGACCATGCCGACGTTAACCCTTGATGCAAATTCACGCGCCGCATGGCCGTTCCGCGTGAAGATGGCGACGCCATTGCCATATTGATGGGCGGACGGCAGTCGCAGCGCCTCCTCGAAATCGACGGCGCGAACGATCTGCAAAACCGGGCCGAAGATTTCTTCCTGGTACGATTTCATTGCGGGCTTCACATGGTCGAACAGCGTCGGGCCGACGAAAAAGCCGCCTTCATGGCCTTGCAGGGTGAAGCCACGGCCATCGACGACAAGCTCGGCACCTTCATCGACGCCCATCTGGATATAGGATTCGATCTTCGCCTTGTGCGCGGCAGTGACGACCGGGCCGTAATCGGCCTCTGGATCGGTCGAGATGCCGATACGCAGCGCGGCGATGGCCGGCAGCAGCTTGGCGCGCAATTGTTCGGCGGTTTCGGCACCGACCGGTACGACGACGGGCAGCGCCATGCAGCGTTCCCCCGCCGAACCGAAGGCGGCGCCGGCGAGATCGCGCACCACCTGATCAAGATCGGCATCGGGCATGACGACGGCGTGGTTCTTGGCGCCGCCCATCGCCTGCACGCGCTTGCCGTTGGCCCAGCCGCGCTGCGAGATATAATGCGCCACATCGGACGAGCCGACAAAGCTGATCGCGCCGATATCCGGGTGATCGATGATCGCGTCGACCATTTCCTTGTCACCGTTGATGACCGCGAAAATGCCATCGGGCAGCCCGGCCATGCGGAACAATTCGCCAAGGCGGACCGGCAGGCTGGGGTCACGTTCCGATGGTTTCAGGATAAAGGCGTTGCCGGTGGCGATGGCGACCCCGGCCATCCACATCGGGATCATCGCCGGAAAGTTGAACGGCGTGATGCCGGCGCCAATGCCGATGGGCTGGCGATGCGCGTAAATATCGATGCCGGGGCCGGCACCATGGGTATATTCACCTTTCAGCACATGCGGGATGCCGCAGCAGAATTCGATGACCTCAAGCCCGCGCTGCACGTCGCCGCGCGAATCGGCGAGCACCTTGCCGTGCTCGATCGACAGCATATGGGCCAGACTGTCGATTTCGGCCTCGACCAGTTCCTTGAACTTGAACATCACCCGCGCACGCCGCTGCGGGTTGGTCGCCGCCCAGGCCGGTTGCGCGGCACGGGCGGCGGCGACGGCCTGTTCCAGCGTCGCTGCGTCGCCGAGGCGGACCTGCGCCTGCACGGTACCGGCATTGGGATCGAAGACATCGCTGCTGCGTGTGCCGGACGAGACGGACTTGCCGCCGATATAATGATCGATGATGCGCATTTCGGCCTGTTAAACCCGCAGCAAGCCCGGTGCTACCTGTGATTTTGCCGTAAAGCCCGATTCTGTTTGCCGATTCAGGTGCCCGATTCAGGCGCAGGCAACCCGGGCACAATCGGCCTCGCCGGTTTCGACCTGTATGGTGGCATGGCCGATCCCGAAATCATGTTCCAGATCATGCGCCAGCGTCGCCAGCGCCGCATCACCGGGGTGGCCTTCGGGCATGACCAGATGCGCGGTCAACGCCGTCGCGGCGGTACCCATCGG
The DNA here is from genome assembly GCA_038217075.1 of Sphingomonadales bacterium. Lineage (GTDB taxonomy): Bacteria > Pseudomonadota > Alphaproteobacteria > Sphingomonadales > Sphingomonadaceae > Sandarakinorhabdus. The sequence goes on from JBBQPR010000032.1 coordinate 8,133, forward strand.
CCAGATGTGCAGATCATGCACTGCCGCAACGCCGGGACGGCGCTTCAGAAAGGCCGCAACCGCCGTCGAATCGATGCCTGCCGGCACCGCATCAAGCGCCATCGCCGTGGATTCGCGGAGCAGCCCCCAGGTGCCGCGCACGATGACGGCGACAACGATCAGGCTGAGCGCCGGATCGATCCAGTTCTGCCCGGTCTTCAGAATGAGAAAGCCCGATACCACTACCGCCGCCGATATGCCGGCATCGGCGAGCATGTGCAGATAGGCACCGCGAATGTTGACATCGCCCTTGCGGCCACGTGCGAACAAGGCGGCGGTGATGCCGTTGACCAGGATGCCGATGGCGGCAACGATCATCACCGTGCCGCCGGGAATGGGTTGCGGGTTGCCCAATCGCTGCACCGCTTCGATGGCGATGGCACCACAGGCGATGAACAGGAACACCGCATTGGCCAGCGCGGCGAGGATGCCGCTGCGTTTCAGGCCATAGGTAAAGCGGGCACTGGCCGGGCGGGCCGACAGGCTGATCCCCGCCCAGGCGACGCCCAGCCCGAGCACGTCCGACAGATTATGCCCGGCATCGGCGAGCAGCGCGATGGAGCCGGTGGCCAGCCCTGCGCCGGCTTCGGCGACGACATAGGCAAGATTGATGGCGATGCCGATGGCAAAGGCACGGCCGAATCCGCCCGCTGGCGCGTGCGAATGGCCGTGCGAGTGGCCGTCTTGATGATCATGGTGGCCGGACATTTCAGGGGCAACTAACACCATTCCGGCCACCAATACACCTGCAGAGAATCAGGCGGTCTCGTCGGTGAACGTCAGCCCGGCGTGCGCCTGCAGTCGGTCGACGAGCTTTTGCCCCATGGCAGCGCCCGGCACCCAGATGCCGCCCGGCACCTGCGGCGATTGCTGGACAAGGCACAGCGCGGTTTCGGCGATCAGCTTGGCGGTGGAGGCATAGCCCGGGTCCTTGTCGCCATGCACGGCGCCGCGCACCTGCCGGCCATCGGCGGCGACTCCGACGAACAAAAGGTCATAGAAACCGGCCTCGCGTTCGGCCTTGCTCGGGCCTTCGCCGGGCTTTGGCACATTGTCGCCGGTCAGCGACGGAAACTCGGTCTGGGTGCTAGGCTTGATGATCGCCATCTCGTCATAGGTGAAATTTTCGCCATAGGGGTGGCCCTGCAGCAGGTTGGACCGGTGGACATTCTTGGTGTTGATCGCCGCCATCATGAACGGGCCGACATCGGCGTCGATATTGTCGTCATGGCGGGGCTTGTCGCCGCGCGGCTGTTCGGGGCCCTTGAAACCGGGCGTCAGCGCGAACGGATCGAACAACACCGCCATCAACGCCGGATTCTTCTGCACCGCCTCCATGGTGGCGCGGCCGCTGGCTGCGGTGCCGCCCGACAGCCCGCCGCTCATGTCCCGCACCCGGCCGCCGATATAGGGCACCGGACCGCCGAGATGTTTGCGGGCGAGGCTTTGCGTGTAGAAAACGCCCAGCTCGAACGGAATCGAATCGAAACCGCAGGAAAACAGGATGCGCGCGCCGCTGGCCTTTGCCGCAGCTTCATGGGCGGGAATCATCGCGGCCATCCACGAAGGCTCACCCGACAGATCGAGATAATCGGTGCCGGCGGCGGCGCAGGCGGCGACCAGGGGCTCGCCGTAAAGCTGATACGGCCCGACGGTGGTGATGACCGCCTTGCCGCGGCTTGCCATGGCGGCGAGCGATTGCGGATCGGCGGCATCCGCAACGATGAGCGGGGTGTCGGCGGCGGCGCCGATCAGATCGCGGACTTCGGCGAGTTTGGCGGCGGAGCGGCCCGACATCGCCCATTTGACCGGGCCGGCGTTGCCATAGCGGGTATGGAGATGCTCGGCGACAAGGCGGCCGGTGAAGCCGGTGGCGCCATGGACGATGATGTCGAATTCGGCGTTGGGGTTCATGATTTGGTCCTGGCCATTTGCTGTTTTGGGGGAGTTTAGGCGCAGAGAGCCAGAATTGTAGCAGGAAAGTAAGGGGAAGAGCCGCGGCAAAGCCGCGACAGACGTCAGACGAGTTCGCTTGGCGAAGGGCCAAGCGCATCGCTGGCCGGCCTTGTGTGAGTCTGTTGCAAGCTGCGCTTGCTGCCAGCCGCACTGCGGCTGGAGCGGGCGAAGGGATTCGAACCCTCGACTTCAACCTTGGCAAGGTTGCGCTCTACCCCTGAGCTACGCCCGCTCGACCAATGGGGCAGTACCCCGTGGCGAGCGGCGCGACTATCACGGCCCCACAGCGCTGCGCAAGCGCAAAAGACGGTTGCGGCGCATCGGCCGGCTACTTTGCCGTTACCGTCACGGTTTCGATACGCTGCGGCGTCGATTCCCACCGCCGCTTGTTGGCCAGCACGATCGTGTAGGTTCCAGCCTTGCTGGCCGTGATGTGAAATATCTGGCGGGCCGGGCTGCCGGGTGCTGCCGTCGGCGCTGGCGGTGCCGACGTCTCGGTAATCTCGATGCCCTGCGGCTTTTCCTGGATCTCCCACGCATAGCCGGCGGTGGCGTAGCGTTCGAGGCTGATATCGACGGGGGTTCCCGCAATTGCCTGTACATCGATCGGCATGTCGCGGCCTTTCGCATGAGGGTTGTCGCGATCTTCGCGGCGCGACCTTGGTTGCCGGGGCGAACCCCGGCCCGGCGATGGTGCCGGGCCGGGCGCGCGATCAGTCAAACCATTTGTGATACATATGGCTATCCGTGCCCATCACGAATGTATCCAGCCGATTGGCTGCCCAGGCGGAAACGCCGACGCCGGACGACAAGATGCCGCCCAGATCTTCTTCGCCGCTCCAGTGCGATCCATCCCACCATTTATGCCACATGTGAAAGTTCTGGCCGGGATAGAAGACATCGATTCGGTTCGGCCCCCAGCTTGCGGCGGCCGGTGCGTCGGTGAGCACGCCGCCCAGCGATTCCCAGCCGCTCCAGCGGGTACCGTCCCACCATTTGTGCCACAGCGCGCTATCGTTGCCGCGCACAAAGGTGTCGAGTCGCTTTGACGCCCAGGACGATACCGCCGGTGCCGAGCTGAGTCCGCCGCCGAGCGATTCCCAGCCGTGCCAGGCGCCATCCCACCACAGGTGCCACATCGCATTGTCGCCGCCGCGCGCGAAAACATCGATGCGATTATTGCCCCAGGAAACCGCCGCCGGCTCCGAGGTCAGGAAACCGCCAAGCGATTCCCAGCCGCTCCAGCCGCCCTGGAACCATTTGTGATACAGCTTGTGATCGCCGCCTATCGCAAAGATATCGAGACGGCCCGACGCCCAGGAACAGATGGCGGGAGCGCCGTGGATGAAGCCGCCCAGCGATTCCCAGCCGCGCCACGACCCACCATCCCACCAGCGATGCCAGACCGCCGAATCCGTGCCGCGCGCGACCACGTCGATGCGGTTCTTTGCCCAGGACACCGCCTGCGGGCGCGACGTGATGATGCCGCCCAGATCTTCCCAGCCGTGCCATTTGCGACCCGGAATTGCGACCTGCCGTGCCCAGTGAAAGGGAAATTCGGTGTCGATCTTGCACTGGCCATAGCGGATCTTGAAATAGCCGCCATCACCCCAGCCGGTGCCCCAGCTGTTCTTGCAGATCCAGCATTGTTCGGATTCGGAATAACCGATGACCAGCACGCAGTGCAGGCCGGCCAGGCCGCCGCTGACGTGCGAATAGACGCCGGTGCCATAGGAGAAAAAGTCGTCATACACCTCCAGCACGGCCGAACAGGGGCCGATATTGGACAGATGGTTCTTGCGATCGACAACGCTGGCCAGCGCACCGAACGAACCGATTTTCACGGCGCGGGCGTCGCGATCGGCCACAACCTTGCACACGGGCGCACCGCCGGCGCCGGTAAAGGCCGATGCATAAGGGAACGCCGCTTCATCCGGGATGCCGCGCGACTTGATCTGGCCGAGCGCCTGATCCGGCCACCAGCCATTGCAATTTGCCCCATGCGACGAGCAGAAATGCAGATCTGCCTCGGCGAGATCGAGCTTTTCACCCTTTTCGATGGACGCCATCGATTCAACAAGGCCGGTCGTGCAGAAGGACACGCAGGAACCGCAGCCGCCCTGGTCCTTTGGCGGCGTGACATGGTTGCCGCCACGGTTGCGCCAATCAACGGCAGGGGCAAAATTGGGCGCCGACACCTGGGGTGGTGCGGCCATGGCGGCGGTCAGCGCGGCCTGATCGATGACAACCCCCAGCAGCGCCTTTTTGGACGCATCGCTCATGTCTGAAAATCTGGATTGTCGAGGTTGCCAAGCGGCGGCCTTGGTAATCAGTTCGGCGCGAAGAGCTTGAATATCAATTTTCGGCATTCGCTTATCCCTTTTCAATAGATGATGAACCTATCGTCAGCAAGCGACCCTTATTATTGTTATAATCCGAAAGTATTGCCCCCAAATATAAAAACGCCTCCAGTTTTTTGTGCAAATCCGGCAAAAATTCATACGAGACTACGCTGCGAACTTTTATTCACACCGCGAATCAACTTTCCCCATCTACTTACGCACCCAGAACGATACTTGAATTAAGTTATTTTTCTATTACCCAGCCGCGCTGGCAAATGCCGCTGCGTGGCCGGATGTCCCGTCCGGAATAGCCGTCTGCCGGCACCTGCGCGGACGGCGACCCTTGGCAAATCCGTCCGCCTGCCCCCATATGCCGGCAATCAACCGCAACAACATCGAAGAGTCGTCCCTTGGCCAGCCTTGCCACCGCCGCCACCGAAAAAGCCAGCGTCGAGGCGTTTCGCCGCGATGTCGTCGATGCGTCGAAGGATGCGCTGGTGCTCGTCGATTTCTGGGCGGAATGGTGCGGCCCGTGCAAGACGCTGACTCCCCTGCTGGAGCGGGTCACCGCTGCCTATGCGCCGCGCGTCAAGCTGGTGAAGATCGATGTCGATGCCAACCAGACGCTGGCGTCGCAATTCCGCATCCAGTCGATCCCGACCGTCTATGCCTTTTTGAACGGCCAGCCGGTGGATGGTTTCCAGGGGGCGCTGGGCGAGCGTGAGTTGACGGCCTTTGTCGAACGGCTGCTCGCCGGGGCGCCGCTGCCCGCCGGCGAAGCCGATGCCGAGGCCCAGATTACCGCGATGATCGAGGCCGCCGACGCCGCCAGCGCATCGGGGGCGCATGATGATGCAGCCGCGATGTTCGGCGCACTGGTCCGCGAACTGCCGGACCGCGAGGGGCTGGCCGGGAAACATGCGCAGGCGCTGCTCGCCGGTGGCCATGTCGAAGACGCCGCGACGGCGCTGGCGGGTGTTGCCGAGGATTCAAAGGATGCCGATGTCGGGCGCGCCCGCGCCGCGCTGGCGCTGGCATCGGCGGCGGCACCGGTCGATGATCTGGCCGGGCTGGAGGCGCAGGTTGCAGCCAATCCCGATGATCATGCGCTGCGGCTGGAACTGGCCGGCGGCCTGCTGGCGCGTGGTGATCGCGATGCCGCCGCCGATCACCTGCTGCACATCGTTGCCGCCGATCGCAAATGGAATGATGCGGCAGCCCAGGCGATGCTGCTGAAGCTGTTCGAGGCCAATGGCGTCGGCGATGCCTGGAGCATCAAGGTGCGCGCCCGGTTGCGCTCGATCCTGTTTTCGTGAGCCATTCGCTATGAATCGAACCCTATGAGCCAGGCCGCCGAACCCCTGCCCGCCTCGGTGCCGGTGTTTCCGCTCAGCGGCGCGCTGCTGCTGCCGCGCGGTTTGTTGCCGTTGAACATTTTCGAACCGCGCTATCTCGCCATGGTGCGCGATGCGATGGCGGCGAGTGGCGCCGCGAACCGCATCATCGGCATCATCCAGCCGCGCGTCGATGGCGATCCGCCGCCGCTGTACGATATCGGCTGCCTCGGCCGGATTTCGGATTTTCGCGAAACCGATGATGGCCGCATGCTGATCGCGCTGACCGGCGTATCGCGGTTCCGCATCCAGGCCGAGCTCGATCGCACCACCCCTTATCGGCAGGTGATGGCCGATTATGATGGCTTTGGCGATGATCGCGGCGAACCGGCACCACTCGCCGTCGCCGCCCGCGCCGGGCTGGAGGATGTGCTGAAGGCCTATCTGGACGGGCAGGGCCTGTCCGCCGATTGGGAAGCGGTGAAGACCGCGGACGATGAATCGCTGGTGACGACGCTGTCCAGCGTCTGCCCGTTCGATCCGGCCGAAAAACAGGCGCTGCTGGAGGCCGAGGATCTCGCCGACCGCGCCGCAACGCTGACCGCGCTGATGACCTTTGCACAAGGCACGGACGGCGACGAGCGGCCGACGCTGCAGTGAGCGCGCCCCGGTGAACCAGCCCGAAATCGATGCAAAATTGCTGGCCATTCTCGTCTGCCCGATGACGCGGACGCCGCTCAGGTACGATCGGGACCGTCAGGAACTTGTCGCCGACCGCGCCGGCCTCGCCTACCCGATCCGCGACGGGGTGCCGATTTTGCTGATCGAGGCAGCGCGCGAATTTCCGCCGATCGAGTGACAGGCCACAATCGGGATCGATGGCATGCAGATATGGTCAATCGCATTGCTGGCACTTGCCGAGGTCGCATCCGCTGCGCCGCCGAACCCGCCAACGCCGCCGCCTGCACATCACGCCGCCCGCTATGGCCATGATGCCGCCGCCGGTGCCAGCTTCGTCCATGACGGCGTGCGGCTTTACTACGAGATCCACGGCGCCGGGCCACCGCTGCTGCTGGTCCACGGCAATGGCGCCAGCATCGGTTCGATGGCGGCCCAGATTGCGCATTTCAGCCGCCAGTATCGCGTCATCAGCATGGACAGCCGCGACCATGGCCAATCCGGCGACAGCCCGATGGCACTGACCTTTGAAGCAATGGCCGATGATCTTTCCGCGCTGCTGACCCATGTCCACGCACCGCCCGCCGATGTCGTGGGCTGGAGCGATGGCGCGATCGAAGCGCTGCTGCTGGCGCAGCGGCACCCCGGGCAGGTTCGCCGAATCGTGGCGATGGCCGGCAACCTTGATCCCTCAGGCGTTGATCCCGCTTTCACGGCAGCGCTTGCACCGGAGGGCGCACAGCCCCCCGATCGGGCGACGCGCGCCGGGCGCGTGGAGGCTCTGGATCAGGACGAACCCCATATCGCGCCTGCATCGCTCGCGAATATCGACGCGCCGACATTGGTCATGGCCGGCGATCATGATGCGATCAGCGATGCCCATACGCTGTTGATCTACCACAGCCTGCCCAACGCCCAGCTGGCGATCCTGCCAGATGCGACGCACATGGTGCCCTATGACGACCCGGTGCGCTTCAACGCGGTGATCGACCGGTTCCTGACGACACCCTTTGTCAAACGGGACCGGGTCCGCGACCTGTTCAAATCAATCGAAAAAATGCAGGCGGAGGCACCAGCGGCGCAATCAGCGCACTAGGGGAAGCTAAACCAGTTCGCCCTTCAACAGCGCCGCCAGGGTGCCGGTTTCGCCGCGCGCTTCGGCCATGAAGCGGGCCTTCAGCGGCGGCAACCGCTCGACCCCGGCGAGGCCGATGCGGCGCACCAGCGACGGCAGCCGGCCGGGGATGGCGAACAGCCGGTTCAGGCTGTCGGTAACACCGCCGACCATCGAATTATCCAGCCGCCGCCACGCCGAAAACCGCGAAAGCACATCGGGGGCGCCAAGGTCCTGCCCGGTGCGAGCAGCCTCCACCAGAACCTGAACCATCGCGGCGACGTCGCGGAAACCCATGTTCAGCCCCTGCCCGGCGATCGGGTGGATGCCGTGCGCCGCATCGCCGATCAACAGCAGGCGTTCGGCCTGATAACTGGCGGCATGATGGTAACCAAGCGGCCAGACCACCTGCGGCGCGATGACCTCGACATCGCCGAGCGTACCGTCGATGCGTGCCTCGATTTCGGCGGCGAGTGCCTTTGGCCCCAGCTTGCGGGCGCCGGCGGCGGCGCTGGCATCGACAGTCCAGACAATGGCGGAACGCGGCCGGCCATCATCGGTATCGATCATCGGCAACAGCGCCATGGGGCCGGACGGGTAGAACAATTCACAGGCGATTTCGCCATGCGGCACGCTGTGCGCCACCATGGTTACCAGCGCGGCATTGGGGTATGTCCAGCTCGCCATGCGGATGCCGGCGGCTTCGCGGGTCTGCGAACGGCGGCCATCGGCGGCGATGGCCAGCGGCGCGGTGAACACCCGGCCATCGGCAAGCGTGAGCGTCGCGGCATGGCCATCGCGGACCAGCGACGCGACCGTCGCCGGGGCGACCAGCGTCACCAGCGGCGCAGCGCGCACCGCATCGAGCAAGGCAACGCGCAGCAGCCGGTTTTCCACCATGATGCCGAGCGGATCACCATCATCGCCGGCATCGAAGTGCAGGAATTGCGGCGCGGTGCCATCGGTGACGCGGATGCCGCGAATGGCGCAGCCATATTTGTCGAGCACATCGCCGAGCCCCAGCGCCCGCAGCATCCGCGCCGAAGCGCTGGCGATGGCGCTGGCGCGGCCATCAAAGGCCGGTAGCGTGGTGGTATCAAGATCCTGCGCATCGACAACGATGCTGGAAACCTCGTGCCGCGCCAGCGCCAGCGCCAGGGTGGAACCAATCAGCCCACCGCCGATAATGATGACATCTGCGTTCATGCAGCCGGATTAGCGCATCTTTCGGCCCGCCCCAAGCGGACATGATGTCCAGTCGCGATACTTGACCCCGGACTCCGCGTAGGTCATCTTGTCGCCTGGGGTCCAAAGCGTGAACATATTTGGGCCGTGTAACGGGATTCGCCCGGGTTTCTGACGCCGGGCCAAAGGGGACGAGCATGGCGACACGCGCCACAAGCGGCGCCGCTCGGGCAACATCGGGCGGCAAGAATCGGCCCGGCGCCGGGCCGGAGCCGCGCCATGCGCCACAGCAGGGTCGCATGGCGGCGCTCGCCGATGCCGCAAAGGCCATCATGCGCCGCACCGGTCTGGGCGTGGCAGGTCTCGCGCTGATAGCTGTCGCGGCGGCGCTGGTGGTCGCAATCCTTGGCTATTCGTCGCTCGATCCGTCGTTCAACACGGTAACCGGCCGCGCCGCGACCAACCCGCTGGGCAGCATCGGCGCGCATGTGGCTGATCTGATGCTGCAACTGGTCGGCTGGTCATCGCTGCTGCTGGCCCCGGCGCTGGTGGTCGCCGGGCTGCGGCTGCTGCGGGACCGGCCGTATCCGGTGCGGCGCGCGGCACTGGCGACGCTGGCCGGGGTGCTGGCGCTGGCGGCGGCGGCGGGCGCAGTCGATATGGGCGACATCGGCGCGCCGGCGGGGCCGGGCGGCCTGATCGGCATCCTGGCGGGCAAGGGTGCGATGGTGCTGGGTGAAACCACCCTGCTGGAAGGGGTTTCGGTGGGGTTGCTGCTTGCCGTGCTGCTTGTTCCGCTCGGGCTGGCGCTGGTCGGATGGGGCACAGGGCTGGCCATTGCCGATGTGGCGGGGCTGGCCGGGCTGTTCCGCCGCGGCGATGCCGGGGATGATGCCGACAATGACGCCTATGTGGCAGCGCCTCGCGCCATCCGCCGCACAGCGCCGCGTGACGATGACGGCGATGATGACGTCATGGCAGACGCGCAGCCGGCGGCGCCGCGCGCCATTGTGGTCGAACCGCAAAGCCGCCCCGCCCCCGGCAAGCGCGGACAGAAGGAACGCCAATCGGTCCTCGACATGGGCGGCGGCGACATTTTGCCCAGCCTGTCGTTGCTGCGCCCGCCGCCGACCGGCCCGGCGCGCAAGATCGACGCCGCCAGCCTGGAACAGAATGCCCGGTTGCTGGAGGGCGTGCTGGAGGATTTCGGCGTGCGCGGGCGCATCGGCGAAGTGCGCCCCGGCCCGGTGGTGACGATGTACGAGTTGGAACCGGCACCAGGCATCAAGGCATCGCGGGTGATCGGTCTCGCCGATGATATCGCGCGGTCGATGTCGGCGCTGTCGGCGCGCGTCGCGGTGGTGCCGGGCAAGAACGTCATCGGCATCGAATTGCCCAATCTGACGCGTGAAATGGTCAGCCTGTCGGAATTGCTCGGTTCGCAGGCATTCGAGGATCGATCGGCGACGCTGCCGCTGATCCTTGGCAAGGATATTTCGGGCGAACCGGTGATCGCGGATCTGGCGCCGATGCCGCATCTGCTCATCGCCGGCACCACCGGTTCGGGCAAGTCCGTCGGGCTCAATGCGATGATCCTGTCGCTGCTGTTCCGGCTGACGCCGGCGCAGTGCCGGCTGATCATGATCGATCCCAAGATGCTGGAATTGAAAACCTATGACGGCATTCCGCACCTGCTGTCGCCGGTGGTTACCGATCCGCCCAAGGCCATTCGCGCGCTGAAATGGGCGGTGGAACAGATGGAGGACCGCTATCGCCAGATGTCGGCGATCAACGTGCGCAGCCTCGCCAATTTCAACCAGAAGGTGACGGAGGCACGCGCCGCCGGCAAACCGTTCATCCGCCGCGTGCAGACCGGTTGGGACCCGGAAACCGAACTGCCGATCATCGAGGAGGAAGTGCTCGATCTGGAAACCCTGCCGCTGATCGTCATCGTCGTCGATGAACTCGCCGACCTGATGATGACGGCAGGCAAGGAAGTCGAATTCCTCATCCAGCGGCTGGCACAGAAGGCGCGGGCGGCGGGCATCCACCTGATCATGGCGACGCAGCGGCCGTCGGTGGATGTCATCACCGGCGTCATCAAGGCCAATCTGCCGACGCGGATCAGTTTCCAGGTGACCAGCAAGATCGACAGCCGCACAATCCTGGGTGAACAGGGCGCCGAACAATTGCTGGGCAAGGGCGACATGCTGTGGATGTCGGGCGGCAAGCAATTGACCCGCGTGCACGGGCCGTTCGTCACCGATGACGAGGTTGAGGCGGTCGCCGAGCATTGGCGGCGGCAGGGCATGCCGAGCTATGTCGATGCGGTGACCGAGGACCCGACCGATATCGACGGGCAATGGGGGCTGGAAGGCGGCGGGCTGGGCAGCGGCGGCGGGCGCGGCAGTGGCGGCGCAGGCGCAGGTACGAATGACGAAGCCGATAATTATGCCCGGGCCATCGATATCATCGCCCAGGCGCAAAAGGCCTCCACCAGCTATCTGCAGCGGCAATTGCGCGTCGGCTACAACAATGCCGCGCGGCTGATCGAACAGATGGAACAGGATGGGTTCGTCTCGAAACCCGACCATGTCGGCCGCCGCGAGGTGCTGATCGACGAGAACGGCCAGCGGCGGTAGCGGACTTTTGAACGGCGCGGCGTCAGGAAGCCCGCACAAACAACGCGATGGTCAGCGCAACGCCGATGACGATGACGCCGGTCTTGATGAAGCGTTCGGGCAGCACCTTCAGCGCGCGGGCACCGAGATAACCACCGGCCATCGCGCCGGCGCCGATGACCAGCGCGTGCAGCCAGGCAACCTTGCCCGACACGGCGAACACCGCCGCCGCCGACAGATTGGCCAAAGACAACAGCACGTTCTTGGTGCCCGCCGCATTGCGCACCGGCATCCGCGCCAGGGTGAGCGCCGCCAGCGTCATGATGCCGGCGCCACCACCGAAAAAGCCGCCATACAGCGCGATGATCGACTGGATGATCGCCGAAACCCAGGCGGGGGGCGGTTCGCTGCTGGCCTTGGGCTTTGGCCCATAGGTCGACCAGGCAAACAGGCCTGTGGCGGCCAGAACCAGCCACGGCACCATCACCGAAAAGGTGCGGGTAGGCGTATAAAGCAACAGTACGGCACCACCGATCCCGCCGATGAAGCTGATGATCGCCAGCGTGCGGAAAGACAGGCGCTCGGCACCGGCCACCAGCGAGCGCCCGGCCCAGCCGGTGGTGATCTGGCCGGGGAACAGCGCCATTGTCGAGGTGATGTTGGCAAGTTTCGGGTCCAGCCCAGCCGCGATCAACGCCGGCAGCGTGATGAACGAGCCGCCGCCGGCAAGGGCATTCTGGGTGCCAGCCCATAGGCCGGCGACGAACAGCAAAAGGATCATGGTCATGGTGGCGCGTGCTTTTGACCGGATCGGCGGCGCGCGCAAGCCGGGGGGCGTTCCGGTGCGGGCAAGGCGACAGGTCAGGGTAAAAAGGGCGACGGTAGCAGGGCGACACCTGTGCAATGCTGCGTTGCGGCAGATTTTGCGTTGAATCGCCCGTCGATGGCGTCGATTCAACGTGTTCGACTGAGTCGAGCCCTTTGCACAGGCGGCAAATCGCGATAGTTTGCGCCGGCCATGCAAAAATCGCGCCAATTGGTCAACCAATCGGCTATCGCGCGTGGCGGCAACGAAACAGGGCGCGAGGCGGGAGCCGGAAAGAGACGTAATGGCCGATATCGACCTGATGACAGGAACGCTGGCAGGCGCCGAATCCGCTGCACTGGTGGCGGCGCGGGCTCTGGCGCACGAAGGCGTGGCGCGCGGCCTGTCGGTGGATGGCATCGGCAAACGCTATGACAAGCGCGTGGTGCTGCGCGACGTGTCGCTGTCGGTGCGGCGCGGCGAGGTGGTCGGGCTGCTTGGCCCCAATGGTGCCGGCAAGACCACGTGTTTCTATTCGATCATGGGCCTCGCCATGCCCGATTCAGGCCGCATCCTGCTCGATGGCCATGACATCACCGGCCTGCCGATGTACCGTCGCGCCGCGCTGGGCCTTGGCTATCTGCCGCAGGAAACCTCGATTTTCCGTGGCATGACCGTCGAACAGAATATCCTTGCCGTGCTGGAGGTTTCGGAACCCGAAAAGCCGGCGCGGGCGGCCCGGCTGGAATCGCTGTTGGGTGAATTCAACATCACCCGGCTGCGCGATGCGCCGGCGATGGCGCTGTCGGGCGGTGAACGACGGCGCTGCGAAATCGCCCGGGCGCTGGCGGCGAACCCGTCGATCATGCTGCTCGATGAACCCTTTGCCGGCATCGATCCGATCTCCATCGCCGATATCCGCGCGCTGGTGGTGCAATTGCGCGATCGCGATATCGGCGTGCTGATTACCGACCATAATGTCCGCGAAACGCTGGAAATCGTCGATCGCGCCTGCATCATCTACGATGGCCGGGTGCTGTTCGAAGGCACGCCCCAGGCGCTGGTCGCCGATGAAACCGTGCGCCGGGTCTATCTCGGCGAGGATTTCAGCCTTTAGGGCGCCCGATGGCCCTTGGTCCCCGCCTCGAGCTGCGCCAATCGCAACAACTGGTGATGACACCGCAGTTGCAGCTGGCGATCAAGCTGCTGGCGCTGACCAATGTCGAGCTTGAGGCCTATATCGGCGAGGAACTGGACAAGAACCCGTTGCTCAGTGCCGGCGATGGCGGCGATGCCGTGGAAACGCCGACGGCGCCCGATGTCGTGGTGGCAGACCCGAGTGCCAGCGGGCTCGACCAGCTGCTTGGCGGCGGCGCGGCGGCGGGCACTGAAACGCCGCTCGATGTCGATTATACCGGCGAAACATTCCACCATGACAGCGCCGGGGACAGCGCCGATTGGGGCGCGCCGGCCAGCGGCGGCGCCGCCGAGGAAACCGATTTCGACAGTTTCGCCGCCGCCGGCGCGTCGCTTTCGGAAGTGCTGTCGGCACAGGCCAGCGCCGCCTTTGCCGGCGCCGAACTGGTCATCGCGCGGCACATCATCGATCTGATCGACGAGGCCGGTTATCTTGGCGAACCAATCGACGATATCGCCGACCGGCTGGGCCTTGAAACGCCCGCAGTCGAGGCGGTGCTGGTGGTCATCCACAGCTTCGAGCCGACTGGCGTCGGGGCGCGCAACCTCGCCGAATGCCTGCGCATCCAGGCCGTGGAGGCGGATCGCTGCGATCCGGCGATGGCGGCGCTGCTCGCCAATCTGGAAATGGTGGCGCGTGGCGATATCAACGGGCTTGTCCGCGCCTGCAAGGTCGATCGCGAGGACGTGGCCGACATGATCCGCGAATTGCGCCAATATGATCCAAAACCTGGCTTGCGCTATGGCGGCGAAGGCGCCAGCCCTGTCATCGCCGATGTATTCGTGTTGCGCGGTGACGATGGCGAATGGCGTATCGAACTGAACCAGGCGACGCTGCCACGGCTGTTGATCGACCGTGAATATCAGGCGGTGCTGGAGGCGGGCGCCGGGCCGGGGGACAAGGCGACCAACAATTTCCTCAATGAATGCGTGCACAGCGCCAACTGGCTGTTGAAGGCACTGGACCAACGGGCGCGCACCATCGTCCGGGTTTCGACCGAGCTGGTGAAACAGCAGCGCGGTTTTTTCGAACATGGCGTCGGGCAGTTGAAGCCATTGACGCTGCGCACCATCGCCGATGCCATCGAAATGCACGAATCGACCGTCAGCCGGGTGACATCGAACAAATATCTGCAATGCGAGCGCGGGCTGTTCGAACTGCGCTATTTCTTCACCAGCGGGGTCGGTTCGTCGGATGGCGGCGATGCTTCATCGGCGCTGGCGGTGAAGGACCGCATTGCCCGGCTGATCGCGGCGGAAAGTGATGACACACTGTCGGATGACCGGCTGGTCGACATACTGCGCGGCGAAGGCTTTGATATCGCGCGGCGCACCGTCGCCAAATATCGGGAAGCGCTGGGGCTGGGTTCCAGCGTGGCCCGGCGGCGGGCACGGTTGCTGGCCGCGGCTTGAACCGGCACGCTGACACAACAGGGGGCAGATATGACGACAGCAACCGGTATCGACAGGCGCATGATGATGGCGGCGGCGCTGGCCATGGGGGCGGCGCCTGGCGCGGCGCGGGCTGCCATGCCGACACCGGCCGCCGATGTGGCACGGGATAGCGCCTATTGGGCTGCCTATGGCGATCTGTTCGACCGGCCTCAGGGCATCATCCAGCTCGAACACGGCTATTTCGGTGCAATGGCAAAGCCGGTGCGCGATGCGCGCGCGGCATGGGAAGAACGCGTCAACCGCGACACCGCCTGGTACACGCGCGGCGCTTTCGAAGATGATCTGGCGACGGTCAGGGCGGCAGCGGCGGCGAGCCTGGGCGTGTCGCCCGACGAAATCGCCTTCAGCCGAAACGCATCGGAAGCGATGCAGGTGCTGATCGGCGGCTATCACCGGCTGGCGCCGGGCGATGCGGTGCTGATTTCCGATCTCGATTACAACGCCATGCAGGACGCGATGCGCTGGCTGGCCGAACGGCGCGGCGTCAAGGTGGTGCAGATCACCATCCCCGAACCGGCCAGCCACGCCGCGATCCTTGATCTTTATGCCCGCGCCTTTGCCGATACGCCCCGGCTCAAGCTGGCGCTGGTCACCCATGTCACCCACCGCACCGGGCTGATGATGCCGGTAGCGGCGATCGCCGCACTGGCCAAATCGGCGGGCGTCGATGTGCTGGTCGATTCGGCGCAGGCGTGGGGGCTGACGCCATTCACCCTGCCCGAACTCGGTGCCGATTTCGTCGGGCTGAACGGTCATAAATGGATCGGCGCGCCGGTGGGTATCGGCATCGTCTATATCCGGCGCGAGCGACTGGATGCGATTGCGCCGTTCATGGGGGCGCCGGACACGCCGGGCCGGCCGATCGAATCGCGCCTTCACCCCGGCACCATCAACTTTGCCAATTGGCTGGCGCTGGGCGACGCCCTGAAAATGCACGATGCCATCGGCACGGCGGCGAAATCGGCGCGGCAGCTGTATCTGCGCGATGCCTGGGTAAAGCCGTTGCTCGGCGATCCGCGTATCGAAATTCTGACGCCGGAGGATCGTCGGTTGTACGCCGGCAGCACCGCGTTCCGGCTGAAAGGCAAGACGACGATGGCCGAAAATACCGCCATCACCAGGGCGTTGCTGGCCGATCACCGCATCATGACCGTGCCCCGCGAAGGCGCGGCGCGCGGTGCCTGTGTGCGCATCACCCCGGCGCCGTTCACCACCGAACCCGAACTGGCGGCGCTGGTTTCGGCAATCAGGACTCTGGCAGCCTGATCCCGGCAGAGCCGCTGCCTGCCGTAACGCCGGCCGCGACGCATCGCCCGATGCCGGGCTTCACCGCAGGTTCAACTGTGGTAGGACAGGTCCCTGCCCATGCGCCTTTTCCGCCCCCTTGCCGCGCCGGTTGGTGCCCCGGTTGTCGTGCTGGCCGTCGCTTTGGCGCTGGTGCTGCCGGGGCTGGAACCCGCGGCGCACGCCCAATCCATCCTGCGCGATGCCGAAACCGAAACATTCTTTCGCGACATATCCAAGGACATGATCGTTTCGGCCGGGCTCGATCCCCGGTCGGTGCAGATCGTGCTGGTCGGCGATCCGTCGATCAACGCCTTTGTCACCGGCGGCCAGAATGTCTTCATCCATTCGGGACTGATCGCGGCTGCGGACAATGTCGGGGAATTGCAGGGCGTTATCGCCCATGAACTCGGCCATATCGCGGGTGGCCATAATGTGCGCTTCAACGAAGGCGCCGGGCCTGCCACCAATATCTCGCTGCTGTCGCTGCTGGGCGCCGCAGCGCTGATCGCCGCCGGGGCGGGGGAGGCCGGTTTTGCCGTGCTGGGGCTGGGCACGGCGGCGGCGCAGGGCAAATTCCTGTCCTTCACCCGGGATCAGGAAAGCCGGGCGGACCAGGCCGGGGCGCTGTACCTGAGCAAGGCCGGCATTTCGGGGCGTGGCTCGATTTCGTTTTTCCAGAAGCTGCAAGGCCAGGAATTCCGCCTCGCCGTGCCGCAGGACAATGAATATGCCCGCACCCACCCGCTTTCCAGCACCCGCATCGCCAATCTGGAGGCGGTGTACAGCAAGGATCCGGCGTGGAACCGCCCGAACAACGCAGCGCTGAATGCGCGGTTCCTGCGCATCAAGGGCAAGCTGATCGGCTTTGTCGAAGACCCGCGGCGGGTGCTGCAACTGTACCCCGAAAGCGATAATTCGGTGCCGGCGCACTACGCCCGCGCCTATGCCTGGCACCGCTCCGCCTATGTCGTACAGGCGACCAATGAAACCGATGCGCTGTTGAAAACCAGCCCGCAGGACCCGTTTTTCCTGGAGCTGAAGGGGCAGATATTGCTGGAATCGGGCAAGGTTGCCGATGCGATTCCGGTGCTGCGCCAGGCAGTGAAATATGCCCCGGACCAGCCGTTGATCATGACGCTGCTGGGCCATGCCCTTATATCGACGGACAATCCGGCGGATTTTGCCGAGGCCGAACCCTTGTTGAAAAAGGCCATCGCGCGGGACCGGGAAAACCCCTTTGCCTGGTACCAGCTTGGTGTCATCTATGATCGCACCGGTGATCAGCCGCGCGCCGCGCTGGCCGCCGCCGAACGCTATAGCCTGGAGGATAATCCCAAGGGCGCCGCCGCCAACGCCCGGCTGGCGCTGGCCGGGCTGCCCAAGGGGACGCCCGACTGGATCCGAGCCGAAGATATTTCGCTGGTCGCCGGCGACAGGCTCGACAAGAAGAAGCGCCGATGATGACGGGAAAGATGCAACAGTTTTTGGAGAAGCGCGTGCGGGCGATCTGGTTGGTGGCGGCGGTCGTGGCGGCCGGCGCGGGCGGTGCAGTGCTGGCGGCGGGGCCGGCGGCGGTGGGCAGCAACGACAAGGCGGCGATCGAAAAGATCGTGCGCGACTATATCCTGTCGCACCCGGAAATCATCCCCGAAGCAATGAACCGGATGCAGTCGCGCGAGGTCACCAAGCTGCTCGCCAGCAACCGCAAGGAGATCGAGACACCGTTCCCGGGGGCCGAAACCGGCAACCCCAAGGGCGATGTATCGGTGGTGGTGTTCTTTGATTTCGCCTGCCCCTATTGCAAGCAGGCGCACCAGGATGTGGCCAGGCTTGCGGCAGAAGATAAAGGCGTGCGCGTGGTCTTTCGCGATTTCCCGGTGCTGTCGCCGGCCAGCGATGAAGCCGCGATGGCGGCACTTTCGGCGGCGCAGCAGGGCAAATATGTCAAGTTCCACGACGCCATGTTCGAAACGCCGGGCAAGGTGGCGCACGAACGCACCGTCGCCATCGTGCGCCAGGCCGGGCTGAATGAAGTGCGCACTGCGCATGATCTGGAAGCACCGGCGCTGAAGGCGGAAATTACCAAGAACCTGGATCTGGGCCGGGCGCTGGGGCTGACCGGCACGCCAAGCTATGTGATCGGCGATCGCATCCTGGCTGGCGCTGTCGGCTATGCAAAGCTGAAGGAAGCCGTGGCAGAGGCGCGGCAGGCCCGGGCCGGATGAGGCGGGCGGGCGGTTCTGGTGGCGGCCCCGGCGGCGCACCCGGTGGCGGCGCCGGCCCAACAAACAATGGCGGCCCGGCGAACGGCCCGGGAAACGATGGCGGCCGGCTGGATGTCGCCATGGTGTTGAAACGCAGCATGGAAGTTTTCGGCCGCGACATCGGCGGCGTGCTCATCGCCGGCGTGGCGCTGGTCATCGTGCCCGGCATGCTCAGCCGCGGTTTTGCCGGCAGCAGTGCCGGCAACAATGATTGGGGCACGCTGGTGATGACGCTGCGCGGCGTCTGCGCCATGTTGTATGTGGCGCTGGTCAGCTGGGGAATCGTCGCCCGGTTGCGCGGCCGGGCGCTGGCACCAAAGGCATTCGTTGCCGAAGGGCTGCGCCGCGCCCAGCCGGGGTTGCAGGTGGCGTTGTTGGCCGGGGCCGGGGTGGTCGCCGGGCTGATCATCCATCTGTTTGCCCAGCACGGCACGCTGGCCGGCTGGATGCTCGATTCGATGCTGTTGACCGCCGGGCTGATCGCCGTTTGCGTCGCCATGCCGGTGGTGCCGGTGGCGGTGGTCGAACGGCTGGGGCCGCTGGCCGCGTTCCGCCGCGCCGCCGCACTGACCGAAGGCAACCGCAACCGCATCCTGGTCGTGGCCTTGCTGGTGGCGCTGACACTGGCGCCGACGGGCGTGTTGCTGGCCGGCATTGCCTGGCCCGCCGGGCTTGGCCGGCTGGCGATGGCGTTGTTCGAACTGATCGCCTTCAGCCTGATCGCGACGGTGCCGGCGGTGGTTTATGCCGGGCTGCGGGGGGAAGCATGATCGCGGTGACGGGCGGCTGCGCCTGTGGTGCCGTGCGATACCAGGCGCGGATCGACCTCGATGGTTATTGGTGCCATTGCCGGATGTGCCAACGCGCCATGGGCAATGTCGCGGCCGCCTTTGCCAACGCGATGAAGTCCGATGTCGAATGGACGAAAGGCACGCCGGTTGAATGGCAATCGTCCACCATCGGCCGGCGCGGGCGGTGCGAGACGTGCGGCACGCCGCTGACGTTCCATTATCCCGACAGCGACCGCATGGACCTGGCCATCGGCAGCCTTGATGACCCGGCGGCGGTGCGGCTGACCAGCCATTTCGGCATCGAAAGCCGCGTGCCGGGCTGGATACCGGCCGATGCACTGCCGGAAACCGCCGCCGATACCTATCAACCGCTGCAGGACCGCTGGGCGGGCGTCAGGCACGGCCCGGAATGACCGCCATGACGCCCGACCATGACGCCTTTCTGTCGTTCGATGGCACCCGCATCGCCTTTGTGACGCTGGGCGACGGGCCGGCAGTGCTGCTGCTGCACGGGCTGTTCAGTTCGGCAAAGATGAACTGGCTGCGCTATGGCACCGCGGCGGAAATCGCCGGCGCCGGCTTCCGGGTGATCATGCCCGACCTGCGCGCCCATGGCGACAGCGCGGCGCCGCACGATGCCGCCGCCTATCCGCCCGATGTGCTGGCGATGGATATCGAGGCGCTGGTCCGTCACCTCGGGCTGCATGATTTCGATCTGGGCGGCTATTCGATGGGCGCGCGCACGGCGGTGCGGCTGCTGGTGCGGGGCATGCAGCCGGCGCGGCTGGTGCTGGGCGGCATGGGCCTTACCGGGTTGATCGGCGGCGAAGACCGGGCGGGCTTTTTCCTGAATGTCATCGCCGGGGTCGCTGAACACGGCGGCAAGGGCTTTGCCGCGGGCAGCGCAGAGGCTGCGGCGGCCGCCTTCATGGTGCAAAACAAGATCGACGGCGCAGCGGTAGCCCATGTCCTGCGGTCGCAGGTCCATACGCCGGAAGCGACGCTGCGGACGCTTGATACGCCGACTCTGGTGGTGTGCGGGGCGAGCGACCGGGATAATGGCTCGGCGGCCGATCTTGCCATGGCGCTGCCCAACGCCGCCTATGCCGAAATCCCCGGCAACCATATGAACGCAGTCACGAAACCCGATTTCGGCGCCGTGATCGCGGCCTGGCTCCAGCACCGGGCCTGACGCCACTACTGCTCATTTTGCGGCGTTGCGGAGCGGGCGAAAACCGCCGAACAAAGTCACAGGTTTGTCACAGGTGGCGGCACGGCAGGCAAAAGACCCGCAGGCCGCGATGGATGGGGAGGATGATGGCGGCACCGCCGTTCGCGAACGCATTGCTGCAACCCGATCCGATGCGGATCGATGCGGCATGGATGACGGCGGCGCTGCGACACGCCGGTGTGCTGGAAAGCGGGCCGGGGGCGGCGCAGATCACAGCGGTGGTGGTGACGCCGGTCGGCAACGGGCTGGTCGCCGATTGTTTCCGCTTTGCGCTTCGCTATGACCGGGTGGCACCGGGCGCGCCGGCCAGCGTCGTCGGCAAATTCCCGGCAAGGGACCCGACCAGCCGCAAATCCGGCACCGACCATGTGCTGTATCTGCGCGAAGTCTCCTTTTATCGCGATCTCGCCGCCAGCGTCGCCATCCACACACCCCGCGCCTATGTCGCCGAAATCGACCCGGAAACCGATGATTTCACGCTCATCCTCGCCGATCTGGCGCCGGCGCGGCAGGGGGATCAGCTCGCCGGCTGCTCGCTCGCCGATGCCGGCGTGGCGATGGAGGAGGTCGCCGCCCTCCACGCACCGCGCTGGGGCGATGCGGCGCTGGACGGGCTCGAATGGCTGCATGGCCGCCCGGCCGCGCTGACCCCGATGGTCGATACCATGCTCCCGCACGTCATCGCGGCGTTCCGGGACCGGTACCAAGGCGCCATCGAGCCGGAATTCATGGATCTGGTCGAACGCCTGCCCGCCGCGCTGATCACGATGCGCGGCGACACGGCGACCCCGCGCACGGTCATCCACGCCGATTTCCGGCTGGACAACATCATGTTCGACGTCAATGGCGGCGCCCGGCCGATGGCAACGCTTGATTGGCAGACGGTGACCATCGGCCCGGGGGCGAGCGATGTCGCCTATTTCCTGTCGGCCGGCATCGACCCGGCGGAACGGCGGCTGCACGAGGACGCTCTGGTGCGGCGTTACCATGCGGCGCTGCTGGCGCGCGGCGTCACCGGCTATGGCTGGGACGCCTGTTGGCGGGATTATCGCCGCTACACGCTGCACGGCATCCTGATGGGCGTCTTCTCCTCCATGTCGGTGGAGCGCACCGAACGCGGCGACGCGCTGTTCCTCAAAATGACCCGCGGCGCCTGCGCACAAGCGCTGGACCTTGGCAGCTTCGGGTTCTGGGAGGGGTAGGTGTCACAATTACCCCTCTCCTGCGAGTGGGGGAGGGGCAGTCGTATCCCCGCGCAGCACGTCGTTCATGCCGGCCAGTATCGAAACAAGCTGGCGCAAGAGCCAATCACCGCGCCGCCGCCATCGCCAGCCGCGACGTCAGCAGACGCCAGAACAGCCGGAGCGGAAAGCCGCGATACACCGGCAGGTCAGTGGGCAGCGGCAATTCGCTGTGGCGGCTGGCAACCTTGGATCGCAGTTCCAGCGCTGGCGCGTCATCCCCAAACCGCAACCGATAGGCCGACACCCAATGGCCGGGGCCGAATTTCAGGAACATGCCGGTGTTGCAGCAGGTGGCGACAAAGCGCTGGGTGGGCGCTGCGTTGTGCAACCGCTGCCCGTGCAGCAGCGCCGCCCCCGCCACACAGGTAAAGCGGTCGTCGCGATAGGTGAGATAGGGCGTACCGCCATCGGCATCGCGCACCGGTGGCGCATCGGGCAGCGCCTCGATCTTCTGGCCGCCGGCCTGGCAATCCTGGCAATAGCAGATGGCGGAAATGATCGGCGCACCCACCGCCTCGCAGCGGACCTGCCCGCATCGGCAACGCGATTCCCGGACGATCTGTGCCATGCCGCGCTCCATTCCGGTCTGCCGGCCGGGTGACGCCGCTGTGTGTGCGGCGTCACCGGGCCGCCATCGCCCGCCTATTTCGCGAAATGATGCTCATAGGCCGGCAGGGTCAAAAACGGCTCCAGTCGGTCGGCGAGCACCAGCGTGCGGAAGATGTCGGCGGCTTCGGCATATTTGCCGCTGGCGAAATAATTGTCGCCCACCTGCGCCTTCCACACCGCCAGCTGTTCATCCGTCACCCGGTTGATCAGCGCCTCGTCCACCGTTTCGCCGCTGTCCAGCGTCACGTCCGACACCCGCCATTGCCACAATTGCGTGCGGCTGATCTCGGCGGTGGCGGCATCCTCCATCAGATTGTGCAGCGGCACGGCGCCCTGCCCGCGCAGCCAGGCGGCGA
>JBBQPR010000033.1:0-30582 GCA_038217075.1 Sphingomonadales bacterium
GACCTGGTTCCACACCGTGCAGAACCAGACCAAGCCGACGCTGTTCTCCGGCCTGCTGCCGCTCAGCGATTTCTCGTTCCTGCCGCCATCGGTGGGCGATGCCAATTACAGCATCACCCAGCGCAAGGCCTATGGCATCGTCAACCTGCGCGTCGGCGTGGAGGGCGACAACTGGACGCTGACCGCCTTTGCCAACAATCTGGCCGACAAGAAATTCCTCAACGAGGTCATCCCGGCCATCGAATTCGGCGGATCCTTCATCTCGCCGGGCCAGCGCCGGGTAATCGGTGTCGAAGCCGGGCTGAAGTTCTAGGTCGCAGCGCCGCGAGCGCGTAGCAAGCTACGCGCCGACAGGCGCAAGACCGATCGGCGGGGCGGGTGGCGCAAAGCCACCCGAACCCGTCCGGCGCCAGCATGGGCTTTGCCCATGCCAAAGCATGGTGTCGCTTTGCGGAATCTGCGGGGATCGCAGCGCCCTGCGGCGGTAACAAAACCACCGCCAAACCACCGCACCACCTTAACCAGATCAGGCAGCGGCGAGCGCCCGCCGGCGACGAAGCGCCCCTCCGACAAGGCCGAAGCCCGCGATCAACAATGCCCAGCTCGCCGGTTCGGGCACCGCGCCGGTGGTGACAGAAACATTGTCGACACCCAGATTGAAGAACAGCTGGTTATCCGTCTCGGCAAAGCGAAGCTGATAGACGCCGGCCGCAAGACCCAGCGTCGAGCTGTAGCTTACCCAGGGATAGACCGGCGAAGGGCCATCGGAACCGGGGCCATAAAGCGTGCTGATAATGTCCGAGGCCGCTTCGGTGAAAGGGTCGGCGCCACCGACAAGCAGGTCAACAACCGCGTTCTGGTTCGGTGACGTATTGAAATCGCGGCCATTGGCGAAATCGGTTCCAGCATAGTTGTTGGCGAACAGATCGAACTTGATCGTCACATTGCCCGCACTGGCGAGGGTAAATGTTTGAGTCAGCGAGTGCGACCCCGGGCCCGTCTGATCGGTAACTGCAAAAAACTGGCCACCCTGGGCATTGGCCGCAAAACCGCCTCCAGAATCGGGCAACGCGGATGCCGAATAATCAACCACATAAAAGGTGCCGCTGCCGCCGCCCTCATCCGCGACCGACCAGCCGGTGTAATCACCAGTCTCGAAACCGCCGTTGAGAATCAGATCGACAGCATTGGCCGTTGTTGCGGAAAACAGTGCGGCGGTCGCCAGCGCAATGGAATGAAGGCGCATTTTTCTTCCCCTTTGGTTCAGAAAAGTCCAGCATCGCAAGATCGAGCGCGATCAGCGATGCAAGAGTCGTGCCGATAACAAGGCGCAATCCTAACATATTTGAATCGATCAAGATCCGGCTCTGCGAATGCTGCAACGGATTCCGCGGTTGTAAAGTTTCTTTACAACTTCACCCGCGATCGCCGCGGGCCTGCCGTCCCCCCGCAGAAGCGGCAGATCTTTCGAAACGATTGCGATCGCCGATTCCGCCAGCCAGCATCACGGCCGTCGATTGAGGATCAGCCAAGCACCCGGTGAAAAAACGCCGCCGCATCGGCCAGGGCCGGCGCCTTGCCGCGAAATGGCTTCGACACCGCCAGAATGATCCCGATATGGCCGATGCCCGGATAGCTGCGGGTCTCAACGCTCGCACCCGCTGCCTGCAATGCTGCGGCCAACGCCGTCACATTGCGCGGCCGCACCGTCACATCCTCATCGCCAGTTTGCAGCAGCGCCGGCGGCACGCTGCCGCGCGGCACATCGCCGACGTGGGCAATCGGCTGCGTCTCGCGCGGGTCGGCGGCAACGCTGAACGCCGCTTCGGCAGCACCGCCAGCTTCGAACGGATAGAAATCATAGGGGCCCGCCAGCCCGGCCACCGCCTTTACAGCGCCCGTTGCCCCCGCCGCTGCCAGCCAGCGCGGATCGAGCGCCAGCATCATCGCAATATAAGCCCCGGCGCTATGCCCGGTCACACCGATGCGCGCCGGGTCGCCGCCAAAACGCGCGATATTGGCGCGGGTCCACGCCACCGCCGCCGCGCCATCCTCGACAAACGCCGGATAATGCACCTGCGGCACCAGCCGGTAATCGGCAACCACGGTCACAAAGCCCTGCGCGGCAAAGGCCCGGCCGGCAAAGGCATAATCCTGCCGTCGCCCGCTGTTCCAGCTGCCGCCAAAAAAGAACACCACCACCGGCGCGCCCCTCGCATCGCGCGGCGCATAAATGTCCAATGTCTGCCGCGGGTCGCTGCCAAAGGCGATGTCGGTCGCCTCTCGGGACGTGCCGCCATCGCCCGGCGTCACATCATTCAGGCCATTGAGCAGCCCCAACCGCGAACAACCCGACAGCGTCACCGCGATCGCCGCCGCACCCGCGCCCAAAACCCAGCGCCGCGTATTCGCCACCATTTTCGCCATCATCGCCCCTTGAAACCCGAAATCCGCCGCTTCATCAGCCGCCCGGTCGCTTTGCCGCCAAAGCACGTTGCTGCGCCTCAGTTTCCGCCCGCGCCCGAGCGATCTCGTAATCGAGCCTGGCCGGCATGCCAATCACCTCCGACACAGGGCGGCGCGGGCTGGCTGGTGCCGGCCGCACCGCATGACCAACCCGAAAGGCAAAGCTCGGCCGCCACGCCACATCGGGCAACAAGGCATCGACACCAGCCGAAAATCGCCGCGCGCCGCCCAGCACCCGCTCGCGATCGATCAGCTCCGGCAGTTGGTTCAACGGTTGTGCCGCCAGCCCCGCCGCCACCGCGATCAGGTGCAGCCGTTGCCAGGTCATGCCCGCCAGCAATGCGGAGCGCCGATCCCAGGGGTCCCGCACCAGGATCAAACCGAACACCGATGCCGTCGGCAGCGCCGTGTCACGCGTCGCATCGAGCCAATATCGCCCTTCCGACGCCGCACTCTGTTCCGGCAATATCGCCCCGACCGTCGCCAGCAATGGCGACAGCCCTGCCGTCGCCATTGAAAGCCCGTCGCGCAACCGGTCAACATCGCGGCGGCTGTGCCGGAACCAGGCATGGCTCGCCGCCATCATCGCCGCATCCCCGGCAATCGCCGCCGTTGCCTCCAGCGTCAGCGCAGCAAACCGCCGGCCCTGCGCCGAACCCGCGCTGAACAGCATGATCCGCACATCGGGCGATCGCGCCGCCGCCGCCAACGCCGACACTTGCACCGGATCGATCGGCGCCCCCGTCCACGCTCCGCGATCAGTATGACGATGGCCGATCGCGGCAATCAACGGATGCGGCGCCACACGGGCATCGTCAGGCCCCAGTTCCAGCCGCGCGACATGGGCCGGATTGTCGGCATCGGGCAGCAGCCGCACCAGCGCCCCGCGTCCGATGCCCGTCGACGCCAGCGCCATATTGTGGATGGCGGCACCCAGCCCGGCCAGCCGTTCCCGACCGAACGGGTCCATCGCGCCCAGGTTGCGTTCCGGCGCCTCGAATATGTCGACGCCCAACCGCGCAACGGCGAAATGCCAGGGCTGTGAATTGTGCGGGCTCGCCGCCAAAATGCCCGCCGATACCAGCGACAGTGGCCCCGAATAACGATCCTGGTTCCAGTCCCGCCACGCCGCCAGCCCCGGCCCGTCGCCGCTGAACACCAGCCCCTGGTCGATGGCCCGCACAAGCACGCCGCCAGCGGCGGCAAGCCCGACCCCACCGCCCAGCCGCAGCGCCATGCGGCGGTCGATCACTCGGCTGGCGCCGTTTCGGCTTCCCAACGCGCGCGGATGGCATCGGCCGTCGTCCCCGATTGCCACCCCGGCGGGCCGATGATGGCCATCCAGCGGCTGCGCCAATCGGGCCCCCGCACAACATCGCGCCCGATGTCGATCCATTCGTGAAACGCCACCCAAACCGGGTTGAACGTCGCCAGATTCTTCACAATGCCATAACGCACCGGCTCTTCCGCGCGCTCCGCCTCGAACGTGCCGAACAACCGGTCCCAGACGATGAAGACGCCGCCATAGTTGCGATCGAGATAACGCGCATTAGTGCCATGGTGAACGCGGTGGTGCGACGGCGAGTTCAACACATATTCCAGCCCGAACGGCAACCGCCCCACCGCCTCGGTATGGATGAAAAACTGATAGACCAGGTTCAGCCCGGCGCAGAACAGGATCATGTCGACCGGAAAACCGATGAAGAACAGCGGCAGCCGGAACGCAAAGCTGATCGAGAAAAACCCCGTCCAGGTCTGCCGCAGCGCCGTCGACAGATTATAATGCTGGGAACTGTGGTGGATGACATGGCTGGCCCAGAACCAGCGCACGCGATGCGCGCTGCGGTGGAACCAGTAATAAAAGAAATCCTCCCCGACGAAGCACAGCGCCAGGCTCCACCAGGTCGCCGGCACGTCGAACAGCCGGAACTGGTGCAGCCACACCCCCAGCCCGACGATGCTGGCGCCGAACAGGATTGCGGCAAAGGTATTGCCGAACCCCATGACCAGCGAGGTGCCGGTATCGCGCCAGTCATAATCACCACGCGCCCCGGCGCGGATGGCGAACATCTCGACGATCATCGAAACGATAAAGGCCGGAATGGCAATCTGGACGGGATCGGGAAAACTCACAACCGCGCCGCCCATGCCGTCGCCACACCGCCCAGCCGCAAATCCGCCGCCGGGAACATCGTCTCATGGGGTTGCAAACGCAACCTGCCGTCCTTCACCCGCACCGCCGCACCATTGACGATGCGCACCACCCAGCGATCACCGAACGGCCGCACCAGCGCAATCCGGCCATCGCTACCGGCGACCAGCGCGCCGCGGCCGTCCTCCGCCAGCACGGCATCGGCGGCGCGAAAATCGTGCAGCGCCTCCACCGCGATGCGCCGCGCCTCGGCCACATCGCCCAGCACCGGCGCCTTGGCAAACCCCATGGCGCGGGCCAGCATGATGATGGTGATGATGCCGAACAGCGACGTCCAGATCATGCGGGTTTTGCCGCGTTGAGCCCGGCCAGATGCTGCAATGTCGGCAGCATCCCCGACACGTCATAACCGCCGCCCGCCGCCGCCTCGACGATCGCATCGGGATTTTCCCCGCCCAACGCCGCCGCCAGCGCCCACAGGTTCGTCGATCGCGTGCCGGACCGGCAGAACGCCAGCAAAGGCCCCCCCGCGGCCGCCATCGCTACGGCCATCGCCTCCACCTGCGGCATCGACATGCCGGTGTGATCAACCGGAATATCGCTATAACGCAGCCCCGCCGCTTCGGCCGCCGCCCGCATCATCGCCGCGCTTGGCTGTCCGGGCACTTCGCCATCGGGGCGGTTGTTGACGATGGCGGTATAGCCCTCGCCCCGCGCCACGGCGCAATCCTCCGGCGAAATCTGCTGTGAAACGGCAATGGCCGGGGTCAGGCGAATGAACATGTCATCCCCTCTACACCGCGTCAAAGCCGCGCGCCAATACGGCATCGCGCCGCTGTCGACCCGCACCGCGTGGCGATCATTCAGGCAGGGAGATAAACGCGGTTTCGCCCGGCTAGCCCCAAAGCATAGGCGGCAAGCGCATCCCGATACGCCGGTGTGCCGCGCCGCACGGCCTCCGCCGCCGGCACACCAGCCACCGCCGCCGCCAGATCACCAGCCAGCCCAGGCGACAGCGCCCGCAACGGCTCGATGTAAACGCCGATGGTGAACAACGCCGCGCCGCTTTCAGGCAATCGCCGCAAAACCTGCCGCTCCACCCGCACGAACAGCGTGTCCCCGGCGTTGGCCGCCGTCACATGGTCAAATCGGTCCATGGCAGCAGGAACCGGCAGGTAACGCAGCCCGTCATCCTCCACGACATTCCAGTTCGCCCGCGTCAGCATCCGGCCCGCTTCCAGCCCGCGAAAAACCTGGTCCACGCCCGCCGCCAACCGCTCGGCATAGGTCGGTATCGGCGCATGGATGGCGGCCAGCGGCAGGCCCATCTTCGTCGCCAGATCCCAATCCGTCGGAAACGCCACCGCCCCCGCCGCCAGCCGATGCACATCGCCGTCGGGCAACAGCAGCGCGATGTCCTCGAAGGCCGCCAGCGCCGCATCGCGCAGCGACCCGCCGGGCACGCCCAGCAATGTCGCAAGCTCGGCAATCGCCATGTCCGCTTCAGGGCTGACGATCAGGCTGTCGGGGCACGCATCAAACACCGCCGCCTTGGCAACGGCGCGCGCCGCCAGCCCCGGCCCCAAATCCCGCCAGGCCGCGTCCGGCAACGCCCCCAGCCCCAGCCGCAACGCACCACCGCCCCGCCGGAACGGCGCCAGCGCGGTAACCGAGAAGCCGGCGCGATCGGCAACCACGTTCATCGCGCACCGGCCATGGCGCCAAGGACAGCCAGACGATATTTACCTTTGGCAATGTCACGCATTGGTCATTATTGCCCCGGATAAGCGCCGACACACAACAAAGGACATTGGCATGATGGCACTGCGCAACCGGATGGCGATCGCCGCCGCCATGGCATCGTTGGGGCTGGCCGCAACCCCGGTCGCCGCATCCGCCCCGCCCCGGCCAAAGCTGGTCATCGCCATTTCGATCGATCAATTCAGCGCCGATCTGTTCGCCGAACATCGCGCCGATTTCACCGGGGGGCTGAAACGGCTCGAATCCGGCGTCGTCTTCGGCTCCGGCTATCAATCCCACGCCGCTACCGAAACCTGCCCCGGCCATTCGACCATCCTCTCCGGCATGCATCCCGCCCATACCGGGATGGTCGGCAACACAGTCTGGGACGCGGCACAGCAAAAATCGCTCTATTGCCTCGACGACCAGAAGACGCCGGTCGCCAACATGACCGTCAAGCGCAGCCCCGATGTGTTGCGCGCCACCACGCTCGGCACCTGGATGAAGGATGCCAACCTGCAATCCCGGGTCTTCGCCGTTGCCGGCAAGGATCGCGCCGCCATCCCGATGGGCGGCGGCAAGGCCGATGGCGAATTCTGGTGGAACGATGAAAAGGGCGGCTTCACCACCTTCCTGCCACCCGGCACCACGGCCGAATCCCGTCTCGCCGTCATCGCCGGGTTCAACGCCGCCCTGCAAAAAACCTGGGGCAAGACGCCGCCAGCCTGGAAACTGCACGACCAGCGTTGCGCGGCGCAGTTCGGCCCCGAAACCTATGGCGGCATCACCGTTGATCATCAGGTACCGCCCGCCGGCTGGGATTCGCTGCCAAAGGGCGCCGCCGCGCTGGGCGCCGACCCCAAATTCCAGTTCGTCTTCAAATCATCGCCGGAATTCGACCGGGTGATCCTTGAAGCGGCTACCAACGTCATCGATAGCCAGAAACTGGGCCGTGGCCCGGCGCCCGACCTGATCGCCATCGGCCTGTCGGCAACCGATTATGTCGGCCACCGCTTCGGCAGCCAGGGCCCGGAAATGTGCGACCATCTCGGCTGGCTGGACGCACGACTGGGCGCCTTCTTCGCCCATATCGATGCGCTGAAGATCCCCTATATCGTCGTGCTCACCGCCGATCACGGCTCCATTGATGCAGCCGAACGCGCCGCCGAACGCGGTATCCCGGCCGTCCGGATCGACAGCGCCGCCACCTTCAAACGGGTCAATGCCCAGGTCCGCGCTGCCTTCAATCTCGATTTCGATCCGCTGCTCGGCTCGGCCGGCGACATCGCGATCAGCAACAAGGTCGATCCGGCGCTGCGCCACCAGATGATCGCTGCCACCGTCGCCATGCTGAAGCTGCAGCCCGGCGTCGCGGATGCCTTCACCAGGGACGAACTGCTGGCAACGCAAATCCCCAATGGCAAACCCGCCGATGCCTGGACAATGCGCGAACGCTTCGCCGCCAGCACGCTGCCCGACCGTTCCGCCGACATCCAGGTCGCGGCACTCGAATTTGCCACGCCGAACGCCGTCAGTCCCGGCGCTACCTATATCGCCGGCCATGGCAGCCCGTGGAATTATGATCGCCGCGTGCCAATGCTGTTCTGGTGGCCCGGCGTGCGCGGTTTCGAACAACCGCTGGCCGTCGAAACCGTCGACATCGCGCCCACCCTCGCCGCCGTGCTGGGCATCAAGCCACCGCCGGTAGACGGCCGCTGCCTCGATCTGGACAGCGGCAAGGGCGACAGCTGCGCGGCGCAATAAAGCCGATCAGACCTTTCGGCTATTGCTGCAAAGCCAGTTGGCCAGCGCAGTTTTGCTGATGCCGTCTGGTAACCATGCTGCTGTGCCCAGACTATCATAGCGGACACAATTGAATAGCAGCGCTGTGGCGGACTCATACCAGCCTCGGTTACGCAAACCGCCCCCGCCAGAACGCAAACGCCGCACCCTGCACATCATCCAGATACGCCCGCGCCTGTGGCCCTTCCCACGCCCCCACATAGTCCTTGCGCCCGGTCCACCAGCCCTGCCCCGGCAGCCGGTCACCTTCGCGCACCACCAGCACCGCCAGTTCCGGTTGCCCGGCGACTTCGGCGCGTTGGTCGATCACGTCCAGCACCTTGCACAACGCCCGCATCTTGGGCCGGGTGAAACGCATGCTCAGCCTCAGCAACAGTTCCGAATAGCTGAAAACATGGCCCCTCGCCGCAGCCTGCTGCAACAGCGTCTCGATAAGATCGACATCGAAATGCGCCGCCACCGCCGGCGGGTCCAGAAACGGGTTGTGGCCGGCGCCCGCCGCCACCGCCTATTCCGCCGCCAGATCCTCGCCGACCGGCGGCAAATTATGCCCCAGCAGCCGCAACAATTCGGCGGCCGATTCAACGATGTTCGTGCCCGGGCCAAAGATCGCCGCAGTGCCAACATTCTTCAGGAAATCATAATCCTGCGCCGGAATCACACCGCCGGCGATCACCCGGATTTCCGGCCGCCCCGCGTCCTTCAACGCGCCGATCAACGCCGGCACCAGCGTCTTGTGCCCGGCCGCCAGCGAGGATGCACCAACGATATCGACATCCAGCTTGATCGCCAGGTCGCGCGCCTCGTCAGGCGTCTGGAACAACGGCCCGACCGTCACGTCGAACCCCAGGTCGGCCAGCGCCGTGCCCACCACCTTGGCACCTCTGTCATGCCCGTCCTGACCCATCTTGACGATCAGCACGCGGGGCTTCCTGCCCTTGCGGCGTTCGAACGCCTCGACACCATCGGCAACCCGGCCATAGGCAGGGTCCGCCTTGTACGCATCGGCATAGACACCACTAACCATCTTCACGACCGCCGCATGGCGCCCGAACACATCCTCCATGGCGCTGCTGATCTCACCCAATGTCGCCCGCGCCCGCGCCGCATCCACGGCCAGCGCCAACAGGTTGGCATCGCCCGCCGCGCCGGCCCGCAACGCCGCCAGCGCCGCCTCGACCCGCGCCGGATCGCGCGCTGCGCGCACTGCCGCCAATCGCTCGATCTGCGACGCCCGCACCGCCACATTGTCGACGTCCAATATGTCGATCTTCTCCTGCGTCTCCATCCGGTACTTGTTGACGCCGACGATGACATCCTCGCCCATGTCGACCCGCGCCTGCTTGGCGGCGGCGGCCTTTTCGATCTCCAGCTTGGGCATGCCGCTTTCCACCGCGCGGGTCATGCCGCCCAACGCCTCGACTTCGGCGATCAACGCCCGTGCGCCATTCACCAGTTCGGCGGTCAGCGCCTCGACATAATAACTGCCGCCCAGCGGGTCGACGACGCGGGTAATCCCGGTTTCTTCCTGCAACACCAATTGCGTGTTGCGGGCGATGCGGGCCGAAAAATCGGTGGGCAGTGCAATCGCTTCATCCAGCGCATTGGTGTGCAGCGATTGGGTGCCGCCCAGCACCGCCGCCATGGCTTCGACGGTGGTCCGGATGACATTGTTGTAGGGGTCCTGCTCCTGCAACGACACGCCCGATGTCTGGCAATGGGTGCGCAGCATCTGGCTGCGTGGGCTGGCGCCGAACCCCGCCATGATATCGGCCCACAGCGTGCGCGCCGCGCGCAGCTTGGCGATTTCCATAAAAAAATTCATGCCGATGCCGAAGAAAAAGCTCAACCGCCCGGCGAAATCATCCACCGCCAGCCCCTTGGCCAGCGCCGCCCGCACATATTCCATGCCGTCGGCGAGCGTGAACGCCAGTTCCTGCACCGCCGTCGCCCCGGCGTCCAGCATATGATAGCCCGAAATGCTGATGCTGTTGAACTTGGGCATGTTTTTCGACGTATATTCGATGATGTCGGCAACGATCCGCATGCTCGGCGTCGGCGGATAAATATAGGTGTTGCGGACCATGAACTCCTTCAGGATGTCGTTCTGGATCGTCCCATCCAGTTGCGCCTGCGCAACCCCCTGCTCCTCCGCCGCAACGATATAGAATGCCAGGCACGGCAACACCGCGCCGTTCATAGTCATGCTAACCGACATCTGATCGAGCGGAATGCCGTCGAACAACAGCTTCATGTCCTCGACGCTGTCGATGGCGACGCCGGCCTTGCCGACATCGCCGGTGACGCGCGGATGGTCGCTGTCATAACCGCGGTGGGTCGCCAGATCGAACGCCACCGACAGGCCCTTTTGCCCGCCGGCCAGGTTGCGGCGATAAAAAGCGTTCGAAGCCTCGGCAGTCGAAAAGCCCGCATATTGCCGAATCGTCCACGGCCGCCCGGCATACATCGATGCGCGCACCCCGCGCGTGAACGGCGCAAAACCCGGCAGGCCCGGATCAACGCTCACATCCTCGGCGGTATACAGCGGCTTGACGTCTATACCCTCGGGCGTCGCCCAGGTCAGGTCGGCGCCCTTCACCTCCCGGGCGGCCATTTTCTGCCAATCGTCGCGGTCTGGCTTTGCCTCGTCTGCCATCGTCAATCTCCTGTTACCCGTGTATTGGCGACGGCAACCGCACGCCGTCAATATCCAGCCGGATCACGAATGCATTAATCTTGCGCGCCCGACAGCACCGGAACAACCGTGGCCCAAAGGCATTATGATAACTGCATGCAAACAACATCGAGGAGTACCATGGCGCCCAAACCCAGACCAATCACCACCAACGACGCGCGCGCCGGCACCACCCTGCATCGGATCCGCTATGTGCTGTTCGCGTCGCTGATCCTGGCCGTCGTCGCCATGGTCGCGCTGGTTTATCTGGCGCCAGCCAGTGACACCGGTGACGAGGCAGCGCCCCCCGTCACACAAACCTGACGGCTGTCATTCCGCCGCCTCTCGCGCGCGGAATTCGGCGCGCACGGCCTTGCTGCCGGCCAGGCCCATCAACCGCCGCTCCAGCGTCTTCAACCGAGCCGCGCTGTCGATTTTCTGCCCGGTCAGGTCGGTCAGATAGAAGGTATCCGTCGCGCGCTCGCCATAGGTGGCGATATGGGCGCTGTGAATAGTCACGCGGCTCTGGAACAGCGCATGGGTCAGCGCATACAGCAGCGCCGGCCGGTCGGCGGCATTGACCTCAACCACCGTGTATCGGTTCGACGCCCGGTTATCGATCAGCACATTGGGTTCGACACGAAACACCTCGGCGCGGCGCCGCGCCAATGGCCGCGCCGCCAGCCGGTCGGCCAGCCGCACCTTGCCGGTCAACACATCTTCGACGCTGCGCTTCAACCGCTCCAGCTGGTCGAACTCGGCAAAGGGCCGCCCCAGCGGGTCGGCCACGATGAAATTGTCCATCGCCTGGCCATCGCGGGTCGTGTGGATGCGCGCGTCCAGAATATTGGCGCCACCCAGCGATATAGCCCCGGCAATGCGATAGAACAGCCCCGGGTGGTCGGCGGCATAAATGCTGACCAACGTCGTGCCCGTTTCCGGATCGGGCGTGCAATCGATCGACAATGGCAACCGCGCTTCGTCGGCGGCAGCGATCAACGCGGCATTGCCGGCCAGCACCTCGGGCGTTTCGGCGATCCAATAGCTGTCGGCAAAGCGCCGCGCATACCCGCCGAACCGGTGCTCGTCCCAGCCCAGCACGCTTCCCAGCCCGGCCTGTTTGGCGGCGATGCGCTCGCTGCGACCCTTGTACTTGTGGCCCAGCCGCAGCACTTCCTCCGCGGCGTCGTACAGGTCGCGCAGCAACTGGCCCTTCCAATTGTTCCACACCCCCGGCCCCACGGCGCGGATATCGACAACGGTCAACACCAGCAGCAGCTTCAACCGCTCCGGCGACGCGACGATCTCGACAAAGTCCAGAATCGTCTTGAAATCGGCAAGGTCGCGCTTGAAGGCGGTGCTCGACATCAACAGGTGATACCGCACCAGCCAGGCCACGGTCTCCGTCTCCGCCGCCGTCAGCCCCAGCCGCGGGCACAGCTTTTCGGCGATACCAGCACCCAGTTCACTATGGTCACCGCCGCGCCCCTTGGCGATATCGTGCAGCAACACCGCGACATGCAGCACGCGGCGCGACACCAGCTTGCCGATCACCCGCGCCGACATCGGGTGTTCGGCCTGCAACGCCCCCGATTCGATCCGCGCCACCAACCCAACGGCACGGATGGTATGCTCGTCCACCGTGTAATGATGGTACATGTCGTACTGCATCTGCGCCACGACCCGGCCGAAATCCGGAATGAACCGCCCGAACACGCCGGCCTCGTTCATCCAGCGCAGCACCGCCTCGGGGTTGTTGCGGCTGGTCAGCACATCGAGGAACAGCTCGTTGGCCCGCTTGTCACGGCGGATGCGATCATCGATCAAGCCGGTGTCGCGCGCCGCCTGCCGCATCGCCAGCGGGTGGATCGTCAGTTTCTCGCGGTCGGCCAGCGCAAACATCTCCAGCAACCGCACCGGGTCTTCGCGGAAAAAGTCATCGCCCGGCACGCCGATCTGCCCGCGCCGCACCGTAAAGCCATTCAGCCGCGCCGGCCGCCGCGTCAGCGCCGGCAGCCAGCTCGCCCGCGCCACGCTTTCGTCCAGATGCGCCAGGAACAGCCCGGTCAGGTCGCCGACGGTCTTGGCCACCAGGAAATAGTGCCGCATGAAGCGTTCGACCGCAGATAGCCCGCCGCGATCGGCATAGCGCAGCCGCACCGCCAGCTCGCGCTGCACATCAAAGGTCAGCCGTTCCTCGGCTCGCCCGGCCAGGTCGTGCAGGCTGATCCGCACCGCCCACAGGAAACTTTCGGCCCGGCGGAACTGCCGCAATTCCTGCGCACTCAACAGGCCCTTGTCGACCAGTTCAGCAATCGTTTCGACCTGATAGGCGTATTTGCCGATCCAGAACAACGTGTGCAGATCGCGCAGCCCGCCCTTGCCCTCCTTCAGATTGGGCTCAACGACATAGCGGCTGTCACCCATCTTCTTGTGGCGGGCATCGCGTTCTGCCAGCTTTTCGGCGGTAAAGGCCCGCGCGGTGCCGGCCACCACTTCCCGTCGATAACGCACCGCAGCCTCGTCATACAGCGCCTGGTCACCCCATACGAAGCGCGATTCGAGCAACGCGGTGCGGATGGTGATATCGGCCTTGGCCATGCGGATCATATCGTCCAGCGATCGCGTCGCATGGCCAACCTGCAACCCCATGTCCCACAACAGGTACAGCATGGTCTCGATCACCTGCTCGCCCCAGCCAGTCTGTTTCCAGGGCGTCAGGAACAACAGGTCGATATCCGAAAACGGCGCCATCTGGCCGCGCCCGTAACCACCCACCGCGATCAGCGTCAGCCGTTCCGACGATGTGCGGTTGGTCGGCGGATACAGGTCCGTCACCACCCCGTCGAACATGAGCCGCAACAGTTGGTCGATCAGAAACGCCTGCGCGCCGGCCAGTTCCAGCCCCTTGCCCGGCGCTTCGCGCAACCGCCGGTGCAATTCCGCCCGCCCGCCCGCCAGCGCGACCTGCAACGTCTCCAGCAGGAACGCCCGGCGCGGCTCGAACCCTTCGCGCACCGCCATGCCGCCGGCCAGCGCATCAGCCAGCGCGCGGCGATCGATGATCGCACGCCGGTTGGGAAAGGTGTCGGGACGGGAAGCCATGGTTTCCACATAGGCGGCGCTGCCTGAACACGCCATATCCATTCCCAACCGGGCCCGCTACACAGGCAGCATGAACGATCCCGCCACCGCACAACTCGAATCCCTCGCTCGCACCGGCATCGAGGCGCTGCGCCGTGGTGACGCCGCCACCGCCCGCCAGTCATTTGAATCAATCGCCAGATCGGGCCGCGCCACACCGCAGATCTGGCTTTTCCTCGCCCAATCCTGCGACATGGCCGATGATCGCCCTGCCGCCCGCACCGCGCTCGATCAACTTCTCGCGACCGATCCGGACAATCCCTATGGCCTCGTCATGCACGGCGAACTGCTCAGCCGCGATGGCGATGATCGCGCCGCCGTCGCCTGGTACAATCGCGCGCTCGGCATCACCGAAGGCATGGCCGGCCTACCACAAGACCTGATCCAGCGCCTGCAACGCGCCGAAACCGCCCGCAACGCCGCCAACGCCCGCTTCACGGCGGAACTGCAATCGGCGCTGGCCAACGCCGGCATCGAACCCGCCGCCACCGGAGATCGCTTCACCGAAAGCCTCGCCATCCTTACCGGCGAGGCCCAGCCGCAACTGCAGCGACCCACCAGCTTCTATTACCCCGGCCTGCCGCAACGCGCCTTTTACGACCCGGCCGACTTCGAATGGGCCGCAGCGCTCGCCGCCGCCACGCCCGCCATCACCGCCGAAGCCGCCGCCGTGCTCGAATCCCGCGCCGGCCTCGCGCCTTATGTGGAGCGCCCCAAGGACCGCCCCGCCAAGCCCCATAGCCTGCTCGATGATCCCCGCTGGAGCGCCTTTCACCTCATCCAGAACGGTCAGCCCGTCGCCGAAAACGCCGCCCGCTGCCCGGCCACCATGGCGGCGATCGCCGGCCTGCCCATCCCGGCCATAAAAGG
Organism: Sphingomonadales bacterium; assembly: GCA_038217075.1. Classification (GTDB taxonomy): domain Bacteria; phylum Pseudomonadota; class Alphaproteobacteria; order Sphingomonadales; family Sphingomonadaceae; genus Sandarakinorhabdus. The sequence goes on from JBBQPR010000033.1 coordinate 14,850, forward strand.
TCGCTCTCCGATGGTGCTGTTCTCGATCCTTGCGCCGGGCACCCATATCCAGCCGCACCACGGCATGCTCAACACCCGGCTGATCGTCCACCTCCCGCTCATCGTCCCCCCGGATTGCGCCTTGCGCGTCGGCAACCACAGCCGGCCGGTCGAAGCCGGCAAGCTGATGATCTTCGACGACAGCATCGAACACGAAGCCTGGAACAACAGCCAGGCCCCGCGCGCTATCCTGCTGTTCGAAATCTGGCGCCCGGAGCTGACAGCGGCGGAACGCAAGGGCCTGACAGCGATGTTCGAATCAGTGACGGGATACGGGGAAGCCTAGCGCATCCCGCCGACGCTGGTGACCGGGACGGGCGTCTGCCTCACGCCGCCTTTGTCTTGCATGGATCGGGGTGCATCCAGGACTGATCGATGAACCGGCTGTCGGTTATCGAAACGCCGCCCGTCTTGACGATCGCAAAGAACACCGTCTGCCCGGTCATGATGCTGATCTCGCGTCTGTCGACTTTGCCGTCGGCGATCATCACGACACTGCCGTCGGCGAGTGCGGCTTGCCATTTCTTCAACCTCGGATCTTTCTGGCAGTCGGGATCGCTGACGTGAATGACGCCGCCAAGGCCGCTGCCAAAGGCATCCCGCCATTCATAGCTGCCAGCCCGGCCAAAGGCATGGCTGAAGCCACATTCGTTCACCATCCGATAGCTGTTGAAGAATTCGGCCTCCCCCACCACGGCAAAAGGGCTGCTGCAGGTGCCGTTCCAGATCACCATGTCGCCGACGCCGATCGTCAGCGTCGCGGGCACCGCCCTTGGGCCGCCATTGCCCTGTTCCACACGAACATGGTGCTGGATGATGTCCTCGCCCGCCTTTGTCTTTGCCTGGCCGACATGGATGACAAAGGGGCGATCGGTCGACATTGACTGGCCGTGCCCGGGCACGACGGCATAGCCAAAATCGCCGGCCCGCATGAACCGTTGTGCGTAGCAATCGGCCTGCCCGAGCGCCCGGCTGTCAAGGTCGTTCGTCATCATCGATCTTCCCCTTTTCTAAGCCGAAATATCGGCGGACAGGACCAACTCGTCTTCGCCGGCATTTTCGATGCGCGCGGCGATCGCATCGATGACGATGGTGACCGCCGGGTCGATGGCGCTCTCGTTCGGCAGGACTTCGAACAATTGCGGTTGCTTGTAGATCGGCAGTTTCAAGCCGCTGACAAACGGTGTGATGATCGGGCCGAGCAGTCCGGTCACGCCGGCGATGCCGATCCCCAACAGGATGGCGTTGACGGCAACCGCCAGAAACGGCCCGGCAAACGGGATCAGCAGCAAAATCGGCGTGACCGCTGCGCCGATCGCGACCAGCAAAAGCGCAGAGGTCGCGCCGAACTGCAGATTTGGAACACCGAGAATGATCGCGCTGACTTCCCAATTGCCACCGACCAACGCGATGTTCAGCCGGAAATCGCCCGTCGCCTTCACGAAATCGGAAAAGCTGACCGGCACGCTGATCGTCGGCCAGCTGATGCAGATCCGGGGGGTACACACCCGCCCGACACAGGGAATCCGCACGCAGACCTGCGGCAGACAGAAATTCGGCAGAAAGCTGTTGAGGTCGATACCAAAGCTCAGGTTGATCGACCAGTTGACGCGCAGGTCGACGATCCGGATGACATCGGGCGGGATCAGATCAACGTCGCCGTTCACCAGCGTTGCCGATACCGCATAACTGGCAACAAAGGGCCCAAGATTGCCCGATCCGTTCGCGTGTTGCGCCGGTATCAACGCAATGCCCGTATCGAGAAGGCTATTGGCAGCGGTCTCGTCCACGGCGGCAATGATTTCTGCCATGACAGCTACTCCTTGCAGAAGACCTCGGCTGAAAACCTGTTAAATCGTGCCTCGCGCCTTGATATGGTCGTCATCGATCAACGGGCCGACCGTCGGGGTCAGTGCGAAAGCACCGACGCGCAGCGCCGACAGGGGAAGCCTGATTCCCGCCAGAACGGCCTGCAGAATCAGGAACATCAGGCATTCAAGGAAGGATTCCAGCTCGTCGGGCTTGATATCGACGATCTCGACCGCATCGACGGCAAAGGCGATGCCTTCGCCCGAAACAGTCATGACGTGCTCAAGGTGCCCAAGCGCGAAAAATCGCAGCTTGAAACAGGTAAGTTCGGACAGCGGATGCTTACCGTCATTACCGCGCCCGTCGGGGTTTTGGTCATTGTTGCCCCGGCCACCATCGGGTCTGGGCGACTTCGGATCTATTCTGATCTTGCGGCATTCGATGCACAGTTCGGCATCCAATTGCGCCGTGAACTGTCCCGGCCCCAAAGCCAGTTCCGGCGGCAACGGTCGCGATTGCTTGAACAGGTCGATCTGTGGAATCGACAGGCGCAGCCGCCATTGTATGCCGCCGGGGATGCCGGGGAACTGGATGGCCGCCATCTGCGTTTCAGCAGCGGTCGTCACCGGCGTAAACGCGGGAGAGCCATAATGCAGGTATCGCGGGCGTGCCGTGCAAAACGCTCTCAAAAAGTCATTGATCGCATCTTCATGGATGCTTGCAAACACAGCTTCAGCTTCAGTGAGGCTCATGACATACTCCCGTTAGAAAGGGAACAGAATCAGGCTCAACTTGGACGAATTACATACCGATTCTCGGGCCGAGTTGCAACATCAAATCGGCCTGAACTGCAAGCAATTACAGTATACTACATTAATCTATTATTAAACAATCCTGGAAATGGATTACCAGATCGCAAATTCGTCTTTCACGATCCTATATGCTGTCGCCGTCGAACGCGCCCCATATGAACTGATTTGATGCCCAAAGTGCTTGCGCCGCGAGTGCTGGCTGCAAAAAGGCTCGCCCGCTCCGGCTTTGGCCAATTCCTGCATTTCTGCAGGCGCCACCCCGACTGAGGCAGCCCTGACACTTTCGAGAGACCGCGCGCAAGACCTTGCATTGGCACCAAAACCAATCATGGTCCGGCCATGATCAAGACAATCCTGCTCGCCAGCGCCTTTACCGCGCTTTCCTTCGCCCAGGCTTCCGCGGAAATCGCCAAATTCTCGGTCATCACCGGCGGCAAGAACGTCGGCCACCTGACCGCCGACACCCAAGGCGGCACAACCAAAATCGATTATGACGTAAAGAACAACGGCCGCGGCCCGACGATGGCCGAAACCGTGACGCGCGACGCTGCCGGCCTGCCCACCGCCTGGAATATCGCCGGCACCACCACCTTCGGCAGCAAGGTGGAGGAGCATTTCAATCGCAGCGGCGCCAAGGCAAGCTGGACCGACGCCTCCGGTCCCCACACCGACGCCAAGGCCGGCAGCGCAGTCTATGTCCCGCAAAGCGGCAGCCCATGGACAAACCAGATTTTCGCCGACCTTTTGCTCAAGCAATCCGGTCTGACGATGGCGGCGCTGCCGGGCGGCACATTGCGACTGACAAAAGGCGAAACGCTCACCGTCGACGGCACCGGTGGCCGCCTGCAAGTCACCCGATATGACCTGTCGGGCATCTATACCACCCCGGAGACGATGCTTCTCGACGCGCAGGGCAAGCTGTTCGCCAACGTCAGCGCCAATGGCATCTTCATCCGCGCCGGCTATGAAGCCGAGGAAGCCCGGCTGCGCGGGCTCGCTGCGGATTGGACGACCCGGCGCTACGAAACCATCCAGCGCGACGTCGCCCATGATTACGGCGTCCCCGTCCGGATCCGAAACGTGCGGCTGTTCGATCCCAAGACCAGCGCGCTCGGCCCGCCCGTGTCGGTCGTCATCAGCGGCAAGCGCATTGCGGCCGTCGAGCCGCTCGACACGCCCGGCACGGCTGGGGAAGTCACCATCGACGGCAAGGGCGGCTCGCTCATCGCCGGCATGTACGAGATGCACGCCCATCTGGGTCAGGACAGCGCGCTGCTCAACCTGATCGCCGGCATCACCACCGTGCGCGATATGGGCAACGACAATGCCGTGCTCGCCAGGCTGATCGACCGGATTGATTCCGGCAAGATCGGCGGGCCCCATGTCATCCGTTCCGGCTTCATCGAAGGCAAAAGCCCGTTCAGCGCCAACAACGGCATTTTGGTCGACAACCAGCAGGCCGCCATCGATGCTGTCCGCTGGTATGCGGCGCGCGATTTCTGGCAGATCAAGATCTACAACAGCATGAACCCCGAATGGGTCCCCGCCATGGTCAAGGAAGCCCATGCGCTCGGGCTGCGCGTCGCGGGCCATGTGCCGGCTTTTGCCACCGCCGATCAGATGATCGAGGCGGGCTATGACGAGATGACCCACATCAACCAGTTCATGCTCGGCTGGGTCATCGGGCCAAAGGAAGACACGCGCACGCTGTTCCGGCTGACCGCGCTGAAACGCCTGCCGGCGCTCGATCTGGGCAGCGCCAAGGTGCAACACACGATCGACCTGATGGCCGATGGCCAGAAGGCCATCGATCCGACCCTGGGCATCCACGAAAACCTGCTGCTCAACCGCGATGGCAAGGTGCCGCCAGGCGCTATCGACTATTACAGCCATCTGCCGATCGGCGAGCAGCGCGACATGCTCAAGGCGTGGATCGACACCTCGGCGCCAGGCGATGATGCCGCCTATCGGGGCGCCTTTGAAAAGATCATCGCGACGACGAAAATGCTGCATGATCGCGGCGTGTTCATCGTGTTCGGTACCGACACCGGCGGCGCCTTTACCTACCATCGCGAACTGGAACTCTATCAAAAAGCCGGGATGACAGCCCCGGAAATCCTCAAACGAGCCACCTATGACAGCGCCCGCTACACCAGCCAGGACCAGTCGCTGGGCTCGATCGAAAAGGGCAAACTCGCCGATTTCTTCCTGGTGCCCGGTGACCCGACCAAAGACCTGAAGGCAATCAAGACGATCAGCATGGTCGTGAAAGACGGCACCGTTTACTATCCGGCCGAGGTCTATCCAAAGTTCGGCATCGAACCGTTCGTCGCCGCACCATCGGTCACCCTACCGCCATTGAAGTGACCCCGGCCGCCGGCGCGTCAGCCAAGCCTCAACCCCACAAATTGGCGTCCGGTGGCCACACGTCCGAATGCTCGAATTTCAGCCCACCGGGCCGGTCTTCAATGAGCAATGGCCCGTCCAGATCGGCATATTCGCCCTGCATCGCCACATAGAACGCCGGCGCGATACCCAATGATGTCGACAACATGCACCCGGTCATCACCCCCAGCCCGCGCTGCTTCGCCGCGTGCACCAGCGCCTGCGCCTCGGTCAGCCCGCCGGCCTTGTCCAGCTTGATGTTGATATGGCTGTAACGGCCGACGATTTCGTCCAGCGTCGCCCGGTCATGGCAGCTTTCGTCCGCCGCCAGCGGCACAACCGATCGCACGCCGTCGAGCAATGCGTCCTGCCCCGCCGGCACCGGCTGCTCGATCAATTCCACCCCCAGCGCCGCCAGCGCCGCCGCCGTACGGGCAATATCCGTCCCGCCCCAGGCTTCATTGGCGTCGATGGTCAGCCGGGCATCCGGCGCCGCGGCGCGCACCGCCGCCACCCGTTCGATATCCGCCGCCGGGCCGCCATCGCCGCCCAGCTTGATCTTCAACAGTTCGCGCCGCTTCGCCAGCCCGGCGGCCGCCGCCATCGCCGCCGGATCGCCAAGGCTGATGGTGAACGCCGTCAGCATCGGGCGCGGTTGCGGCAGGCCCAGCATCTCCCACACCCGCCGCCCGCCCTGCCGCGCCTCCAAATCCCACAGCGCCGCATCGACTGCGTTGCGCGCCGCCCCCGCCGGCATCAGGCCGAGCAGGTCGGCGCGCGTCGCCCCGCCGGCAATCGCATCGGCCTGTGCCAAAATCTGCGCCAGCACCGATTCGGCGCTTTCGCCGCGATAATAGATGGCGGTGCCCTCGCCCCGCCCCGAGACCGTCTCCCTCACCGCCCCCGTCACGCCGCCGTCGGCGATTTCGGCGACCACCACATCGACATGCGTCTTTGCGCCACGGGCAATCACAAAGGCCCCCCGCACCGGAAAGCGTTCGATTCGGGCGGAAAGGATCAGGGCCATCGCCCAGCCATGCCGCAGCCGCGTGCCGCCGCGCAAGTCCGCACCCTTTCCCCGCCCTCACCAATCAAGTAAACTTGGCCGATGGACGAAGATGAATCCGTCGAACTTGATGCGGTCGCCGCGGTTGCCCGCATCACCGCGCTCGAAATGCTGGTGCGGCAGATGATGATCGTCCAGTTGCGCATGCTCGATCACATGGGGGAGATCAAACTGACCCCGGACTATGTGAAGAACGTCGCCGCCGCCTATGCCGAAAAGGTCGATGCCTCGCCGATCATCGAATCGAATTCCCCCGAGGTAAACTACGAATTCAAGGTCAACGTGCTGCACAATCTGGAGCGATTCTTCGACGAGCTCGAAGCCCATGTCCGGGAAAACCCGTCCTAGCGGGTCGTACCGCTTTTCGGAAACGGGGCCGGCCCACGCCCCCTGCCCAACCGCCCTTCAGGCTATGCTCATGGGTGGTTGGGCAGGGGGCGTGGGCCGGCCCAGAATTCGCAAGGATACTCCGACCACAGCGCCCGCTGGATCCGCATTCTGGAGGCCCGACCGGGAATCGAACCCGGGTTCACGGATTTGCAGTCCGTTACGTCACCACTCCGCCATCGGGCCCCGGTGCGGCGCATCCCCTAGCAATGGTGCTTGGCTAGGGCAACCTTGATCGCTAGACGATGCACAGGTTTGCAAATTCGATTGCGACTCAGCTGTATTACGTATATCAGACACCGAGGGTTCAGGAATCACGTGTGACCAGCACCACCACCGCCGAAGCAAATCCCGCCGCGCTGCGCCAGACCATGGTGGACAGCCAGTTGCGCACTGTCGGCGTCATCGATGCGGGTGTGCTCGGCGCCATGGCAAGCGTGCCGCGCGAACGCTTCGTCCCGGCGCCGCTCAGCGGTCTTGCCTATGGTGACGCATCGCTGGAGGTCGCGTCTGGCCGCTGGCTGCTGGAACCGATGGCGCTGGCGCTGTTGCTGGAACATTCGGGCCTGAAGGCCGGCGACCGCCTGCTTATCATCGGCGCCGCCACCGGATATTCGGCCGCCGTCGCTGCCCATATGGGGGCGGTTGTAACGGCGCTGGAAAGCGATGCAGGCCTTGCCGAACCCGCTGGCAACGTGCCCGGCGTCACCCTGGCCATCGGGCCATTGGCGGCTGGCTGGCCCGCCGGGGCGCCCTATGATGTCATTCTGTTCGAAGGCGCCATCGAGGTGCTGCCCCCAGCCATCGCCGCGCAAGTCGCGCCTGGCGGACGAGTCGCTGCCATCGTCCGCAAAAATGGCGTCGGCCATGCCCATGCCGGCATTGTCACGACCGTCGCCGGCGCCCCGGCCATCGGCGGCCGGGCGTTTATCGAAGTCGCCGCCCGGCCACTCCCCGGTTTCGGCCGCGCCCCCGCTTTTGCCTTTTGATCTGAAAGATACCGGCCCGATGACGTTCCGTTCCCTGTTGCTTGCCGCCGCCGCCGCAACCGCCGCCATTGCCGCTGCGCCGGCCAGCGCCGATACGCTCGCCGAAGCAATCGCTGCTGCCTATGAAACCAATCCCGATCTCGATGCCCAACGCGCGCTGGTCCGCCAGGTTGACGAAACGGTGCCCCAGGCCCTTGCTGCCGGCCGCCCCACGATCGGCACACAGCTAAGCGGGGTCCAGAACGGCCTGTCGCTGCAGGACAACGGCCGCATCTACACCGCCGGGCTGCAGATCAGTCAGTCATTGTTTGCCGGCGGCAGCGTGCGTTCGGCGACGTCTGCCGCCGAAAATCGAATCCTGGCGGCCCGCGCCCGTTTGCGCGTTGTCGAAAACAACGTCGTGCTGAATGTGGTCACCGCCTATGCCGACGTGCTGCGCTTCCAACGCGTCGTGGCGCTCAACGACAGCCAGGTGAAGGTACTCGACCGCGAATTGCAACAGGCCAGGGATCGCTTTGATGTCGGCGATGTCACGCGCACCGATGTCGCGCAGGCGCAAGCGCGGCTGGCCAACGCCCAGTCCAACATGGTGGTCGCCCAGAACCAGTTGGCTGCCGCCCGCGAAGCCTATCGCCGCGTCGTCGGACGGTCACCCGACGATCTGGCAGCGCTGCCGCCGCTGCCCATCCTGCCCGGCACGCTGGGCCAGGCAGTGGACATCGCCCGGGACAATGCGCCCTCGCTGCTCGCGGCCCGGTTCGATGAGGCAGCGGCGCGCTATGACGTCAAGACCCAGCAGAAACAACGGTTGCCACGGGTAAATGCGACCGGCCAAACGGCCTATCAATATTCAGAGGGCGGCGGCGCCGGCAACGTGTTCGTGCGCGGCGGCGGGTTCTTTACCCAACAGGCCAATATCACTGCGACCTTGCCCCTCTACCAGGCCGGGCTGATCGGCTCGCAGGTGCGCCAGGCCCAGCAACGCCAGAGCCAGTTGCTGGAGGTCATCGGCTCGACGGACCGCCAGACAGAAGAAAGCGTCACAAACAGCTATAACCAGTTGCGCGCCGCGCGCGCCGTAATCGAAGCGTCCAAGGTGGCTCTGGACGCAAACGCATTGGCTGCCGAGGGCGTGCGCCAGGAAAATCAGGTCGGCACCCGCACCGTGATCGAAGTGCTGAACGCCGAACAGGAACTGCTCACCACCCAGGTCAATCTGGTTGCGGCGCAACGCGACGAACAGGTGGCAGCATTCGCGCTGCTCGCGTCGCTCGGCGCTGCCGAAGCGGTTGCCCTTGGTGTGCCGGTTGATCGCTATGATCCTGCCTTGAACGCCCGCACGGTTCGCCGGCGAATCTTTGATGGCAGCACCGAGTTGCCGCCTGATCCGCCGACGCCAGACGCCGCGCGTGCCAGCCAGTCCCAGCTCATCGGCCCGCCACCGCCCTGAATGCCCCGCCCCGCTACTCCCCAACCCTGACTGTTATGCCCTTACTGCCCCGCCGACGGCAAATTCGTTTACCAAAAGGTAAAATCATCGCCGGCGAGGCAGGAACCGCTTTGCGAGCAGGCTCGGCTTGGACTAGTCTTGCATCATGAGCCAGCTTCCGCCCAATATCGATGCCATCCTGTCTTCCATCCGCTCCCGGATGACAGATAGCGTGGATGCCCCGGCACCGCCGCCGCCCGAGCCGGAGGCTGTGCTCGCAATTGCCCCGATCGCGCCACCGGTCGAAGATGTTGGCGCCATCATCGTTTCCGGCGAAGCCCGCACGCTCGAACAGCTCGTCCATTCGATGCTGGAACCGATGCTGAAAACATGGCTCGATTCCAACATGCCCGAAATCGTCGAACGCATGGCGCAGGCGGAAATCAAGCGACTCACCGGCCGCGATTGATCCTTGGGTCATCAGCCGGGCTTCCCCGCTCGTGCTGCACCCGCTAACAGGCTCCGCATGAGCCTTATCGATAAAACCTTCAGCCCGGCGGATTTCGAACAGCGCTGGTACGCGCATTGGGAAACCGTTGGCGCGTTCCGGCCCGAACGGCCCGATGCACAGCCATATACGATCATCATCCCGCCGCCGAACGTCACCGGCTCGCTGCACATCGGCCATGCGCTCGACAATACGCTGCAGGACGTGCTGATCCGCTGGCACCGGCTGAACGGCCGCGACGCCCGCTGGGTGGTCGGCACCGATCACGCCGGCATCGCGACCCAGATGGTCGTCGAACGGCAATTGGCCGACAGCGCGCAAGGCACGACACGGCAGCAAATGGGCCGCGCCGCCTTCCTTGAAACCGTGTGGGACTGGAAACGCAGCAGCGGCGACACCATCACCCGGCAATTGCGCCGGCTCGGCGCCAGTTGCGATTGGGCCAACGAACGCTTCACCATGGACGAAGGCTTCAACACCGCGGTAACGCGGGTGTTCGTGAAGCTGTTCAACGAGGGCCTGCTCTATCGCGACAAACGGCTGGTCAACTGGGATCCGAAGTTCAAGACCGCGATCTCCGATCTTGAGGTCGAAACCCGCGAAGTCGCCGGCACCTTCACCCATATCCGCTACCCGCTCGCCGATGGGGTGAAGCTGGCCGATGGCCGCGACCATATCATCGTCGCCACGACCCGCCCCGAAACCATGCTCGGCGATACCGCCGTCGCCGTTAACGCCACCGACGCGCGCTACACATCGGTCATCGGCAAATTCGTCGAACTGCCGATCACCGGCCGGCGCATCCCCATCGTCGCCGACGATCACGCCGACCCCGAACTGGGCAGCGGCGCCGTGAAGATCACACCCGCGCATGATTTCAACGATTTCGAGGTCGGCAAGCGGCAGGGCCTCGCCATGATCAACATCCTCGACGCCGATGCAAGGATCATCGCGGCCGAAGGCGTGCCCGCATCCTATGTCGGCATGGACCGCTTCGACGCGCGCAAGCAGGTGGTCGCCGACCTGGAAGCCCTCGGCCTTGTCGAACTGATCGAAACCAAGACCATCCAGATGCCCTATGGCGACCGCTCCGGCGTTGTCGTCGAGCCATGGCTGACCGACCAATGGTATGTGAACGCCGGCGAACTCGCCAAGCCGGCGCTGGCGGCGGTCAAATCCGGCGCCACGCAGTTCGTGCCTAAAACCTGGGAAAAGACCTATTTCAATTGGATGGAAAACATCCAGCCCTGGTGCGTTTCCCGGCAATTGTGGTGGGGCCACCGGATTCCGGCCTGGTATGGACCGAAAATCACCGATCACGAGGGCTTGAAGACGGATATCTCAAGTGGAGACAATCATTTCTTCGTCGCAGAAACGGAAGCCGAAGCGATCGCGCAGGCGGTGGCATATTACGGCGCAAAAGTAGGAAAGGTCGAAGTAGCTGCCAGCGCCTTTGACGTTTTGCGTCTTACCCTCGACGAAGCTCGCGAAACTGGCACGAGCAGCACTGTGCACATCTATCGCGACGAAGACGTCCTCGATACCTGGTTCTCCTCGGCGCTCTGGCCGTTTGCCACGCTTGGCTGGCCGGAAAACACCGCCGATCTGGCTCGCCATTATCCCGGCGATGTGCTGGTCACCGGCTTCGACATCATCTTCTTCTGGGTCGCTCGCATGATGATGCAGGGCATCCATTTCATGGACGATGTGCCGCCGTTCAAGACCGTCTACTGCCACGGCCTCGTCCGCGACGCCAAGGGCCAGAAAATGTCCAAGTCCAAGGGCAATACGGTCGATCCGCTGCTGCTCATCGACAAATATGGCGCCGACGCGCTGCGCTTCACCCTGACCGCGATGGAAAGCCAGGGCCGCGACATCAAGCTCGATGAAAAGCGCGTCGAAGGCTATCGCAACTTCGCCACCAAGCTGTGGAACGCGGCGCGATTCTGCCAGTCGAACGGCATTTCCGCGTCGAAATCCGCGCAGCCACCCGCCGCAAACCACCCCGTCAACCGCTGGATCATCGGCGAAGTCGCGAAAACCGCGCGCGGCCTCGAAGCCGCCATCGCCGCCTTCCGCTTCGATAGCTATGCCGACATCAGCTATGGTTTCGCCTGGAACCGCTTCTGCGACTGGTATCTGGAACTCACAAAACCGATGCTCGCCGAAGGCGCAGACCCCGACATCGCCGCCGAAACCCGCGCCGTTTCCGGCTGGGCACTCGATCAGATCCTCGTCATGCTGCACCCGGTCATGCCGTTCCTCACCGAGGAACTCTGGCACAAGCTTGGGCAACGCGGCCATGATCTCATCGTAGCCGAATGGGTGCCGGCCGACCTGCCCGACGATGCCGCCGCCAGCGCCGACATCGAATGGCTGATCGGCATCGTTTCCGAAGTCCGCTCGGCCCGCACCGAATTGAACGTGCCGCCCGGTGCCAAGCTCGGCTACAGCGTCGAAGGCGCCGATACGGCAACCGCCGAGCGCCTGACCGCCAACGCCGCGGCCATCGAACGGCTGGCGCGCATCGTCCCGGCAACCACGCCCGCCACCGGCGGCCGCCTGCAACTCGTCCATGCGGACGCCACTTATGCGCTGCCATTGGAAGGCATCATCGACCTCGACGCCGAACGCGCCCGGCTGGCCAAGGCACAGGCAACCGCAGTGAAGGAACGCGATTCCCTCGCCGGCCGCCTCGCCTCGCCCGGTTTCACCGAAAAGGCCAAGCCCGAAGCCGTCGAAAAAGCCCGGGAGGACCATGCCGCCCGCAGCGCGGAGGCCGAACGGCTGGGCGCCGCGCTGGCCCGACTCGGCTAAGCAAGCGTTCCAGCGTTGACCGAAACGCGCCGGCATGGCAGTGCCGCCACAACGCGGGTGTAGCTCAATGGTAGAGCTTTTGCTTCCCAAGCAAGTGACGAGGGTTCGATTCCCTTCACCCGCTCCAATTTCCCTTCAGCCAACAAGCGCGCGCGGATCGGGCGGCACGAAATTGCCCCGCCGCCACGGCGGATCGGCCGGCTCCTCGGGGTTGCGCGGCGCGTCCTTCAGATAGCCGAATTGCGACGCAATCAACCGCCCATCATCGGGCAGGACCACCGTGCGACCATGGATGAAGCGACTGTTGTCGAGCATCAGCAAATCGCCGCGCTGCCACTCGATGGCCACGCTCAACCGGTCGCCGATGGCCCGCACAACTTCCAGCCAGGCATCCGGCACCGGCTCCCCATTGTCGAACACCGGAAAACCGACGCGATTGTTGTAATAGCGTGAGAACAGCAGGAAATTGCCCCATGCCGGGCCGTCGCTAAACATCGGCCGGTGCAGCACCGGGCGGGTGAAAATCCGCGCCGGCAGGCCGCCGACCATGGCGAATCGATACGGGCAATTTGCCGGCGGCGCGGCCATGCGGGCCGCATCGGGCGTCGGCGTGCCCAGCCAATGCGCCAGAATCGCCGGCGGCGCCGGCTGCACATAGGCCAGCCGGCGCGCCGCAAAGGCCGCGCGCAGCTCGGCCGGCAGCGACGCTGCCAGCGCCACGCCATCGCAGATCGTCGTCGCCCCCATCGCGCTCGGCGGCTGCAGACAGGCGAAAAAGCACAGGTCCGGCTTCCACGGCTCCCGCGATAACTCCGGGTGCAGCGGAAAAGCATCACAGCCACCGTTCACCGACTGGATATTGCGCGCCGCATCCAGCAATTGCCGGTCCGGGCTTTCGTTGAACACCGTCCCCGAACAAAATTGCCCGGCAAACCCGCTCAGACTTTCGACATCGGTGCCAAACCCACGCAGCAACAGCGCACCATGCGACTTCAAAAGCACCAAAATGCGATCGGCCGGCACATCCAAAGGACTGGTTTCACCATCGGCGCGCAGCACGACATGGGGCTGTCCGGGTCCGGGAAGCGCGACCTGCATCAGCGGTCGATCGGATTTGGCGTGCAAATGGCCATCGCCGCCATGCCATAGCGCCACCCCGGCGCCCGCGCTATAGGCTGGCCGTGCCCCAAACGCCGCCACCATTCACCGCAGCGACGCTGTTCGACAGCCCGGATTGGTACCCTTTCGCCTTTGAATCCGATGCGCTGGTGATGTTGCCGATGCATCGCGCCGCCTATACCAACTCGATCTTCCTCGACAATCGCATCACCCCGGCGGCCGAAACACCGGTGGCGCTGCCGCTGTCGGCGCTGCAAAACCCGCCGCCGCCGCACCCTGCCGGCTGGATTTTCCACGTCGCCCACTGCGGCTCAACCCTGCTGGCGCGGGCGCTCGACCGGAGCGATGGTGGCCTTGTCCTGCGCGAACCGCTCACCCTGCGCCAACTCGGCTTTGACGCGGCAACGGGCAACACCGATTGGCCGGCCCGGCTGGCGATCGTCCGCGCGCTGCTGTCACGCCGCCCGCAAAACGCCCCACCGACGATCATAAAGGCCAATGTCCCGGTCAATTTCGGCATCGCCGCCGCCATCATCGCCAGCCCGGACGAACGCGCCATCTTCCTGCATTTCCCGCTCACCCCCTATCTGCTCGCCATCCTGCGCAGCCCCAACCATCGCATATGGGTCCGCACCATCACCGATGCGCTGGCCCCCGCCATCATCTCTGCAACCGGCGCGGCGCTGCCGGGCGATGACGCCAGCCGCGCCGCCGCGCTCTGGCTGGCCCAGATGCGCCTGTTCAACGCCGCGCTCACCACATCACCGCACAGCCGCAGCCTCGATGCCGACATCCTGTTCAACGCCCCTGCCCCCGTGCTCGCCGCCGCATCGGCGCTGTTCGGCCAACCGATGCCGGCGGCCGACATCGACACCGTGATCAACGGCCCGTTGTTCGCCACCTATGCCAAGAACCCGGCGGTCGCCTTCGACAATGCCGCCCGCCTTGTTCGGCGCGACACCGCTGCCGCCGAACTCGCGCCGGAACTCGCCGCCGCGCGCGGCTGGGTCGACGCACGCATTGCCGAAAACCCCCTGCCGCCGCGCCTGCCGCAACCGCTCGTCCCCGGCCTGATGGCGCACGACCTGCTCGAATAACCCTGCGGCGCTATCATTCGCGTCCGGTTGTCGGCCATGGCAACTGGCGTTAGCAAAGGGCCAACCGCAACAAGCAACGCCTTGGGGGACCACCCGTGAAAACACGCATCACCGAAATGCTGGGCATCCAGCACCCGATCATCCAGGGCGGCATGCACTATGTCGGCTTTGCGGAACTGGCGGCGGCTGTGTCCAACGCCGGCGGGCTTGGCATCATCACCGGCCTTACCCAGCGCACGCCCGATGATCTCGCCAAGGAAATCGCCCGCTGCCGCGACATGACGGACAAGCCCATCGGCGTGAACCTCACCTTCCTGCCCATGGTCAACACGCCGGATTACCCCGGCTATATCAGGGCGATCATCGATGGCGGCGTGAAAATTGTCGAAACCGCCGGCAATAATCCGGCCAAATGGCTGCCGGTGCTGAAGGAAAACGGAATCAAGGTCATCCACAAATGCACGTCCGTCCGACACTCGCTGAAGGCCGAAGCCATCGGGTGCGATGCGGTCTCCGTCGATGGTTTCGAATGCGGCGGCCATCCCGGCGAAGATGATGTGCCCAATTTCATCCTGCTGCCCGCCGCCGCCGACAAGTTGAAGATCCCGTTCGTCGCCTCGGGCGGCATGGCCGATGGCCGCAGCCTGGTCGCCGCGCTCGCCATGGGTGCCGATGGCATCAACATGGGCACCCGCTTCATCGCGACGAAGGAAGCCCCCGTCCACCAGAACGTCAAGGATGCCATCGTCGCCGCGACCGAGCTTGATACCCGCCTCGTCATGCGCCCGCTGCGCAACACCGAACGCGTGCTCACCAACCCGGCCGTCGAACGCCTGCTCGAAAAGGAGCGCAATCTGGGGTCCAGCATCAAGTTCGAAGACATCATCGACGAAGTCGCCGGCGTGTATCCCAAGATCATGATGGACGGCACGATGGAAGCAGGCGCCTGGTCGTGCGGCATGGTAGCGGGGTTGATCCACGACATCCCCAGCTGCCAGGACCTGATCGACAGCATCATGGCCGAAGCCCACACCATCATCCGCGACCGGCTCGCGGGCATGGATGCATGACGGATCCGGCGATTCTCTGTGCGGTTGAAGCGGGCGTCGCGACGCTCACCTTCAACCGCCCGGAAAAACTGAACGCGCTGACACCCGATTCGCTCAGCCAGTTCTTCGCCCGCGTCGCCGATGCCGCCGCCGATCCCGCGGTGCGGGTGATCGTCATCACCGGCGCCGGCCGCGGCTTTTGCGCCGGGCTCGATCTCGGCATCATC
>JBBQPR010000034.1:0-30245 GCA_038217075.1 Sphingomonadales bacterium
GCGAAGACCAGCCCCGTCAAAATCGCCTCGAAGCCCAACCGCTGATGCCACCGCCAACCTCCCACAGCCTGCGATGTTGAATCAGATCGTGGCCGCTTTGGGAATCCCCCGCTGTGAGTCACTGCCCAAGGGACTCGGTATAACACCGATAAAAGCGATGTAACTCTACCAAGGCGACCATGGACAAAGAAAAAGGGCCGCTCCCAAAGGAGCGACCCTCAATCTGTCGAACTGCCTGGACTTACTGCGGTGTGCAGGGCCCAGTGACAGGTGCCGGAGCACCACTGAAGGTGATCTCAACACGGCGGTTCTGCGGTTCGCGAACGCCATCTGCGGTGTCAACAAGCGGACGGCTTTCACCGAAGGCTTCCGTTGCCATCGCGGTATCAGGCACACCCTTAGTCGCCAGATAAGCCTTTACGGCGTCAGCACGGCGCTGGGAGAGGCGAACGTTATAATCGTCCTTGCCCGACTTGTCGGCGTGACCGGCAAGCTGAACGCTGGTCTGACCCGTTTCGGCATATTGCTCCGCGGCGCGGTCGAGGATCGCAGCAGCTTCAGCCGTGATCAGCGACTTGTCCCAATCGAAGAACACCAGGAAAGGACCAGGCGTTACCGCAGCAGGCGGGCACGGCGGCAAAGGCGCAGGTGCCGGCGGCGCCGGGGCCGGCGGCGGGGGTGGCGGTGCAACCGCCTCTGGTTCGAAGAAGTTGTACGTCAACGTCAGCAGCAAGCTGTGCGCGCGATAGCGAGTGTTGGTTTCCAAGCCGTTCGTCGTGTAAGTCTTCACGCCAGAGGCGTTAAAGAAACGATACTTCAAGCCAAGATCGATGTGATCCGTGACGGGCTTATAAAGGCCCGCTAAGACCTGATAGGCAAAACCAGTGTCACTGTCATTCAGCCACGCCGGACCGAATTTAGCGAATTGATATTGGGAATGCTGAACGCGAGCAATGCCGCCGCCAGCGCCGATAAACGCGCCAACATCCTTGCCCTTGCCCCCAAAATCAAACAGCGCATTGGCCATGAAAGCGAGGACACGGGCGTTACCGTCAGCGGCAGACGAATACAGGCCCGACGGCGGAACGCCTATGCTGTTGTTGGCGAGACGCAATGGCGGAAGCGCAGCGTTAATGCGGCTCTCATCCAGGTTATTATTCTTGTACGACACTTCGAACTCTGTGCGAAGGAAGCCGAAATCGTAGCCGATGTTACCGCCGACGTCATAGCCGATCTCATGGCGAACGTTGATACCGTCTTTGACCGAAGTCGTGCTGCCCGCAGGCGTGATGTCGAACGACTGATTCTGAAGGAGGTTCGCACCACCCTCCACGCCGATATACCAGGCCTTGTCGCGCGCAAGCGCGGGACCGGCGAGTGCGGTGCTGGCAAGTGCCAGGGCCACTGCAAAATTTCGCATAATCATCCCCTTTCAACTCCAAAATCGGATTGAACTGCCACAACGCTCTAACCTACCACATCGGATGCGCGCAAGCGGCGATTGCTGCAGTATGTTGCCATCGGGCAACACTTGGCCGGGGAACGCCAACTTATCAACTATGCGATCTGCTACAGAATGATCCCCTGATCGCGCAAGGCGTTAGCAATCGCCACTAGGATTGCGCGCGCTTCGGCATCTACGACACCTCCGCCGGCTGGCGCCGATATGCTTGTAGGCGGTGCCCCCAGAACAGTTCGACCTGCGATGCGAAGCGCGGCTGCCGGCCAACCACCGGTCGACCAGCCCGAATCAAAAACGGTAAAAACTGCCTCATCGGCGACCCATACCAGGCTGCCGACTGCCGGACGCGTGTAAATCCAGCCATAGCCATCGAAGAATGCGAGCCCATCTTGCTGCCCCGCCCAGATGCCCGTCGGATCGGGCGGCACTATATAACTGGCGCCGATAACGGGCATCACGGGCGGCTCAGGCAGCGATCGCGATAACACCGATGGCTGCAGCTGCCGGTCGATCGCCAGCAGCGCCTCGTTATGAGTCACCTCTTTTTGGGCCTGCCCGGCAGCAAGCAATGGCAGTTGGTGCCGAATTGTTTCGCTCATCGGTATAACTCCTTTTCAAGCCAGTCGCATTGTTGCCGCGGTCGCTTCGCCGGGACCCACAGCGGCGCTGGTTTGGCTCACCAAAATCGTCACCTCGTCACCGCCGCCATCCTCGGTCTGATCCGCCTCGGAATAGACAAAATGTGGCTCGGTCAGGATCGCTTGTCGCGCCAGTTGTCCGTCACGCAAAACTTCTACACGATAGGCCTCGCTAAATTCGCCAATCGGTGCATCGACAAAATCAGGCCAGCCAAAGCCGCTTCGGCTACGGCGTTTCCAATTGACGACGATGTCGCCGTCGCGCCTCGACAATTGGAGATGCGCGGGCCCCAGGGGTGCAAGCGCCCGGCCTCTGGCATAGTCGACGATCGGCACCGCGGCCCGGTCGCCAACGCCGGCGGCTCGGAACTTATAGGCCCGGCCTATCGCTTCTAGCGGTGGATCAAACGCCAGCATCGCCGACGTATCCAGCAATACAAAGCGTTCCCCAGCCGAATGGGTCGGGACTGCCTGTTCCGTTCCCCGTCGGCCCCGCAGCAAGCCGCTTAGCCTGAACCGTCTCGGGGACAATGCCTCGGCGCTTGCAAATTGCACAATTTCGCCGCCCAGTATCGCGATATTGCCGCCGGCTATCACCGCGGCTTCACTGCGTCCTTCCAGCCACATGGTGTCCGAAAGCAGTTCGACGTCCACGCTGGAAAAGCGATCCCAGCCATCAACGCTGCCGACAGCGAGCGCCGTACGCGCCACACCCTGCACCGTGCCGGCTTCGACGATGCCCAGCGGCAGGTAACTTGCGCCATCGTCACCACTTACTTCTATTGCAGCGCGGCGCCAGCCAGGCGATGCTCCTGCTGCCGCGATCAAGAGCCGCGGCGCCGTCGGCAGTTCGCCGGGCAGGGTCGGCAGGTCGAGAACGACAATTGTCGTTTCCCCAGCCGGGAGATCGTTGAAGTCGATCGCCCCGCCGCCGTCGCCGAGAACTACAACCGCGGCCCCAGCCCGGACACGTTCAATTTCGAGGCTGACGACGAAATTTTCGAATCGAGCTTCCCGCACCCGCCATACCGTGCCGGTGGAATCCCCGATCACGACGAGCCCGCCAGGCTGCAACGCCAGATGCCGCCAAGGCAGTCGAATTGTGGAACTCAGCCTCGCCGCAGTCGCGTGCGCCAGCGCCGTCGTCGCCAACGTCTTCGCTTCATCGGGCGACATCGAACAAGCCAGAGACCGCTGATCGATTGCACCACCGACATCGCGTCGCGCGCGCTGCAGGCCAGCCTGATAGTCGCGGCTGGTGTCGAAAAAGGCAATTTCGATGGCACCCAGCAACGTTTCACCGCCTTGAAGCCGCTGTCGTTCCATCGGCCGTATATCGCCCGCCGCCCTGGCCTGTGCAGCATCCACCGGGATCGTTATCGGCTCGCCACCTTCACCGTGCAAAACGATCCGGCCATCGGAACCGACCGCGGCAGCAGAAATCGCCGCAAGAGGCGCGATGGCAGCAGCGAGGCTGCCGCTGCGGCCGGCAAAATGCCCGGCAATCGCCGGAAAGCTGCCCTCGACCGCCAACAGTCGGCGACGATCAACGGCGGCAAGCGCTTCGATCGCCATACCCACATCGTGGGCGGAGTCGGCATCTGCAATCACCTCAAAGGTCAGGTTTGGAATGCGGTTTCCATAATCCGCCAAAGGCAGATCTTCGAAGACTGCAACGGCGATGCCTCGATACCCCGGCGCACCTGATGCGCCTTCAAAGGCTGCGATCAAAGGGTCCGGGTCCTGGTCTTCACCGCCCAGGTGCAGACGCATTTCAACAGGGCTCAGAAATGCGCCGGCGGCATCACGGATCAATCGACCATCGGCCCAGACCCTGCCGATATTGGCAATTTTTCGCGCCACCAGCCCGACCGCGAAGGACGCGGAATAGCTGTAGGTGCTGTTGGCGCTATTAATGCTCTTGCCGCCACCGGAACGGGACGATGTCTCAGCAATGCCGCTCGACCAGATCAGATTGCCGGCGACACGCATCCGCCCGGTAACAATGGGTATCGGTTCGCCATAGGCCGCACTTTGCACGGCCAGATTACCGATACGGCCGATGTCGCGGCCGCTGTCACCGTCCCCCAGAATGCTGCGGTCGATGGCACCGCCAACCACGCTACCGACGATGCCGCCAAGCGGGCCGCCATAAATCCGCCCGACAGTACCAAGAACGAGTGTTGCCATGGCTCAACGTGCTCCCGGCAGGCGCCACGCGCCGATAATGCTCCAGCCGCTATCGATCGGTCCCTCGACAACCCGGCCGATTCCGGCATGGGCATGGACAACGCCCGCCGGCGTCATGACTGCCAAATGCCGTTTGCGGGGTGCCGGTGCGATGATCAATACATCGCCCGGCATTGGAACCAGCACCGACCGGCAACCATTGCGGGACAGCATCGCGTCGATATCAACGTCATGGTCGCCGCCGACTGAATAGGGCGCCATCAAGATCGACCCCATGCCTGCGGCTGCGGCCGCCACCAGCGCAACACCGACACAATCAAGGCCAAGGCCAGGGGTCCTGCCCTGCGGCCGGAATCGAGTGCCGACGCAACTGCGCGCCGCAGCGACGATCGCTGGCCAGCACCGCGATGCTGCCACCGACTGTTCGATATCAAACATGGAAATGCCTCTTGTCAGAGCAGCGTTTGACGGCAGGAAACAGCCGCTGGTCGAAGCCTCGGCGCATTGACACCGGGCAGGCATGAAGCTGCTGCCTACAAACCACCGAAGCGGGTGAGCAGATCACCACCTGGCACGTGCGGCTCACCACGGAAATTTACGCCATTCTGGAATCGACCGACGCACGTAGCGAACCGCTTGTCACAGCCTTCGACAAGCTCGACCGCCGTGCCGGGCGCAAGGTCCAGCGGCTCATCGAGCCGCAGCAGCACCCCGTCGACGGCAATGATCCGCCGCTCGATGCCCGAGCTGAAGCCAGACAATATACGCAGATTGCCCGTTCCGAAATCCGCAGATTGCGCTGCCGACTGATCAACCACGGAAATCTGCTCGCCGTCCGATGTCGCCACGATTGCACGCAGGTGTCTGCCTCGCATCGACACACGGCAGCGCCAATCGCCCAGCGCCGCACGGCACTCGGGCGAATAGGTTTCGATCCGCGTGATCGCCAATGCCACTGTCGGCCCACGCAATGTCGCCGAAAAACTCGCATCGGGGCCAATGCCGGCCTCGACAGTCCCCAATGTGCCTTGTGCCAATCTTTGAGCGGCTGCGTCAGGATCGCGCCAATCAACCATGAACAGGACGACACTGGCACCATCATAGCGACCCAGCGCCAGGTCCGCCGCCGTTATCGCATCGGCACTCAACGCGCCCGCGACGTCCATTGTATCGACATCCAGGCCATCGCTGCGGACGATCGCAGAAGGCGTGATTCCGGGCGCGCTGACATACCGCAACCCGCCGATCAGCAACGGCCTGTCGTGGGTCGTGAAACCCAGCGCCACCCCATCCTGCCGCACGATTTTCCAGCAAATGGCGAGAAAGGTCAGCTCGTCTGCAAGGCGCGCTCCAAGGCTGGCGTCGAACATCGCATCGGCTCCGGGCATGGCCTCAATCCTCCCGAATTTCGACGAGCGGCACCGATGGCAGTTCCCCGGCTCGCCACCCAGCGATTGAAACGTCGATACGATCGGCGGCAAAACGCACCGGCACGTCGAAAGCAAAGCCCGCTGTCACCGCGGCGCCCGCTGCCGGCGCCACATCGAAATCGATATAACCACCATCGGCCAATGCCCAGCCGACGGTTCGCTCGATCCCGCCAACGGCGACACGCACGCTGCCCAGCACTGGTCGCGTGATCCGGCGCACCTGCATGTGATCGGCAGCACCATAATTTTTCAGCAGCGCAAACCGCGTAACCCCTCCATCGCCAAGCCCCAGTATCTGGTCCAGCGCCGACACCTGCGCGCTCGCGCCCGTATCAAGGATCGATGTCCTGTCGAGCGGGTCGCTGAAGCGGAACCCATGCGCCTGGCCCCGCCGCGCCCGGAAAAACGCCAACAGCGTCGTCAGGTCCGCTTCCGATCGGACCCCCACGCCGGCGTCATAGTACAGCCGCGCATCGCTCCACTGGCTGTTGCGCTGCTCATGACCGGAACCGGTCACGACCACCTGCGTAGAAAATTCCGGTCCGCCCGCTGCGCCATAGCCCAGCTGCAACGGAAACAGGACATCATGAAATGCTGCCACGCCAACCTCTCCTTCGCCTGCACTATCGATCGAAAATGCCGTGAACCCGTCCCGGGCGACCTGCGGCCAGGCCCATACAAAGGTCTCGGCGACGCCGCGCGCGATGGCGCCGACGGCCGCCTCGGCAATGCTGGCCCAATCGCCCGGATCTGCGGCAAAACCGGCGAAATAATGCTGGCCCGAAACAGGGTAACCGAGCCTATCGGCAATCACCGAACGCGCCCTTGCCTGTCCGCCAAAATCACCGCCGGTTACGAATTCATAGTCTTCGAGTTGCAGCACATCGAAAGCCGGATGCGCCCAGGCCAAAGGCAGGTTCGCCCGGATAAGCTCGGGTGCCGATGCATCGACCACTTGCGGTACGTAAAACAACAGAAGCACCCTGGCATCCGACGCCGCCGCACGCAACGCATCCCGCAACTCCAGCGTTACCCGCCCCAACAACGCGCCACACCAGTCAAGGAAATCCCGCTCGGCGGCGGTCGATACGGCCCGGATATCCGCTATCGTCGGCGCTGCCAGCCCGGTCTCCGCGCCAAAAAGCGCAACGGTCGCCGCATCATACAGGCAAGGCCGCCAGTCCGGTCCTACCCACCACCATGGCTCGCCGATCTGAATCTGCGGCGCCGCGCCGGCCCCGGTCATCAAACCTGCAAACCCGGTCGCGGCCGATTGCAACCAGGCCATCGCCGCCGACGAAGCCGGGGACAGCAGGGTTGAAGGCGGCAGATAGCCAGTCGCCGCCGCGGCGCCGTCAAACGCCTTTTGCGCCCAGGCATCCGGACAGTTCTGGCCCAGCAGTTCGAACGACAGCGACAGGATCGGTTTAAAACCAAGCCCAATCGCGCGGTTCAGAAAATCGACGTGCCAGGCCCGCGCCGGGTTCGAAATAGGGACCAGCGGGTCGGCAACATAGCGACTGCCGTCAAAGGCCAGGCCGGGAAAATGGCTCATGCCGACATAATGGACAAGCGCATCGCGATACCCGAGCGCGAACATCGCCTCGATCAACCGCTCCGGCGTCTGGTTATAGCTGTCGTCGTAACCACCGGCGATGCGCAGGCTGTGCGGCGGCACAAATGCGTCCCCGGCACGCAGCATCGATCCCGATCCGTCGCAGCGGATCTCGCCGATCACCACCCGCGCCGATGTCGCTGCGCCGAGCGGCGTGTCGGTGCCATCATAGCCAGTCGGCGCCAGCGATATGAACATGCGATCAATGTCGCCAGCCCAAACCGGATCGGCCTCCGCCGGCAACAGGAAGCCGCCGGCAACCGCGTCGAAATCGATCCTGACCTGTGCGTCGCTGCCCGAACCTTCCGCATAATTCCACAGCCGGACATACCAGCTTCGCGGCGCCCCGCCCTCATCCCGGCCTTCGATGGTCAGCACCGGGCCATTGACGGCATCGAGCTGCGATACATCACCGCTCGCCTGCCAGCGAAACGCCAGCGTCGTCCCCCGGTAATCGCGCGATGTCTCCACCGCCAACAGCGGATGGCTCCAGCGATCCGCCGATTCCCAAATGATCCCGGCCAGATCGTTGCGGCGCAGGAAACACGCATCGACAACCACCGCATCGTCACCCGATGTCGTCACCGCTGCCAGCATCGGGCGCGGAAAATCGACCGTCCAGTAACGCGGATCAAACCGCTTCACCCAACGCGTCCGCACCGGCTCCTCCGGGCTCGCCAGCCAATGATTGATCATGCGTCCGCCCTCGCCAACGCCTGCCGGACCGCCCGCGCCACCTGCGCACCGGTGCGTGACATGATGGCCGGCGAAGCATCACGCGGCGCTGCCACATTCACCGTGACATTGACCGGCCCGCGCCCGCTGCCACCCGCCTCGATGCGGCCCGATGCCGTCGGCACGAACAATTCAGGCCCCCGCTCACCGACCAGATAGGCGCTGCCACCGGTGATCGGCCCGCCCGTTGCCCGGCCCGGCTTGCCGGCGAACAGCCCGCCGATCGACGCCGCCAACGATCCCAACAGACCGCCGCCACCGGACGAACCACCTAGGTCAGCCTTCAGGGCGCCCGCGGCGATGTCCGCCAACGCCGTCAACGCCACGCGGCGCAGGTCTTCAAATCCGAGCTTGCCGCTCACCGCCGCGCGTCCCAGCGCCCGTTCGATACTGCTGCCCGCGCGGTCAACGCCTTGCGCCAACGGCCCATCAAGCTCACGCCTTATGTCACCGACACCATTCATGAAATCGCTGGTATCGGCGCGCACGCGGATCACCAGCGTGTCCAGCCCGGTTCCATCAACGCTCATCGGGATATGCCTCCATCAACCGGGCGAGCATCGCCGCTGTTGCGGGCGACGCTGCATCCACCACATCAATCCCCAGCGCATTGCGCAGGTCCGCCGGCGTCGCCGCCCAGAATTCGGCCGGTCGCCAGCCCAGCGCAGCGGCCGCCACGCGCACCGCGCGCAGCGCCGCCGCTTCGAATGTCGGCATCACTGGCCGGCCAGTACCTGGCCCAGCAGCACCCGCAACGCCGGCGTTGCCGCCGCCAGCCCGCCCTCGACCAGCCGCTCGGAAAACACCGCGCGAGTCAGCCCCTCCGGCGCCGCATCACGGCAGTGCCACATCAGCCCGGCCATTTCGGCCAGCGTCAGGCCGCCAGCCGCCGCGCGCTCAACCAGCGCAAACAACGGCCCCAGTTCGGCCTCCGCCGCCACCAGCGCCGCAAACGTCGGCCGCAACCGCACGTCCACGCCGCCAATCATCACCAACGCCTCGCCGCGCACGGCATTGGCAATGGTCACGCCGTGACCACTTCGCCAGAGCTTTCAAGCGCCAGCGTATAGGTCCGCTCGCCGTTGAAATCGCCGGCATAATCGAGCCTGGTCAGCAAGAACCTGCCGGTCACCGTTTCGCCGCTTTCAAAGCTGATCCGATAATCGTCAATCGTTCCGGCAAGAGCATTGGCCTTGATCCGCGTCTCGGCGGCAGACCCCGTAAAAACGCCGGAACCGCTCAACGAAACCGATCGCACGCCGGCACCCGACAACAGCTCACGCCAGCCGCCGGAACCCTGGTTGGTCACCACCACGGTTTCGGCGTTGACACTCATCTGTGTCGTCCGCAGCCCGGCTACCGTGGTGAACACCGGCACCGCGCCGCCATCACCAACCTTCAACAAAAAGGCGCTGCCCTTTTCAATCGCCATGTCTCGTCCTTTCAATCAGATTTGAATTCACGCCTCGGCCAGGGATCGCACCCGGCATTCAACCAGCCCCTGCGTCCAGCCTTCAGGGTCGGTCAGCACCAGCGACCGCAGCAGCCGCGACGAAGCGACCCGATGCCCGTCCATCACGCCGGTCAGCACCACCAGGCGCGCCTCCACTTCGGCCATGATCTGCTTGGCGCGAACCGTTCCCGGCCCGGCATCCCACACCGTCACGCCCAACCGATGCTCATGGCCCGCAAAGGTCTTGCTGCTCCATTCGGTGACCAGGACCGGCCCGACGACCAGATAGGGCGGCGGCGCACCGGGCGAAGGCCCGTCAAAAACGCCCCCAATGCCCTCGATCGTCGCCAACGCTGCCACCGCCAGCTTCTGCATCGCCAAACTCGCGCTCATGCACCGCCTCCCGACACAATCGATTCAAGGCTCGAAAGCCTTGGGTCCGCCGCCCGGTGCCGCGTCCCGAATGCCCGCGCCACCAGCCCCGGCGCTTGCAACACCACAGCTTGATCCTCGGTGGTCACGGCAATATCCGGGAACGCCGCTGCCACCCGTGCCGCTATGAGGTTTCCGGCATTCGCAACCACCGCTGCGCCCGCTGTGTCGCCCAGCGCGGCAACGTGACGCAGCACTGCATCAACGCTCATGATCCGCGTGCTTCGCAACGCAGCACGATGCGATCCGGCGTCCGCGGATCGGTCTCGACTGCCAGCACCGCCAAAATCCTGCTCTGCCAGATCAAGCGCGAGGTGATCGTCACCGCGATCGGCGCCCGCAGCGTCACCCGCCACCGGTAGCGGCCACGCCGCGTATCACCCAGCGCGACGACGCCGGTCGCCGATCCACCGCCATCCGGCTCCACCGCTGCAAATGCCGATTCCTGTGGCTGCCAGTATCCAGCCACGCCGCCGGCATCGTCGCGGGCGTCGATCCACGCCTCGATCGCGACGCGCTCGCGCAGCGCGCCGGCAAGTTCCTGTTGCATAGCATCGCTCCAATATCTGCCGACTGGTCCCGCCGGCACAGCCCGCCGATTAGCCCAGCCGCACACGCCGCCATGGCCGCCACATCGCCACCACCGCTGCGGGTGGCGGCCCTGCATCGGCCGCATCACGATGGGTGAAAAAATGCGCAACAAGCCGCACGATGCCATGGCGCAGCGGCTCCTGCACGCCGTTCCAATCGGCACCCAGGCCGGCGCGATAGCGCACAACGGGCGCTGCCACAGCCGTATCCAGCAGCCGCACCCAGCCATGGCCGGCAACATCGACATCGCTCTCGAAACGCGCACCCGCAATGGCAGTATCGCCCTCGAAAACTCCGGCAATCGCCGCAACGGGAACCGCCGCAATGCGCTGCCAGGCACCATCGGCGGCCAGCCGCTGATCGCCGTCGCGCACGATCAGCCATTGGCCGGTAAAGGCCTCGCACAAGGCAATTGCCGTCCTGACAAAGCCGGCGATCAAGCCGTCCTCGTCGTCGCGCTCCAGGCGCAGATAGGCCTTGCACTCGGCAAGGCTCACCGCGAGCACCGGCGCCTCAGAACTCACCGTCATCACCGATCCTCCACGCGCAAGAACAGCATCCGCTCATCGCGTCGGCCATCGGAAAAAATAACTGAATTGGTTATCTGATAGCTACAGCCGGCCTGCCCGCCTGAAAGTGTCGCCACTGTCTGGCCGGTTGCCATGCGGCTTGCTTCAACCGTGATCGAACCGGGGCCGGATGGCGCTACACGCCAATCAGAACTGTCGATCGTCTGGCCGATCAGATAGCCAGTTGACCAATCAACGGCGTAGTCGATCGTCGCCGATGGATCCTTCAAAAAGATCGTCACGGATTGTCCCTCCCCTTCCGAATTCCAGCCCGTCCAAATCCCGGCCCGTCCAAATCCCGGCCCGTCCAAATCCCGCCCGGGGGCGGCGGTTCGGCGGCCGACGCCCGTGCGTCAGCCGCCGTCTCGTCTGGGATCTGACCGGCGCGCCGATCTCGATGCTCCAGCCGGCGATGCTCACCTGCCCGCCAGTCACCAGCGCCTGCGCCGGGCAGGTCGTGACATAAAGCAGCCGCGAACCGACGGTATCGAGCAATGCAACATGGTCGGCTGTCCCCGCGGCGATCACCGACAACCCGGTCTTGGCGGCAATGCTCACCTTGCGGCCTGAAATGTCGCCAGCGGCCAGGGTAAAGTCACCACCCGACAGTGCCGCTTCGGCCAGGCGTCCGGCGTCCGCCGCGGCATAGGTCGCCGGCTGGCCATTCACCGCAACCATGCGGGTCGCGCTGCCCACGATATTCAGGCTGCCATCGAGGACAGCCGTGCTTGCAAACTTCGACATTGATATTCTCCTGACAGTTTCACTTCACAAAAAGCGTGCGCGGATCGGCGCGGACGAACAGCGTATGGAGCGCTGCCAGCGCCCCATCGGGCAGCAACAGCGCCGGCGCCGGCAGCAACTGCATCGCCGAAACATTGGGAACCAGCGCCGGCCCGCCGCCGCTCACATCGATGGCGGCTGCGCCGACCGTGCATCCAAGCTGCGAGCTTGCCGGCGCGAGCACGCCGGCAACGCCCAGGCCAGCCGCCTGCGCAGCCTGACCATTCCGAGCACCGGCTGGTGTCAACGTCAGGCCAAGCCCGGTTATTGTGTTGGCGGCGCGATCTGCCAGCGTGGCGCTGATCGGTGTCACGACGCCCGACCAACCCACAGCTGTCGCCGCCGCTGCATGGCCGCTGCGGCCGGTCGCCGGCGCAAGTGGAAGCACGAGCCCGACAAACGGCTCACTGGCCATTTGCGAGGACCGCGTGCCATTGGGCGAAAGTGCTGTTGGCAGGGCGCCTGCGGGCTCAATCGCCCCCGCTGCGCCGCCAACAACGCGCGCCGTGCCGAAAATATCAACGTCCGTATTGCCCCGCAGCACCCGCCCCTTCAGCGGCGATGCAGCACCCGGCGTGTAATCACCGCCACCCGGTGCCGACAGTCCCGATGGGCCGTTAATCGACAGGTCGTTGACGAAAAGAGGATCGACCGCCGGTGCCGAAAGCGCCCCCCGCGACCGCAACCCGAAATATTCATGCAGACCGATATAGGCGATGTTGCGCCCGGCCTCGAAATTGCCTTCGTAGCCGACGCCGTAATGCGGCCCCCAGGCATAGACCATCTGCGGGCGAAAGCCGGTCGCAGAACCGCCGCCACGCACCGAAATGGCAGTCGGGTCGTTGAAGTCGTCTTGCTTCGATGGTTGCCAGTCGTGGAAGTTGTTGGCGAGCCGGTTGCAGAAGGCGATGTTGTATTGTCCATCGACGCCGGTTGCGAAGTTGGCATTGTTGGTCGTCGGCACAGGGTCCGAATAATAAAGGTTCGTCCGGTCACCAACGAAGCTGTTGCCTTCATGGATGATATAACTCATCTGGCAGCTTTCGTCTTCGCCCATGTTGTAAAGGTTCGACAGTGTGCTGCCGACGCGCTCGACAAGGTTGTTGAGGATCAGGTGACGACGATAACTGTTCAGCGGCGTGCCTGCCGTTGCAGCAGCGACGAACCTGGTTTGCAGGAATACGCCGTCCGAATAGCGGCCATCGTTATAGGCAACTACTACGTCTTCCCTGAGCCAATGTCCGCGCTGTCGTTTACCATCCCATAGGTGACTTGCTGGCCGGTAACAGTCGTGTCTTCCGCCTTGCCGATAAAGCGGTTTTTGACCATGACGCTGCCATAACCGTTGCGCGAATGTTCGCAGCCCCGCATCAGCTTGGCTTTTGCGTTAGCACTGGAAACAGACCAGCCCGTCTTCCAAATCTTGACCTTTGTAAGTGACAGGCTCGAAAGGCCCGCCGCCGGCGCACCGGAGCCCAATGGATTGACCGAGTTGGTCTGCAGGCCAGCCTTGCCCGTCACCTCGACATTATCGAGCCACCAGTAATTCGTGGAGGATGAAAATAGGGCCGTGCTTCCGCCCTGCACCGTCAGGTTGCGCAGCCGCATCCTGGGAATGCGGACATTCGCCGCTGTTCCGGTCTGCACAATGCAATTGGCGCGCGGGTTTGCGTCTGCCGGGTCGCCATACACTACCGCTGGTATTTCACCGATTTGCACGCCTGTAGTAACGCCTGATGAGCCGACCCCGGCATAGGTTGCCGCCGCCAACACCACCTGCAAGCCGTCCAGCGACTTGGTTACTGCCACCCCGCCGTTCGCAGCCGGTAGCGTTCCACTGGCCAGATAACCGGCCTGCAACGCCACCGATATGCTCGCCGCGCGCGAACCCGCCGCAACGGCCTTTGCCGCGGCCAGCGTCGATTGAACCATGCCCGCGCTGGCAGTCGTGGTGCCCGCCGGATCGACGAAAATGAACTTGCTCGAATAGCGCGTGCCAGCCGGGTCATACCCAATGACAAACGGATTGGCCGCGCCAGTCTTGAGACCCTCAGTAGCAAGCGCGCTGCAATCCTTGGTGCCCGCCGTGTCGGTCGGGCGCATGGACCCCAGCCAGGGGTAAACCTCTGCGTCGCAGCGCAACAGCCCTTCGGTAAGCGCCGTCGCCGTCGCCGGGTCGATCATCGCCGTGTAGCAGCGCAGGTTGTCGCCGTAGGTGTTGTCGGTGCCCAGCGTCGTCGTCCAGACCGTCTTGACGTTGGTGCCATCGGTAGCGGTGAACTTCACCCCCGCAACCGGCTCGAACCCCAGCGGATAATGCGACCCGACGATCAGCGACAGCCGGAACGAACCAGTTGCCACATCATACTGCGGCAGTACCCAGCGCATGATGGGAATCGGCGCAACCAGCGTCGAATTGTTCGTGACGCTGATGCCTGATTGCGCGCTTTCGCCCGTCCGCCAGCCCGCCGATACCGAAAGCGACAGGCTGGTATCAGTCGCATAAATCCAGTCCGAAAGCGCAATCCGCACCCGGATCGAGCCGCCCCCCAGGTCGGTTTCGTCGATCACCGGCGTCGTTGGCGATGCCGGATTGACCGGCAACCGCAGCGGCTTGGTGCCGACCAGCGACCGGGCGAGAGTGCCAGCGATGGCAGTCCCTGCCGATTTGACGAAACCCGGATGCGAGCTGGTGAGCGTCAGCTTGGGCGTGCCGTCCGGATCAAGCGCATAGGACGCAAAACTGCCCAGCGTACCGGTCAGCGTGATCCGCAGCACCCAGCCATTGCTCTCGATTTGCGCAGCCGTCATAGGCATGGCGTTCGCCCCGTCGTTGTGAATGGGAAGTGGCCGGCATCAGCACCGGGCCGCTCGGGCCCGGTGCTGCGCGCCAGGGTCAGACGTTGAACTTCATGACCTTGATGGCGCGGCTGTCGACGACCGTGCCGCCCACCCGGCGGGTGGCATAAAAATGCACGAACGGCTTGTTGGTGAACGGATCGCGCAGCACGACCGTTTCGGGGCGCTGGGCAATCAGATAGCCGGCCTGAAAATCACCGAACGCGATGGACAGGCTGTCGACGGCGATGTCCGGCATCGCTGCGGCCTCGATCACCGGATAGCCCAGCAGGGTCGCCGGCTGGTCCGCGGCCAGCGCCGGCTGCCACAGGAAGGCGCCGTTCGAATCCTTCATCTTGCGGACCCGGGCAAGCGTGGCGGCGTTCATCACCCATGATGCACCTTGGCGATACGGCGCCGCCAACGCATGCACCAGATCGATCAACCGGTCCTGCGGATTGCTCGCCGCAAAGCCGCCGGCCGCGCCCGACGCCACATATTGCAGCGTGCCGAACACCCGCGTCGCATCATCCAACAGGCTCGTCGGCGCCGTCAGGAAACCGCGCGGCTTGTTGATGCCGTCACCCGTTACGAAGGCAACACCTTCGGCACGGGCAAATTCACGGCCGATTTCGGCACCCAGCCAGGATTCGACATCGAACACCGCATCGTCAAGCATAGCCTGGCTCGCCGCCGGATTGGCATAAAGCTCGCCCATCGGCGGGGCGATTTCGGCAAAATTGGGCGTGTCCGTCTCGCCACGCGCCGCCGTTTCGCTCACCCAGCCCGAAACCACGCCGGTGGTGGTGATCAGCTTGCGATAGTTCGCCGAACCGACATCCACGACCTGCGCGATGGAACGAATGGGGGACTGCGCCACCAGCACCCGGTCGATCACCGCGTCGATTTCCACCGGCACCGCAACACCGCCCTTTGGGCCAACGCCGATGCTGGCGGCCTTGGCTTCCATGCCGGCCAATTCGCTGCCGATCATGCCCTTGCGCAGGTACGACGTGGTAAAGCCACCACCAGCATCAACGCCCTTGGTGCCCGACAGCGCCGGCCGCTCCACCGATCGCGTCGTAACCAGATTGGTAAGGCGCGCCATTTCGGCCCGCAACGTCACCAGTTCACCACCGGTATCGGCAGCCGGCGCCGCTTCAAAAACGGATTCAAGCGCATCCGCCTTGGTTTCATAGTTCATGCATCATCTCCTTGTGCCACCGTGGAAATTCCAAGCACCCGTGCCAGCGGCTGCATCGGGAAGGTAACCAGCGAAACTTCAATCAGTTCGAGCTGTTGAAGCTGTCGAAGGCCGCGCACCCGATCCGGGCTCGCCGCCTTGACGCGATATCCAAAGGACAGGCCGTCAATGGCCCCCGCCCCCAACAGGCTGGCCGCCTGCGCGCCCCTCCCGCTGGCGACAACACGGGCGACAACCCGCAAGCCGCGCCCATCCTCGGAAAACTTCTCGACAAACCCGATGGGTTCGCGAACATCATGTTGCCACAACAGCGGCACGCGCTTGGCATTGCCGGCAAAGGCGCCGGGCAACACCACATCGCCACCGCTGTCAGGCACGCCAAAAACGCTGGCATAGCCAGCGATGCGCAGGTCATTCATGCGATTCTCCAGTCAACCGGGCGGCAGGCGCCCCGGCATGGATGGCAGGCTCAGTGCTTCAACTGCTCGACCAGCCCCAGCTTGTAGGCGAGCCCGATCAGCAACAGCGCCACCGCCGTCCGCACCGCCCAGGCCACCGCCGCCGACACCGCCGATTTCTTGGCATCGCGCCACCCCTGGATCAGATGGCGCATCTCGATGATGTCGGTCCCGGCCCGGTCATCCATCAACCCAAGCGTGCGCAGCGCCCGCGCCGCACCAACCTCGCAGGCTTCCTCGACCAGCGCGCGCAACGTCACCCGCGCCGCCCCCTGTGCCTCGGCCTGCGCCACCAGCCGCTCCAGCATCGCCGTCATCGTCCCATCTCCAGACCCAACAGGTTGCGTTTCTCCAAATCGGTGAGAAAACTCGCCGCCGACACTTGGCTCCATAACCGTTCGCGGTCTTCCGACAGCGCCGGCACCGCATCGCGATCGACCCGTATCTCAAGATCGGGCCACCAGTTGCGCAGATGCGCCGAAACCGCCCCCAGGATGCGCCCGGTCAGCGGCAGCAACGTCAACCGCCACAGCGCGACATTGGCCTCCTTGTAATTGGCATAGGTCGGAATCCCCGACCAGCCCCAGCAACAGTGGCGGTACCCCCAGCGCCAGCGCAATCTCCCGCGCCGCCGTATCGCGCGCCCGTGCAAAATCCATCTCCGCCGGCGTCATCGACATCGCCTGCCAGCTCAACCCGCCTTCCAGCAACATCGGCCGCCCGGCATTGGCGGCACCGGCAAAGCCCGCCTCCATCTCCGCCTTCAACCGATCATATTGATCGGGGCTCAACGTCGACCCATCACCAGGCTGGTACACCAACGCCCCCGAAGGCCGCGCCGCATTGTCGAGCAGCGCCCGGTTCCATGTCGCCGCCGCATTATGCAGCGCCACCGCCCCCGACGCCGCCGACAAAGCCCCGGCGCCATAATGGTCATCGAGCGGATGATAGCTGCGAATGTGCAACAGACCGGCGCGATCGCCCACCGTCTCCGCCGGGTATCGCGTCACCATGTCCCCGGCGCGGTACAGATAACCGGTCGGCCAGCCGCGCGAATCCGCCTCCACCGTCACCCGTTCGGGCCGCAACGCAAACAGCGCCGCCGGCAAACCATCGGGACCAGTCGCCGCCTCGACATAGGCATTGCCGTGCAACAGCAACTGCGCCGCCAACGTCTCCAGCAACCCCGGCCCGGACGCGCCAAAGCCGGCACTTTCCAGCAAGGCCAGCGCCGGATGCCCGGGCGGGTTCGACACCAAAGGCGCCCCACCGGCCCCTTCGCTGACAAGCCGAACGGCCCGCGCCGCAATCGGATTGCCCAGATACGCCGCCTTCACCTCGGCCGCATACCCCCGCGGCGGCGCACCCCCGGCATAAACCGTCGCCCAGGACGGAATACGCGGTGAAGGCGCAGCACTTTTGGTCCGCCAGAATGGCAGTTTCATGTGACTCTCCTGATGAGATGATGCCTGCGGTTGGCAGGGCGACCATGCCTTGCGCCCCGAGCCTGAATTTCCGAAAAATGGGTGGGAACAACGCTCCTCCCCTCTCCCGCCAGCGGGAGAGGCGACTCGCGCCCCAGCGCGGCGGGTGAGGGTGTTCACCCGCTTCGACACAAGAAAGCACCCTCACCCGGTGCACGAAGGCGCGCCTCTCGACCCCTCCCGCAGGCGGGAAAAGGGAGCCACTTCCCCAACCCTTACAACCCCCGCACCCCCGGCTTGCCGCGCCGATCGCCCAGCATCAGCGCCGTCAGCGCCCAGACCAGCGCATCCGCCCGGTCCGGCGATGCCCCAGGCCCCGCATAGACGCCGCTGGCCATGAACCCGCACAATTGATCCTCCAGCGCCGGAAAGGCGCCGATGTGGCTGACGCGCCCCTCACCATATAGGCTCGCGATCGGTTCCGCCCGCGCCACCTTGCCACGCGACGCGCGCACCGCTTCCACGGGCAGCGCCGTGTCGATGGATTTGAGCATCGACGTCACCATGTCGCCGCCATTATTGACCTCTGCAATCACCCGGTCGGCGCCCCATTGTCCGGCCGCCGTCACCACCGCCCGCGCCCAGCCTTCCGGCCGCGCCGCCGTCACGCTGGCATCGGCGAGCACATGGCCCCGGCCATCGGCACCCAACCCTACTGCAACAATGCCGCACGTGCTGTTGGCACCGCCCGCCGGCGGATCAACGCCGATGATGATGCGCGCAAGGGTTGGCACTTCGACCATCCGGTGCCGTTCGAACAACCGCCGCGTCCACAGCGCGCCGGCCAGATCATCGACAATCTCACCGGCCAGTTCCTGCCGCCCGGTCGCCGTGCCGCCATAACGCCGTTCCAGCGCATCGACATAGGCCGCCGGCAGATTGGCTTCATTGTCCCGCATCGCGCCGCGCGTCACCACCACGCCCGGTTCGGCGAGCAACGCCTTCAACCAGGCCAGCGGCAATGGCGTCGTCGTCAGCAACAGTTGCGGCCGCGCGCCCAACCGGGTCGCCAGCCGCAGATTGGTCAACGCCGCCTCCGCGCGTGGCCAATGCGCAAATTCATCACCCCAGGCAAAATCGAATTGCCCGCCGCGCAAACTGTCGGGCTCACCGCCCGAAAACAGCCGTGCCTGTGAACCATTTTGCCATTGCACCTGTTTCAGGCTGGGCACGAACGTCACATCGCCGCCCGCCGGCACGCGCGCCAACAAGCCGGATTCGCCCTCCACCATCACCGCCCGTGCCGTATCCAGGCTCGGCCCGACCAACGCGATGCGCCGGCCCGGCGTCGCTGCGAGCGAATGAACCCATTCGGCACCAGCGCGCGTCTTGCCGAACCCACGCCCGGCCAGAATCGCCCAGATCGACCAATCCCCGTCCGGCGACATCTGCGCCTTTCGCAAACTGCCGCTCCAGGCCAGCGTCGCCGCCACCGCCGGGCTGCCCAGCGCCTTGTTGAGGCGCTGCCGCTGCGCCGCGTCGGCGGCCTGCCAGATGTCGTCGATGGTGGTATTCGCTGCATCCGTGCGGCGGTCTGCCATGAAGTCCGCCTCCAATATCTGCGATCTGCCCGGTCATTCGCCGGGCGCCGCCAACCTGCTGATTTCGCCACGCACCACCGCCATGCGGCCGGCATCGATGGTCACCAGCCGACGCGCCGGCACCGGGGCGCGCCGCTTCAACATTTCCAGCGCCACCTTGGGATCAAGGTCACTGGCATCGCCATCAAGCAGGCCCGAAAGCAACCGCATTTCAACCTGTTCCCAGGCGATGGCGAGCGCCTGCTGCCATTCATCGGCAAGCAACGGCCACCGCGCCCGCATCCGATACGCCGCCGCCAGCGTCTGCCCGATGGCATCGGCTGCCAGTTGCGGGTTGCCGGTTTCGGTCAGGATGGCGATGAACTTCTGCCGATCGACAACGCGCCAGTGCCAGTTACGATATTGCATTCGCACCTCCCGTTAGCGCCCCCGCCAGAACGTCCCCCGCAGCACCAAAGCAAAAGGCGCCCCGGACTGGTCCGAAGCGCCTTTCTCTCGGCGGATTTCTGAAGCGTGCCGTTTCTCTAACCAGGAGCGTTGCGGTTGTCAAGCATAAAACACCAGATAGGCTGATTTAGTGATATTGCTCCTGCTCCCACCATGGGTAGAAATCGGGCATGTCGCTGCTCACCTTGTCCGGATACACCGGCGGCCGCTTCTCCAGGAACGACACCACGCCTTCCTTGGCATCGCCCGCCCGCCCGCGCGCGTAGATGGCCCGCGAATCGAGCCGGTGCGCATCCCAGGGGCTGGGCGCGCCCGCCATCCGCCACAGCATCTGCCGGGTCATCGCCACCGAAACCGGGGCGGTATTCTCGGCAATCTCCATGGCCAGCGCCCGTGCCGCCGGCAGCAGATCATCCGGTTCATGCACCGATCGCACCAGCCCGCCCTTCAACGCCTCCTCGGCGCCGAACACCCGCCCGGTCATGCACCATTCCAGCGCCTGCGGCAGGCCGACGAGTTTGGACAGGAACCACGACGATCCCGCCTCCGGCACAATACCCCGCCTTGCGAATACAAAGCCGAATCGCGCCGCCGATGATGCCATGCGCACGTCCATGGCCAGCTGCATCGTCACGCCGATGCCCACCGCCGCCCCGTTCACCGCGGCGATCACCGGTTTCAACGAGGCAAAAATCCGCATCGTCACCCGGCCACCGCCATCGCGCACTTCCTGATGGCTGTAATCGATGCTGCCGTCTGCCCGCGCCGGGCCGCTGCGGGCGCCACCGCGCTTTTCATAATCGAACGTCGCCGCGCCCGCCGAAAGATCGGCCCCGGCACAAAACGCCCTGCCCCGTCCGGTCACGATCACCGCCCGCACCGAATCATCGGCGTCGGTCACGTCGAACGCCGCGATCAATTCCTCCATCATCGTGCCGGTAAAGGCGTTCATCTTCGCCTCGCGATCCAGCGTGATCGTCGCAATCGGCCCTTCGATATCAAGCGCAATCTGGGTAAATTCCATCGTAAATCCTTGGCTGTTATTCCTCCCCCTCCAGGGGGGAAGGCGACCCGCGCGAAGCGCGGCAGGTGGGGGTGGCGAAGCGGCGGTTACAGCGCCTCGATAATCGTCACATTGGCAAGCCCGCCGCCTTCGCACATCGTCTGCAGCCCCCAACGCTTGCCGCGCGCGTGCAGGGCATGAATCAGCGTCGTCATCAGCTTGGTCCCCGATGCGCCGAGCGGGTGGCCCAGCGCAATCGCCCCGCCATTGACGTTCAACCGGGCCGGGTCGGCACCCAGCACCTGCATCCACGCCGCCGGCACCGAAGCAAAGGCTTCGTTGACTTCATAAAGATCGATATCCGCCAGCGTCATGCCCGATCGGGCCAGCGCCTTTTGCGTCGCGCCGATCGGCGCCTCCAGCATGATCACCGGGTCCTCGCCGACCACGGTCATATGGTGAATACGCGCCATCGGCTTGACGCCCAGCGCCTTCAGGCCGCGTTCGTTGACGATCATCACGCCCGATGCGCCATCGCAAATCTGGGATGATGTCGCCGCCGTCAGCCGCCCGCCTTCCATGATCAGCTTGACGCCGCGAATCGCCTCCAGGCTGGCATCGAAACGGATGCCTTCATCAACCGTGTGGCTGCGCGCCTCGCCTTCATGGGTCGTCACATCGATGGCGACGATCTCCTTGTCGAACGCGCCCGCCTTTGCCGCCTCGGCCGCCCGCCGCTGGCTCTCATAGCCATAGGCATCGAGCTGATCCTTGCTCAGGTCATATTTCTTGGCGATCATTTCGGCCCCGGCAAACTGGCTGAACTGGACGCCGGGATAACGCGCCTTCATCGCCGGGCTGCCAAAGGGCGATCCCATGCCGTTTTCATGGGCGAGCTTGGCGGGTGCGGCCATCGGCACCCGGGTCATGCTTTCAACGCCGGCGGCGATCACCACGTCCATCTGGCCGCTCATCACCGTTGCGGCAGCGAAATGAAGTGCCTGTTGCGACGATCCGCATTGGCGATCGACGCTGGTCGCCGGCACCGATTCGGGCAGCTTTGACGACAGCACCGCGTTGCGTGCGACATTGGCGGATTGCTGGCCGAACTGGCTGACACAACCCATGATGACATCTTCGATCAACGCCGGGTCGGCGCCCGATCGATCGACCAGGGCATCCAGCACCTTGCCGGCGAGATCGGCGGGGTGCCAGTCACGCAACAAGCCGCCGCGGCGGCCTCCGGCGGTGCGCGCTGCGGCGACGATATAGGCTTCATGCATGGTGTTGCTCCGTGGATTAGCGTCGCCCGGGCGACATTCTTGGCAATCGCGACTTTACGCCAAAGCCGCGGCCCGGCAATGACAGCGGAATTGAGAGGGGGGAACGACGCCCCCGCGACCCTTGGGGAATAGCAGATGCGCCATTTCAACCTGATTCTGGCGGCCTTGCTGCTCGCGGCAAGCCCCGGTGTCGGCGCCATCGCAAAGGTTCCGGCAAAGGCGGTTGTCAAAGCCGTGAACCGGGCAAAGGTTGCGCCGAAGGTCGCGCCTAAGCCTGTCGCAAAGCCTGTCGTAAAGCCCGTCACCCTGCCCGATACGCCCGAAATCGCCGAACTGCGTCGCGGCTTCCGATTTGCACTGCCGATTTATGAATTGATGCGAACCCGATCGGCGCAGCTCGAACGGGCGCGAGCGGCAGGCCTTGAAAATGCGGTGAATTTCATCGCGCCACGCACGAAACTTGCCGATGCCAGCAGCCGCGAGGTCACCACGCCCAATAACGACACGCTGTACGGCAGCGCTTTCCTGGATCTTGCCGGTGGCCCGGTCACCCTCGCGGTCCCGGCGCTCGCGGGCCGCTACAATTCGGCGGCGCTGATGTCGCTGACGACGGACAATACCGCCATCGTCGGCACCCGCACCGGCGGCCAGGGCGGCCGTTTCCTGATCGTCGGCCCTGGCTACGCCGGCCCGACGCCGGATGATGCCCAGCTGATCCGCAGCGCCACCAACGATGCCTGGTTGTTGGTCCGTGTCGTCGTCAACGGCCCGGACGACGTCGAGACCGCGGCGGCCGCTCTTGGCGGTTTCCGGCTGGAAGGCAGCGAGGGCCAATCGGCCCCGGTGCCGGCCATGGCCGCGCCGCCAAATCCGGATGCGGCTACCTTTCTCGCTGTGGTCAACGAAGCGCTTGCCCGCTCCGCCGCGGACCCCGATCTTGCGGCGCGCACTGCAGCATTTGCGCCGCTCGGCATCGGCGCTGCGCCAAGCCCCGAAACAGAGACCTTGTGGAAGCAGTATCTGCCGGCGCTGCGCGGCGAGCTGAAGTCGGGCCTTGCCGACGCCGGTGATGTCGTCAACGGCTGGTCCTACCCAAAGCCAAATATCGGCGATTACGGCACCGATGATGATCTCCGCGCCCAGGTCGCCGTTGGTGGCCTTGCCGCACTGCCGCGCATCGAAGCCATGTATCTGACCGCCCGCGCCGACAAGGATGGCGCGGCGTTTGATGGCAGCAAGGCCTATACGGTCCATCTGCCATACAAGATGCCCATCGGCGCCTTCTGGTCACTGACCATGTATCAGCAGGAGGCCGATGGCAGCCTGTTCTTCGTGCCGAATGATCTCGACCGCTTCGCCGTCGGCGATCGTTCGCCGCAATTGCGCAACAACCGCGACGGCAGCTTCGATGTCTTCGTCCAGGCCAGCCGCCCCGAAGGCGAGCGCATCGTCAATTGGCTGCCATCGCCAAAGGGCAAGTTCGTGCTGGTTTTTCGCGCCTATCTGCCGCGCGCCGAGTTCCTTGATGGCAGCTTCCACCTGCCGCCGGTGGAACAGACCGAGGCGATACCCTGAGCATCCGCGCCAAGGCGCGCATTCACGGCCGGTCGAGCCCGGCGGGAACGCGTGGCGCGAGCGTCGCCAAATCGGGTCGCCGCGCCAACAACGCTTCGAAAAACAGCCCATACGGCTTGTGCGATTCCGTCCAATAAACTCGCCGGCCATCGGCAGCGGCGACATAGGCGTAGCCGGTCCGGGTGCCACCGAGCGCCGCGATCTCGTTCCAGCCGATGCGGCTGCGCCCGAGCAGGATGAACGGCCCCCATGCCTGTGACGGCCCGGAGACACCCGAATCGTCCCAAAGCACATCGAGCCGCGGCGACAGGGCGGGGAGCGCGCCGATGCCGGCGACCAGAACCAGCGTGATGAAAAACCCGCCAATGATGACACTGCCTTGCCGCTGCAACATCACGCCAACGAACAGCAAGAGCGGAACGGCGAGTAGTGCTGCCCAGACCATGCGCCTGTCGATCACGATTCGCCCGTCGGTCATGCCTGCCCTTCCTGCCCGCGCCCGCCAAAGCTAGCGCATCCGGCCGACTGCGGCTATCGCTCACGAATGACACGCATCGGCAAGCATATCCTGCTCGATCTTCTGGCGTCGGAAGGCGTCGAATTCATTTTCGGCAATCCCGGCACGACGGAACTGCCTCTGATGGATGCGATGGTCGTCGAAGACCGGCTGCGCTACATCCTCGGCCTCAACGAAGTCATCGTCATGGGTATGGCCGATGGCTATGCCCAGGCCACCGGGCGTCTGGCGGTTTGCAATCTCCACGCCGCCCCCGGCCTCGGCAATGCCATGGGCATGCTTTACAATGCGGCAAAAGCCGGCGCCCCGGTGCTTGTCACCGCCGGACAACAGGACATGAGCATCCGGCTGACCGAACCTTTGCTGTGGGACGATCTGGCCACCATGGCGCGACCCCTGTGCAAATGGTCGTTCGAAGTTTCCTGCATCGAGGAACTGCCGCGCGCTATCCGCCGCGCCGCCAAGGTTGCGCTCACCGCGCCGACCGGCCCGGTGTTCCTGTCGATCCCCGGCGACATCCTCACCGCCATGGCGCCCGATGATCTCGACATGCTCGCGCCGACCCGGATCGGCCAGCGCATGCGCGGCGATGCGGCGGCAATTGCAGCGGCGGCCGATTTGATCCGCGCCGCCGAACGCCCGGTCATTTTCGCCGGCGATCATGTCGCGCGATCGGATGCCCATGCCGAACTGGCAGCCCTTGCCGAAGCCATTGGCGCGCCTGTCTATCTCGAAGGCATGGCAAACACCGCCGCCTTCCCCTCCAACCACCCGCTTTACGCCGGCACCGTCGCCCGCATGACGCCGGCGCTGCGTGCGGTCATGGAAAATCACGATCTGATGATTTCGATAGGCGCCGATCTGCTCACCCAAAGCCAGGCCACCGGCATCGAGGCCCTCGCGCCGGGCGCCCGCGTCGTCCATCTCGACGATGAACCCTGGCAGATCGGCAAGAATTTCGCCGCCACCGCCGCCATCCAGGGCGATGCCAAGGCAACCCTGCCCGAACTCATCGCGCTTGTCGGCACGGGCGGCGCCCGTCGCGCCGATACCGTCATCGCCCGTTTGGCAGAGGCGCGCGCCGCCCTCCTCGCCCGCGCCGACGCCCTTGCGGACAAGCTGCCGCTCGAACCCATGCCGGTGCTGAAACTGATCGGCGAACGCCTGCCCGCCAATGCCATCGTCATCGAGGAACTGCTGTCCTCCGGCATGAACACCGTCCGCCACCTCGTCCCCGCCGTTGCACCCGACAGCTGGTTCGGCATGCGCGGCGGCGGCATCGGCGTCGCCATCCCGCAGGCGGCTGGCATCCAGCTCGCCAACCCCGGCCGGCCGGTTTTCGTCCTGTCGGGCGACGGCAGCGCCATGTATTCCGCCGCTGGGCTTTGGACGCTGGCGCATTACCAATTGCCGGTCGTCACCATCATCTTCAACAATCGCGGCTATCGCATCCTGAAACAGCGCACCCGCGCCATTGCCGATCACAGTGCCCGGCAAAACCATTATGTGGCGATGGATATCGAAGCACCGGCCATAGATTTCATGGCGCTCGCCAAGGCCCATGGCGTCCATGGCGTCCGCGCCGAAACGCTGGGGGAGGTTGACGCCGCCATTTCCGCCGCGCTTGCCGCCGACACGCCGACGCTCATCGAAATCATCGTCGCCCGCGAAATCTAGCCGGTCATCCGGCGTGAGGCCCAGCCTCGACGCGGCGGCACGATCGTGCAACTCTGCCCGGATAGCCGGCTATGCCGACACCGCGCGCGCCAGCACGGCGGCACGGTCGCAGTAATGCGATCGCAGCCAAAGCCAACGGCGCAGGAGATTTGACGTTGAACGTTCAGCCGGACCCGATCAGCATCGCCTCGACCGCCGCCCCTCCTGCAAACCCGCTCGACTTGCCCACCGATATTAATCTGCCTGCCATTGGCCAGCTAGGGGCCGACATGCTGGGCTTCTTCCGTCATTTTGCGGCCCGCCTGAATGCGGAACTTCTGTCGGATACGATCTGGCTGCAACTTGGCGGCGGCGTGCTCGCCATCCTGCTCGGCTACATAGCCAGCCGGCTGCTGGACGCCATCGCCGGCAAGCTGTTGACCGAAGTCGTCGACGCCATACCGGACCGCCAGTACCGCGTGTCGCTGCGCGCATTGCGGCTGCCATCCGCGGTCGCCGTGGTGCTGTGGCTCATCATCGGCGCCTTTGCCGCCCGCGGCCTTCCGGTCGAGTTCCTCCGTATCGCCGGTGCGGTACTGGTTGCCACCATCCTGTCCCAGGTCTTTGCCTTGCCGCGCACGGACGCCCTCTGGCGCTGGACCCTTGTCACCCTGATCTGGGGCACCGCCGCACTTATCGTGTTCGGCCAGCTTGGTGCACTGGTAAACTTCGTCGATTCGATCGTGATCGGCAAGACGTTGACATTACTTGACCTTTTCCGTGCCATCGTCATCGCCATCGCGTTGATCTGGGGCGCATCCTATGTCTCGCGGCTGTTCATCACCCGGCTCAATACCTCTCAGCACATGACAGCCTCGGTTCGCGGCCTGTTCGGGCAATTGGTGCGAATCGTCATGATCGGCACCGCGATCGTCGTGGCGCTCAGTACGATCGGTATCGATCTGACCACCTTCGCCGTCTTCACGGGTGCGCTTGGCGTCGGCATCGGCTTCGGGCTTCAATCGATCTTTTCGAACTTCGTCGCCGGCATCATCATCATCCTCGAAAAAACTCTGAAAGTCGGCGATTTCGTCGATCTGGAAAGTGGCATCCGCGGCGAGGTGCAGGAAATCAACGTCCGCAGCACGCTGATCCGCAACAACGACAATATCGACATGCTGGTGCCCAATTCGGAATTCATCAACAATCGCGTCATCAACTGGACAATGCGCGATGCAAGTCGCCGCATGCATGTGCCGGTCGGCGTCGCCTATGGCACCAACAAGGATCTGGTCAAAAAGGCGATGCTGGAGGCGGCCGCAAAGGTCGAATTCACCTTGAAGGGCGTGCCCGGCCGCAAGCCGGACGTCTGGCTCGTCAATTTCGGCGATTCAAGCCTGGATTTCGAATTGGTCGTCTGGCTCACCGACGAAGCCACAAAAAGGCCGGCGCGCGTCCACGCCGCCTATTGCTGGGAAATCGAAACGGCGCTGGCCAAATACGGCATCACAATCCCGTTCCCGCAACGCGACCTGCACGTCATCCGGCCAAAACCCAGCGCCGATCCGGCCTGAGAAAACGCCGATCCGGCCTGACCCGGCAACATTCGCCTATCGCTTGGTGGCGAACCAGATCACGTGGCGCGGCCCCTTGCCGTTCGCGCGGGCGTGGGTCACCACTTCCTCGACATCGAAGCGCGCCCGCCGCAGCCGATTCATGAACACGCTGTCGGGCGCCGCCGACCAGATCGCCAGCACCCCGCCGGGCCGCAACGCCGCCCGCGCCCGCGCCAGCCCGGTCTTTGAATAGATGCGGTTATTCTCGTCGCGCACCAGCCCATCGGGGCCGTTGTCCACATCGAGCAAAATCGCATCATAGGTCGCCTGATGATCTTCGATCACAAAGGCGACATCCCCGTTCAGCAGCGCCACGCGAGGATCGTCAAGGCAGCCCGCCGTCAAATCCGCCATGGGTCCGCGCGCCCAATCGACGATCTCCGGCACAATCTCAGCCACGGTAATCCGCGCGTTCGGCCCGACACAGGCCAGCGCCTTGCGCAGCGTAAAGCCCATGCCATAGCCGCCGATGAGTATATGCGGCGAAGGCCTATCCCCCAGCCGGTCACATGCCATGCTGGCCAGATCTTCCTCCGAGCCACTCATACGGCTGTTCATCAGTTCGTTGCGATCCAGCACGATCATGAAATCGCCACCGTGCTGGAACAGCCTCAGCGTATCGCCATCCGGAATATTGGCAGTCGCGATCAAGACACGCGGGATCATTCCGGAAAAAACGCCCCGGCGACGCCCGGATAAACCACCGGGCTGGCAGCGCCATCGGCCGCAACCGACGAAACGCCGAAGAACCAGGTATCGATGTCGATGCCCTTCAGAGTCAGTTCGGTCGCCCCCGCCGGCACATCGCGGCTGTTGGTCCAGGCCACGGCCGTCGTCGGCCGCCACCAGACCTTGTACCCCGCAGCGCCGGCAACCGGCTTCCACTTCAGCGTCGTATCGGGCGACACCTGGCCGGCGATCGTCACCCCTGCGGGCGGTGCCGGCGCCGTCGCCAGCGCCGCCAGCGCCGTCACGTTCAAACGCGTCACCTTGGCCAGGTAGGCGAAATCGACGCCGGTCAGAACATCGCCATAGCGCTTGCCGTTCTCGGTGCGGATATTCTGGTGCTGGCGATCATAATTTTCCTGCCGCTCGGTGATGCGCACCGCCGGAAATCCAGCCTCCAGCATCGGCACCTGGTCACCGCCGCGGCCGAACCGGTCGGTCCGCCACACCTGCTCGACGCGTATCCCGGCCGTGCCCGACAGGCCGGCGATAAAGCGCGACAGGTTGCGCGCCGGACTGTCCACCTCGCCGCCATTGTACCGGCGGCGATTGGCCTGTTCCGGCGTTTCAACCGCCTTGGTGCCTTCCGAAAAC
The DNA here is from genome assembly GCA_038217075.1 of Sphingomonadales bacterium. Taxonomy (GTDB): domain Bacteria; phylum Pseudomonadota; class Alphaproteobacteria; order Sphingomonadales; family Sphingomonadaceae; genus Sandarakinorhabdus. The sequence continues at coordinate 28,841 of JBBQPR010000034.1, forward strand.
ACGCGCACGGTGCCGTCATCCCTGGCGCCCGATGATCCCGTCGAATTGCCGACGATGTCATTGTTCAGCACGGCCTCGACCTGCCAGCCTTTGGCCTTGGCGGTGTCGGCCAGCAACTTACCCCCAAAAAGCCCCTGCTCCTCCCCGGACAGCACGGCATAAACGATCGTGCCTGCGAATTTGTGCTGTGACAGCACGCGCGCCGCCTCGATCACCGCCGCCGTGCCCGATCCATCGTCATTGGCGCCTGGCGCATCGCCCGTGGCATCCAGCGGATCGCTGTTGCGGCTGTCGATATGCCCCGAAATGATCACGACCCGGTTGGGATCGCTGGTGCCGGTCTGGATCGCCATGACGTTGACGATCTGGGTCGCCTGCGGGATCCGCGGCCCCGTCGCCATGCTGGACGGCGTCTCGATGGTCAGACAGCCGCCACAAGCCTTGGCAAAATCGGCAAAGCGCCCGGCGGCATAGCGTCGCGCCGCGCCGATGCCGCGCGTTTCCGAAACCGTGTCCGACAGGGTATGGCGCGTGCCAAATTCCACCAGGCGGGTGATCGTTGCCCGCAATTCATCCGCGGAAACCGATGCTGCTTTACCGGCGGGCGGCGCTGCAGCAGCGGTGGACAACAGAAGAAATGGCAATACCGCAAGCCGCGCGTCGAAACGGGACATTTAGGATCATCCTGTGAAGTTAGAAGACAATGCGATCAGACTGCCATGCCGCTGCCACAGCGGCAAGCAAAGCGACGACGCAGGCCAAATACGCCTGCACCGGATAAAATCCACCTGCAATAAACCTGCAATAAATGGGCGCGCCAATGGCAGCGCGATGACGGCGACGCGGCCAATGCCACGCCGCCGTCAGCCGATCAGCGACGGAAAAACCGCCGCTGATTCATTGGCATCGGCGCGGTCTTCTCACGGAAGACGATGCGCCCCTTATCGAGGTCATAAGGTGTCATTTCGACATGAACACGATCGCCGACGATCGAACGGATGCGGTTCTTTCGCATCTTTCCGGCCGTATAGGCGATGATTTCATGTTCATTTTCAAGCCGGACGCGAAAGCGGCCATCAGGCAGGATCTCGGAGATCACGCCTTCAATCTTGATTACCTCTTCCTTCGGCATGTAGTGCCTCAGGCCATCGACAAGTTGACCGCGGAGGCGCGACCCTGGCGATCATTTTCGAGATCGAAAGTCACCTTGGCGCCTTCGTTCAGGTCCGAAAGACCTGCACGCTCAACGGCAGAAATGTGTACGAAAACGTCCTTGGAAGCACCATCGGGAGCGATAAAGCCATAACCCTTGGTTGCGTTGAAAAATTTGACTGTGCCAGTGGCCATGTCAGTTCCTTGAGATCATTTAGATTTTCCGACGGAAACAGTCCGACGAATGCTTGTC
>JBBQPR010000035.1:0-28796 GCA_038217075.1 Sphingomonadales bacterium
GCACGATTGCCCGGTGGCGATGATATAGTCATCGGCCACATCCTGTTGCAGCATCGCCCACATCGCCTCGACATATTCCGGCGCCCATCCCCAGTCGCGCACGATATCCAGCCGACCCAGTTGCAGCGTCATCGCCTCGCCGCCAGCGATCCGGCGCACCGCATCGGCAATCTTGGCGGTCACGAACCGGCGCGGCCGGTGCGGCGATTCATGGTTGAACAGGATGCCGTTGCAGGCAAACAGGCCGTAGGCCTCGCGATAATTGGCGACCAGCATGTGCGCCGACGCCTTCGCCACGCCATAGGGGCTGCGCGGCCGGAACGGCGTCGCCTCTGTCGCCGGCACCCCGCCCAGATCGCCGAAACATTCCGAAGACCCGGCATGATACAGCCGGATCGGCGCGCCGACATGGCGAATGGCCTCCAACAGGTTCAGCGTGCCGAACACCGCGCTTTCCAGCGTTTCGGCCGGCAATTCGAACGACAGGCCAACCGAGCTTTGCCCGGCCAGCGCATAAATTTCATCGGGCTCAGCGCGCGTGACCGCCGTGATGACGCTGCGATAATCATCGGGCGCCATCGAAACCACTGTCACCCGGTCGCGGATGCCCAGCGCCGCCAGCTGCCCGAATTCATGGCCATGCGCATCCCGCGACGTGCCGATAACCCGATACCCGCGATCGAGCAGCAATGCCGCCAGATAGCCGCCATCCTGGCCGCCGATGCCACAGACAAGCGCGGTCTTCACAACAGCGTTCGATACACGGCAACCGCCTCTTCTGCAGCCCGCGCCCAGGAAAAATGGCCCAGCCGCAGCGCACCCTCGGCTACCAGCGCGGCAGCGGCGTCGGGCGAAAGCGCCACCGCTTCGATGGCGCGGCGCAACGAATCGGGATCACCCGGTTCGGCATAGGCACAAGCGGCGCCGCACACTTCGGGCACCGAACTGGCGCGCATTGCGACCACCGGCGTACCGGCCGCCATGGCTTCCAGCGGCGGAATGCCAAAGCCTTCATAAAGGGAGGGATAGATGAACACGCTGGCCCCTGCGTAGCAACGCTGCAGCATCAAGTCATCGGCCGCCTGTTGCCGAACCTGGCCGCCAAGGCCGTGCGACGCAATCGCCGCGCTTTCCACGGCCGAAAAGCCACCACCGCCGACCGCCCACAGATCGAAATCCGCCCGCAACGCCGGCGACGCCGCATAGGCCGCCAACAGCCCGGCAAAATTCTTGTAACCGCCGCGCTGGCCGACGAACAACAGATAGGGCCGATCCGCCGCCACCGGCGCAAGCCCGGCACGCACCGGGTCAAAGCCCAGCAACACGACGCTCGATTTCGATGCCGCCGATGGAATCGCCGCCACCAGATCGGCCTTTGTGCTTTCCGAAATGCACAGCACATGGTCGGCACGCGCCACCGCCGCCGCCTTCATCGCCGTGGTCGGATCGTCCGCCGGAAAGCTTTCAGGGAATTTCTCGTGGATCATGTCGTACACCATCACCACCACCCGCGCCCGCGCCGGCGCGGTTCTACGGCCCGAATAATAGGTTTCCTGAACAATCTCCGGCCCGAACCGCGCCAGCAGCGGTCCCGCCGCCAACCCACTCAAACCCCGCGCCAACCGCCCACCGGTCCGCGTCGCCGCAATCCGCCGCCCCGGCGCAATCGATGCCGACAGGTCACCCAGATAGGCATTGATATGCAGCGGCGTGACGACCCGGACGTCATTGCCGGCCATCGCCATTTCCCCTGCCAGTCGCGCATGGGCGCGGGAAACCCCGCCATGCTGCTGCTGCACAAAAATCTGGTGATCAAAGGCGATTCTCACAACGCCTGACAATCGGCACGGGCGCTCGCACGCGCTGGACGCACGGCAACAACATCTGTCGTCATGGCAATGCTGTGGCTCCCCGATGCGCGATTGCGGCCCATAACGGGGCCGATTGCGGCACAATGGCACAGGCGCACCGGCTTTCGCACCCCCGTCGGCATGTTTTCGCCAATGTTTTCGTGCGAACTGCGTTCTGCCGTCCCGATGCGGAAAGCCGATGACTTGTCGGCGGGCATTGCCTAGACTTCACGCCCAATACCCGGGGGGCGTCGCATTGGAGTCACTGCTGTTATCGATCCGGCTTGAGCGCCGCTGGCCGCTCTGGTGTGCATTGGCCGTCGCTGTCGCCTGGGCCGCGGCTGTGATTGTCGATCTCGTCGTGGCGCCGCCGCTGCTTTCCGTCCATGCCATCGCCGGAATTGCCCAGGCACTGCTACCGCCGGCCGCACTGCTGTCACTCGTTGCCGCCCTGCTGCCCACCGCCGGCCGCAGCCTTGCCTTGGCCGATCTCGAACCCCGGCTGGACGAAGCCCGCACCCTCGCTGAATCGCTCGGGCGCGAGGCACAGGCTCTGGACGCGGCGCTGGCCAGCAGCACCGCCCGCATCGAAACACTGGCGGCATCCGCGCATCTGCCACAATTGTCGGAAGACGCCGCCGCGCTCGAAAAATCCGCCGCGCGCGTGGTTGCCGGTGGCGAATCGACCCAAAAGATCGTCGCCGCCTTTGCCGAGGCACTGCCGGCGCTGGAACGCACCATCGCCGCTGTCGACACCACGCTGCGCGCCGTCAGCGCCGACAGCGCCGCCCAGTTCCGCGCCGTCGAAACCATGATGTCGGCGGTGCAAAGCCGCAACCATGGCGCCGTGACCGAAGCGGAATCGACGCTGTCGAAACTCGCCGGCCTGCTCGCCCAGATCGACGAAGCCTCCACCCGCAACACCGCCACCCTGTCCAAACGCGCCTATGCGCTCGATGCCGCCATCGATGGCGTGCTGGAACGCACGACGGCTGCGGTCGACGGCATCCACCAGCGCGTCGTGGCGGAACTTGAGGCGATGACCGGAGGCGTTGAAGGTGCCGGCAAGCATCTGGGCCTGCTCGGCGATGATGGCGCCCGGCTGTTCAACCAGCGGCTGGAGATGTTGCGGCGCACGTCGGACGATCTGCAGACGCGCATCGCCGCGCATGAAAGCGAGAGCGACCGGCTGCGCGCCTCGATGGAAGAATGGCTGGCGACGCTCGAATCCCGCTTTGTCAGCACTGGCGAGGCAGGTGCCGCCGTGTTGCAATCGCTTGGCAGCGTCACCAGCGGCCATGTCGATGCGCTCGAACAACGGCTGGCCGATGTGCGCGCCAGCAGCAGCGCCACCACCGATGACATGGCCGCCCGTGTCGGCGCCATCGAAACCGCGCTCACCGCCTTGCAGGCACCCATCGATTCCGCTGGTACCGCGCTTGCAAGCCTTGAATCGCAGACAGGGCAATTCGGGCATACGGTCGCCGAAATCGAAGCCCTGCTTGCCGAAAAGCTCAGCGCCACCCGCGAATCCATGGCGGCGCTGGAGGCCGAATCGCAACGCCTGTCCGGCGCGGTATCGGCGCTCGGCGCCACCGTGGCCGAAGGATCGGCTCTCGTCGGCGAAGCCGCCACCACGCTGGCCGGCGAACGCGAGGCCGTGGCCCGCATGGCTGCCGATCTCACCGGCCATTTCGAATCGGCCATCGCCGCCCTTGCCGACATCGAAACCGCCAGCGCCACCGCCAGTCAGGGCGTCGCCGCCGGGCTGGGCAGCGAAATCGCCCGCATCGCCGCCGCCGCCGAAGCGGCTGCGGCCGACATGCGAGACACCCTGGCACGCGTCGTCGACGAAGCCGTCGCCACGCTGGAAAGCAGCACCAGCCAGCGCGCCGAAGCCGCCTTTGGCGTGCCGGTACGCGCGCATCTCGCCGCCATCGAAACGGCGACAGAACGCGCTGCCAGCGCCGGCGATCATACCGCCGGCCGCCTCGCCGGGCTGATGCTGTCGCTGGTTGAAACCATCAACACCGTCGAAGCCCGGATCGATGAAGTCGATACCCGCTTCACGGTGCGCGCCCGCGATTCCATGGCCGCCTATGCCATGCGCATCCTCCGCCAGCTCGAAGCCGCCACGGTCGATGTCGCCGGGCTGCTCCGCCTATCGATCAGCGATGCCGATTGGGAACGCCATTTGCGCGGCGACAACAGCGTCGTTGCCAAGGCGCTTGCCCCGCAACTCGATCGTGATGTGGCGCGGCAGATGGCGCGGCTGTTCCAGCAGGACCCGGCCTTCCATGGCGAGGCCAATCGCTTTTGCGCCATGTTCGAAGCGATGATCCAGCGCCTGCTCGGCGATCACGACGGGGAAGCACTGGCAGCAACATTGCTGACATCGGACATCGGCAAGATCTACGCCGCCATCGCCGATGCCACCGACAGAACGCTGCCGCAACGCTAGGGTCGGGATATGCGTCCGGGAAAGCGTCGCTACCGGATCGGCCAGGCAATCACCGCCCACCACCAGCTGCCCGCCGCAATCGCAACCGCGTAAGGCATTGGCGCATCCGTGCGAAACAGCTTCGGCAGCCGTTCGGGATCGCCCGCGTCGACACGTCCCAGGACGCCGCGCGACAGCAGCAGCACCAGCGCCAGACCGCCACCCGCCAGCGCCACGCTGGCAAGCTGCATCGGCAGGCCGGCGAGCCCGGCCCATCCCGCGGTGCCGACCAGCAATTTGATGTCGCCGCCGCCCATCCAGCCCCGGCTGAAAATGAACAAGCCGACGCCGAACATGACTACAGCCGCTGCAACGTGCGACACCCAGCCGAATCCCGGCGTCGCCGCCCCATAACAGGCCGCTGTCACCAGCAATGCAATCGACAGGATATCGGGGATTTCGAAACTTCGCACATCGGCAATCGCCGCTGCCAGCAGGACGAGCAGCGCAACCAACGCGAAAAGATCAGCCAAGGGCAACCCGGCAATCGTCATCGAAACACCTGCAACAGCCCGGCCATCAACGCGCCGGTTGTGGTGATGCGTCGGGACCCATCGGGTGGGTTATGTCCTTCAAATAGCGTAGATTGGCCCATGCGACTGAATCAAAGCGGCTGTTCTGCGACAAGGCCCGGTTGAAATAGGTTTCCGCCGTCGCATAATCGCCGCGCACCATCGCGGCAAAGCCGACAGTATTCAGCGCGGCCGCCAGCCGGTCCGGCGTTGCCCCGGCAAAAGCCTCCTTGTACCGGCCCTGCAACGCCCGGGCCAGCCGCAGGTCGGTCTGCGCCGCAACAAGGTTGGGATCTAGAATTACAGCCCGTGCGAGCTGCGCCTCTGCCTCTGCCTGGCGCCCCTGCAGCAACAGCGAATATCCCTGGTTGGTCAGCACAACGGCCGAATCCGGCGCCAGCGCCAGCGCTTGACCATAGGCGGTGTTGGCCGCCGCGAAATCGCGCGCCTTGTCAGCAATGATAGCGCGCGCCGTCCAAGCGCGCACCAGAGTTGGGTCGATCGCCAACGCCACATCAAGCGCCGCTGTCGCCGCTGCAAGATCATTTTGGCGCAGCCGCACCAGCCCAAGGCCCTGCTGGGCTGACGCCACAATGGCTGGCGCGGGCACCACGCCATCGCTGCCGGGCGCTGCCAGTGCTGTAAATGTGCTCGCGGCATCAGCCAGCGTGCCCCGCGCCAGGGCCAGTTCGGCGACGCGAAGACGCAGCCCCGGACCGTCGGCGCGCGCTGCCGTCCTGCCGATGATCTCCGCCGCCGCATCCAGCCGCCCGGCGGCAATTGCCGCATCGATAATAGCGAATTCGGATTGTGCGGGGTCTTTCGCAGCCGCCGACGCGGCATCTGCCGACGACTGGACAACGGCGGCATCCGCTTCACCACTTGCGGGAGCGGCGGCGGCCAGCACCAGGCCGGCCAGCGCGGTGACGACCGCCATACCAGCGCGCACGCCGGCCCGGATAATCACGCCGGACGCAGTCGCGCCAGCAATGCTTCCAGCCGGGCGATCGCTTCGGCATCGCTCACAACAGCCGGCGGGCCTTCGACACCGCTCATTCGCGCTGCAAAGGCATTCAGGTCGCCATCGTCGCTTTCAAACGGTCGCACCCCGGTGTTTTCACGCGGCCCGTTCAATGCGATCGTGCGCGCCCTGCTCGGGCGATCAAGACGGTGGCCGGCCAACAGCCACGCCGCTGGCGTTGCATCGGCAAGCATTTGCGACGCGCGAACATTCGTATCGGCCACCGCGACAACCGCAGTCACATCATCGGGCGTGGCGGGTACGTCACGGCGACGCTTGGAGCGCTTGGGCGCCTGCACGGCCATCGCAACCGTCGAGATCGCCGGTTGCTGCAGGCCAGCGGCACGCATGGCAGCACCGCTATCCTTGGCTGCAGTCGGGAATTCGACTGCCAGCCGAGCTGTGGCTTCTGCATTCGCCAGCAAGGCGGTCGCAACCGGCGCGACTTCGGCCGGGAACAGCGCGGCAAGGTCGGCAGCCGCGGCGCGCGCTTCCATCCGGTCCCGCGCTGCTTCGGCGATCGCCAGCGCCCGATCGTCACCGGCGGTCCAGGCCGGCGCAACCAGCACCAGGACGGCGGCATCGCCCAGGCTGGCGGTCAGAACCCGCTCGGCAACGGATCCACCCAGCACCAGCCGCTGTTCGCCATTGCTGCTTTGCTCGATCCGCGCTCGTGGCGCAGCGCCAACCGCGGTTGTCGCATCGGCGACCTTGCTTGCAACTGACGAGCCCAAAGTCGCGAGCTGCAATTCGCCAACCGCGGGCGCGATCTCGCGCAACGCTAATGCAGTGCTGGCAGCGGCGGCGTCGTTTCGGATCTGCGCCGAGATCAGTGTCAGCAGCCGTCGCGCATTGGCACCCGCCGCTGCGTCGGTGGAGCCCAGAACCCGCTGCAGGATTGGAATCGCCGCCATATAGTCATGCTGCAGGAACAGAGAATAGCCAAGATTGTTGAGAACCAGAACCGCGTTGGGATCGATCGCCAAGGCCGATTCATAATAGGTACGGCTGAGATCGTAGCGCCCCATCCGATCATACGACACGCCAAGCCCGTTGAGCGCGTCGACCGACTGCGGTGATTGCACCAGCGCCTGGCGGAAAGCCGACATAGCACCCGGCACATCACCGATCGCCAACAGCCCGCGCGCCGTCTGATAGGCATCGGCACCAATCGCGGGCATGGCGGTTTCGGCCAGGCGAATCCCTTCGATCTGGTGGGTGCGCGCCTGCAGCGAGCCCGCATCAAGCACAGCAAGCCCGACGGCTGCTGCCTTCATCCCCGGCTTCGCCTTGCGACGGCCGCGGGCGGTGGTGGAATCAGCGCGACGCTGGGCCATTTTTCGTACTCGCTGCCATGCCGTTTTTCATCTGGATTGCCGCAGGAAGCAACAATACTGCCACCATGCATGGCAACAGGAACATAACCAAAGGTATCGACAACAGGACCGGAATACGATGTGCTTTTTCCTCCGCCCGCATACGCCGTCCCTCGCGCATTTCAGTGGCATAGACCTGCAATGCCTGCGAAATGCTCGCACCGAGTTTGTCCGACTGAACGATCAGCGTGACAAAGGCGCTGATCTCCGGGACCGCTGTGCGTCTTGCCAGCGTGCGGAGCGCAACTTCACGGGAGCGGCCGGCGCGCAATTCCAACGACACATTCGCAAACAGGCGCGCCAGGAGCGGATGTGAGCTGACGATTTCAGAGCCAACCCGGCTGAACGCAGCGTCGATGCCCAACCCCGCCTCGACACAGACCAGCATCAGGTCGAGCGTATCGGGAAAGCCGTTCAAAATCTCTTCCCGGCGATTGGATGCGCGCGATCCGATAATGATATTGGGCAGATACAGTCCGAACAGCGCGCCGCCGATGATGAACATGTAAAGCTTGGCGGGTGTGGGCCATGCTCCGGTGGCCAGCATTACCAACAAGATGATGACAGGCGTCGCCAGTGTCAGCGTCGTGCGGGCAAGCACAAAGGCGCGCACCGCAAATGGTTGGTCATAGCCGGCGAGCATGAGCTTTTCAGTCAGCACATCGGCCTTTGTATCGGTCAACGACAGGCCACGCTTTTCGACTTCGGCGACCAGCCGCGCCCAGACCGAGCCGGCCGCGTCACTGCGCAGGCTTGGCCCATCGACTGCGCGGGCCGCCACCTGACCAGAAAGCCGGGCATTAAGATCGGTCCGCCGCGCAAACAGGGGCGCTGCCGCAAGGAAAACGAGCACGACCGCCCCAAACACAAGGACCATCACGAGCACGCGGATGACGTTTTCGGTCATCGTCTATACCTCGATCGAAATCATTCGGCGCATCAAGAATATGCCAAACACATACGAAAAGCACATCCCAAAGACACCTGGCAAGAACCACGGGTCGTCGACAACATTGAGATAAAAACTTGGCTGCACGGCAAACATGACGATGAATGTCCCTACTGGCAATGCGCTCAACAGCGCGCCGGTCATCTTGCCCTCGCTCGCCAGCGCCCGAACCTTCAGAACCATCGACGCGCGATCCCGGATTACTTTCGACAGGCCTTCAAGGATTTCGGCAAGACTACCACCGGTTTCGGACTGGATAGCCACCGAAACAACGAACATCTGGATGTCCTGGGTGCGCACGCGCTTGGCCAGATTGGTCAACGCATCTCGCAGATTATAGCCATAGTTCATTTCGGCGACGACGATGCCGAACTCCGAACTGATCGGGTCCGGCACCTCGGTGATCAGCAATTCGAGCGCGCTGGAGACCGGATAGCCGGCGCGCAAGCCGCGCACGAAAATATCAAGCGCCACAGGAAACTGCGCCTCGAACAATTTCATGCGCTTGGCAGCCTTCATACTGATGATCATCAGCGGCAGGCCAATACCGAGACCGGCTGCAAAGATGACCAGCATCGAAACGGCACCCATCGATGCGATCTGGCCCGTCACCCCGCCGATCATGGGGAACAACACGCCGATCAGAACCGTCACACCCAGCATCAAGCTGAGCAGTCTTTCAGCGGAAATGCGCATGCCCGCCTGCGTCAGCCGAACCTCGAGATAATCGATCACTGCCGGCAGCAGAGATTCAGACGCCCGCGACGTTTCACGACGGAGCGATTCCAGAATCTGTTCGCCGCTGGCGCCGCTCGCCAAAAGCTGCATACGGCGGCTGACCCGCGATTGCGGTCCCCGCACGTCACGCCAGTACAGATAAGCGCCTTCGATCAGCAACACCGTCGCCAGAAAGACGATGCAATAAAAGATCGAGGTGCCGTCAAAATATTCCATGGCTCAGCTCCCCGGGCGCTTGTAGGGGTCAAAAAGCGAAGACGGCAGATCGATGCCACGTGCCTTCAGGTGTTCCATGAACTTGGGCCGGATGCCCATCGGGCGCATTTCGCCGATTACCTTGCCGTTTTCGTCGATGCCTTCGCGCTGGAACTTGAAAATTTCCTGCATCAGGATGATTTCGCCTTCCATGCCGGTCACTTCGGCAAGCGAAGTCAGACGGCGACTGCCATCGCTCAATCGTTCAAGCTGCAGCACCACGTGAATGGCCGAGGCGATCTGCGCCCGCGCCGATTTGGGGCTGATATCGATACCGCTCATGCCGATCATCTGTTCGACACGGGAAAGCGCATCGCGTGGCGTATTGGCGTGCACCGTGGTCATCGAACCATCGTGGCCGGTGTTCATCGCCTGCAACATGTCAAAGGCTTCGCCAGACCGGATTTCACCCAGGATCACGCGATCGGGCCGCATGCGCAGGGCGTTCTTGACCAGATCGCGCTGGTTGACTTCGCCGCGGCCTTCGACATTGGCCGGGCGCGTTTCCAGCCGCACGACATGGGCCTGTTGCAACTGAAGCTCGGCTGAATCCTCGATGGTGACGATGCGCTCATGGTCTTCGATCGACGCCGACATGGCGTTCAGCATGGTCGTCTTGCCCGAACCGGTGCCGCCCGAAATCAGCACATTGCGGCGGCTGGCGACTACGGCGCGCAACACTTCGGCGCACTCCGCAGTCATGCTCTTGAAGCCGACGAGCTTGTCCAGATCGATCGGCGTCTTGGAAAATTTGCGGATCGACAGCACAGGGCCATCCAGCGCCAGGGGCGGGATGATGGCGTTGATACGACTGCCGTCCGGCAATCGCGCATCGACCATCGGCGATGATTCATCGACACGCCGACCAACGTTGCTGACAATCTTTGCGATAATGCGGAGGAGGTGTTTGTCATCGGCAAACCGCGTGCCGACTCGCTCGATGCGGCCGCGGCGCTCGACAAAGACCATGCTTGCCGAATTGACCATGATGTCCGAAATCGTCGGATCCTTCAGCAGCGGCTCCAGCGGCCCCAGCCCGAGCAATTCATCGAGCACATCTTCCACCAGCTGACGCCGCTCGACGAGATTGAGGGCGTGATTGACCTCCTTCAGCATTTCCTGGACGATATCGCCGATATCGCGGCCAACCTGCTCGCGGGTCAATGATTCAAGCGCTGAAAGATTGATCCGTTCGATCAGCTTCTGGTGCATCTGCACCTTCAGATCGGTGTATTGATCAGCCTTGCGCGCGGCGGCTGCCGTCGCTGCTGCAGCACGTGCCTCGGTGGCGGGCGATGCCGGCGGCACCGATGGCGCTTGTGCAGCGGCATCGGTTGCGCCCGTTGTCGGCTGCGGCAATACAGTGGTGGCGCCACCGGTCTTGCGGGTCGGCCAGATCATGTCCGGCCTGCCGCATCGACGCTGACCTGCGCCAGGATGGCGGTGGTCATGGCGCGCAGGTCCTTCTCGACCCGCGATTTCATCTTGATCGCCGCAAATGTCTTGCCCTCGTCGATGGCGCCGCTGACCGTCGGGAAGTCATTGACGATCGAGTGATTGATCTTGCGGCGAAGCACGCCTTCGGTTTCCGAAAGATCCAGCTTGCCGAACAGCGAATGCGTAACCCGGTTGACGACCACCTGGACGCGATCGGCCAGCCCATTGGCGTCAAGCATTTCCAGTTGTCGCCTCGCCTGATGGACGCCGGCTACGGACACCGTGGTGACAAGACAAATTGCATCCGATCGCTGCAAGGCACCCAGTGACCAGCTGATCCAGGCGGTCGGCAGATCGAGCAGCACGATGTCAAAGGCCTGTGTCGCCACATCAAGCAGATGGTCGATAAATTCCGGGGTCAGCGCGTCCAGCGGCATGATATCAGGGGGACAAGCGATCACGCTCATGCCCGATGCGTGCTTATCCGCAACCGACGTCAGAAAATCGGCGTCCAGACGATCAGCGGCTTCAATGACATCGGCAAGCGTCAGCTGCGGGCGCAGATTGAGGTAAAGCGCCACATTGCCGAACTGGACATCAAGATCGATCAGGCACACCTTCTTCTTTTCAGCCCAGACCATGCCGGACTGCACCGTTAGTGCCGTCGTCCCCATGCCGCCGAGCGCACCGATCATCGTGACGATGCGGCCACCGCGCGGACGCGCCGCGGGGCGGACAATGGTGCGGCGTTCGCGGCCGGTTTCGATCGCCTGATGCAATTCATCCGGCGTGAACGGAATCGGCAGGACATCAACCGCATCGGAACGCAGAACACGCCGCGTCATTGCGACAGTCAGGTTTCGAACGGCTGCCACCACCGGCATTCGGCTGCGGTTGTCCTGAACAAAGCGCTCGAACTCCTCAAGGCCGCGCGCATTGTCGGGATCGACCTGGCTGATCAACACGTCGGTCCATTGCAGCAATGCGGGATCGGAAGCGAACGACGCCAGCGTGCCGCCGTGCACGCGAATCTCGGTATCGGGCATCGAAAGCCGGGCGGCATCAAGCAGCGACGCCGTCGCCGGATCGAGGACGATACAGACGCGCAATGCAACATCGGCGGCATCTGCCTCCGTGCCGTGCGGTGCGACTGTCTGACCGAAAATCACGTGTTGTCCCTCCTGCTCCCTCGCTCGCCCGGCTGCACCCAACGGCGCTACTTGTGGTCCATTTACTTCGGCCCCGCGCCAGTAATCGTATCGGGCGGCGCCTTCACGGTGCCGCTATTGTACCGTTTCACGGCATCGACACTGCGCTGCCCGTTGCCGCCTTCAATCGGAACACCGGCATATTGCGGGTCAAGATCGACCGCCTGAAAGGCGATGTTGCGCTGCACGGCGGTGCCAACCGCCGGATCACCTGCACAGGCCGCCGGCAGCAACAACGCTACAACAAGGGCCGATTGGCGAAGTTTTGACAAAGTCTTGCCCATCATCACCTCACAATATGGCCGTATTCGCCGGATATTCCGCCTGCCTTGCTAGGCTCGGCCGCGGGGACGCGCGGGCGATTGATATCGCTTGGCGGACCCGGCAGCGGCAATGGCTGCCGAACCGATGTGTTGTCCTCGGACTTGCCGAGCAGGAACAGGTCGATATCGCTCGGATCCTGCACCCGGTCGCTCGGCTGGGCCAGCACGCCGGCAGGCACAGGCCGCACGATGCGCGGCGTCACGATCATCACAAGCTCGGTTTCCCGGCGATTGAAGGATGTCGAGCGGAACAGCGCGCCGATGATCGGAACCTTGGAAAGCAACGGCACCGCATTCACCGTATCGGCGAAATCCGTCTGGATCAGGCCGGCCATTGCAAAGGCCTGGCCATCGCGAAGTTCCAGCGTCGTCCTGGCCTTGCGAGTCTTCAGGCCCGGGATGCGCAGGCCATTGATATCGATGCCGGCGCTAGGGTCCAGCGAACTGACTTCAGGCGCCACCACCAGGTTGACAAGGCCATCTTCAAGCAGGGTCGGCGTGAACCGCAACGAAACCCCGAATTCCTTGAACGTGACCGAAACCTGCCCGTTCTGGGTCACCCCGGTCGGCACCGGGAATTCGCCACCAGCGAGGAACGATGCCGTTTCACCCGAAAGCGCGATCAGGTTCGGTTGCGCCAGCGTCCGCGACAACCCTTTTTGCTCCAGCGCATCGAGCGTGAAATTGAGGTTGCTCAGCGGGAAACCGATCGAGCCTCGAAAACCACCACCGGTTACGCCCGATCCGAAACCCGGTGAGCTGATACCCCCGGTCGCATTGGTCAGGCCATTACCGAAGCTCACGCTGGTAATGCCAAGCTCCTTGACCGTCCCGCGCGACATCTCCGAAAAGCGCACCTCCAGCATGATCTGCTGCGGCGTGCCGATGGACATCATGTTGATGACCTTCTTGGGCGCAAAGGTTTCGGCGAGCAACGCGGCGCGCTCGGCTGCGGCGGGGCTGCTGATGCGGCCATCCAGAACCACCGAGTCATTGGAAACCGTCACGCCGATCGCCTCGGTCGGCAACAGTTCGGCCAGTTTGCGCTTCAACCCCTGGGTATCGGGGCCGACCACCACATCGACGACCGCGATCAACGCGCCCTTGCGGTCGAACAGGCTGAGGTTGGTCGAACCAATGGCCTTGCCCAACACATAGACCGAAGACAGCGACACCGGCAGCACATCGGCAATATCGTCATTGCCGATAACCGCCTTGCCGATGGCGCGATCAACGCGAAGCGTCTGTGATTTATTGATCGGCACTACCATGGTCGCGCCGGTGCTGGCATCGCTGCCACTGGCCATCCTGACCGAACCGACTGCTTCACCATGCGCCGGTGAGCCGCTGAAAATTGCCAGCGAAGATATTGCGACCGCCGCCATGCCCCAACGCTGGATAATCATCATTGCCCCCCGCAATTCCTGTGATGATGGTGTGCGGTTTCTTGGCCACCCGGTCAACGACAAGGATTCATCTTTCTGCAAGATCGTGCAGGAATTCTGATTTGTGTTGCTCATCATCAACCCGCCGGCACCGGATAGGTCGTCGGCTTGGTGCCGCGGAAGATCTCGATCGACGGACCGCGCGGCACGACCGGACCTGCTGGGCCACCGGCCCCGGCAGGCGGCGGCGCCGCACCCTGGTTCGACCTGGGCTTGTGCAGGATGCGGGTTACCGTGCCGTCGTTCAGGTCGAATACCTGCGCCGTCTGCAACGGCACCCGGCTTTCATCGGCGATGTTGCGCAGCGACAGCGACAATTGGCCGACCGTCATCGCCAGCGCGATCTTTTGCGCCTGCAACGGCGTCACTTCGATCGTCGCGGTCTTGACGACTTCGGGCTTGTCCTTGCCGACATTATTGTCCTGGCCGACAGCGAGCACGCGAACACCCTGCACAAGCTGGTCGGCATAGGGCAGATCATCGCCATCGGCGGTCTTGGTCATGTAAACGTCGACCCGGTCACCCGGCACGATAAAGCCGGCAGCACCGGTCGCTTCGCCAATCGGCACTGCGACGGCACGCATGGTGGCGCCCAGCAACGGCGAGGCACTCAACCGCGCGCCCTTGATGGAAACCGCCTTTTCGGTGACCAATTCATTGGGATCGATCGCGCGCAGCGCCACCCGGCCGTCATCGCCAACCGCATCGACAATGCGTTGATAGCTGCCCGGCGGGATGCCATCGGCGGGCCATTGCACGATCTTCAGCTTTTCGGCGACGATCTTTTCCCCAAAGGCAAAGGGTTGTGCCGCAACAACGGCGGCGACGGTGCGCACATTGGAACCACCCGGCGCGACTGTGGCGCTGGGCAACAAAAAGGTTCGTGCGAAAAATACAGCCACAAGGCCGAGCACGATAGCCGCAGCGAGCATCAGGATCGAAGACCTACGCATCTAGCTGTCCACCATGGTTGGCGACCCGTGGGTCACAAGGCGGCCATCTACGAATCAGGCGATACGGCGCGATTCAAACGATGACCTGAGATGACCGACACTTGAACGATGTCGGTTGCGCCGTTGGAACCCGCGCATGTCGCCATGCGCGGGTTCGTCGGAAGCTGTTGCTTACGGATTAGCGGTACCAGCAGCCTTGGTCAGCGAGGCAGCCGACGAAGAGAACGCGCCGCTCAGCGCGGTGCCGAACAGGTTGGCACCGAGAACGACAAAGCCACCGAGGATGGCGACGATGAGCGCGTATTCAGCAGCCGAAGCGCCGCTGGTGTCTTTCTTGAGATTACGAAGAAGCTTGATCATTACCCTGGTCCCTTGTTTTCGGCATGATGCCGATTGACGAACGCTTCACCCATTGCTGGGATCAACAAGAGGACAACCGAGGTCGTGGGAAATTACGCGGCGTAACTTTGCCCCCCAAGAAACGGTACCCCCTGATTCGCAATAACGGTCGCTTCGCTAAGAAACAACAGAAAAAATTGATTTATGAATGTTAATTCACAGGAAAATTTACAATTCACTTACGATAGTTTGTATACCCTGAGAGTTAGAACCCTATTTTAACCAATTGAAAAACAAGCATATCATAAGGATAGTGTGGTAAATACGTAACATCCGGTTTCGGAATGTGGCACCGGCCGGTTTCTGGCTGCCGGCACGTCGAAAACAGCCGTCACAATCCAGTTTACGGCCAGCACCGGCAATGTTTGCGTCCGCTCCGGTGACGCCTTTTGCCGGTTCCGCGACAGGTTCTCGTCCCGTTGATCCTTAACCGGGTGCTCCGTCTAGCCACCGCATACCGTCACGATTTCTTAACCAATTGGCGCGGCCATGCACGCCGCGGCGGCTTTCACCGGTACTGGCCACGGCACCCCGATCCACCGGCTTCAACGCATTCGTTTCGAGCTAAGCCACACACGATCCGCGCGCGGTGCGCCAACCGCGCGCTATGGCGCAGCCAATGCGTTTTGCGCTATCCGCCGCTGCGGCCGGACACATCCTGCCATGGCCAAAGTTGGCCCGCCAAAGGACGACACCCATGCTCGGCGTCTGCTATTATCCCGAACATTGGCCGGAACACCGCTGGGCCGAAGACGCCGCGCGGATGCGCGGGCTGGGCCTTACCCATGTCCGCATCGGTGAATTCGCCTGGAGCCGGCTGGAACCACAGCCCGGCACCTTTGATTTCGGCTGGCTCGATCGCGCCATCACCGTGCTCGGCGATGCCGGGCTGAAGGTCGTGATGTGCACGCCGACCGCGACCCCGCCGAAATGGCTGATCGACCAACACCCCGAAATCCTGCCCGTGGATCCCGCCACCGGGCATGTTCGCGGCTTCGGCTCACGCCGCCACACGGACTTTTCCAGCCCGGCCTGGTTCGACGCCGCCATGCGCATCACCACCGCCGTTGCACAACGCTATGGCGACAACCCCCATGTCATCGGCTGGCAAACCGATAACGAGCTGTGCTGCCACGATACCGCCATCAGCGCATCACCCGCGGCGCGCACCGGCTTCCGCGCCTGGCTGGCGACGCAATATGCCGATATCAATGCGCTCAACACCGCCTGGGGCAATGTCTTCTGGTCGATGGAATATCGCGGCTTCGATGAAATCGAGCTGCCCGTCGGCGCCGTCACCGAAACCAGCCCGGCGCACCGCATGGCCTTTGCCCGCTATTCCTCCGCCATGGTGGTACGCTTCCATGATGCGATGGTCGCCATCCTGCGCGCCCATGCCCCCGGCCGCTTCATCACCCATAATTTCATCCCCATGTCGGAAACCGGCGTCGACAATCACGCGCTCGCCGCCCCGCTGGATTTCGCCGCCTATGATAATTACCCGCTCGGCCGCGCCGATCTGGCCATGGCCCGCGCCCCGGCCGCCGAATTCGCGCCCTTCATGCGCACCGGCCACCCGGACATGCAGGGCTTCCTGTTCGATCAGACCCGCGGGCTGACCGGCAGGCCGTTCTGGGTGATGGAGCAACAGCCCGGCCCGGTGAACTGGGCCCGCCACAACCCGCGCCCCGCCCCCGGCATGGTGCGGCTATGGTCGTGGGAGGCATTTGCCCATGGCGCCGCCGTGGTCAGTTTCTTCCGCTGGCGGCAAGCACCTTTCGCGCAGGAACAGATGCACGCGGGCCTGCTGCGCCCCGATCACAGCCATGCCGAGGCCTGGCCCGAAATCGAACAACTGGCCGCCGAACTCGCCGCCATCCCGCTGCCCGCCCCCACCCGCGCACCGGCCGCGATCATCGTCGATATCGAGGCGCAATGGCTGTCCGGCATCGAACGCCAGGGTCGCGGCTATGATTACGCCGCCGTGCTGGAAAGCTGGTATCGGGCCCTGCGCGGGCTTGGCGTCGATGTGGATTTCGTCGCCCCCGGTGCCGATCTTGCCGGTTATCGCCTTGTCCTCGCGCCGGCGTTGGCCATGCCCGATGCCGCCGCCGTCGCCCGGCTGCGCGAAAGCCACGCCATCATCCTCATCGGCCCGCGATCAGGCGCCAAGACCCACGATGTCACCATCCCCGATGGCCTCGCCCCAGGCCAGTTGCGGGCGCTTGTCCCCATCCGCGTCGCCGCCGTTGAAACCCTGCGCCCGGATTGCCCCGGCAGCATCCACATCGGCGACACACGGTTCGACAGCCTAAGCTGGCGCGAAACCATCGATCCCGGCGATTGCACCATCCTTGGCCACTATGAGGACGGCGCCCCGGCGCTGGTGCGCCACGGCCGGGTGCACTATCTCGCCACGCTCGCCGACGCGGATTTCCTCGCGGCCTGCCTTGGCGTGCTGTGTGCCGAAGCAGGCATCACGACCACTCCCGTCAGCGGCGGACTGCGTCTGCGCCGGCGCGGCAACCTCAGCTTTGCCATCAACTATGGCCCCGAAGCCGCCACCGCGCCCGCACCCGCCGGCAGCGAATTCCTGCTCGGCGGCCGCCATGTCCCGCCACACGACCTCGCCATCTGGAGAAACGACCGATGATCCGCCGGCTTTGCCTCGCCCTGCTGCTCGTCGCGGCCCCGCTTCAAACCCCGCTTCCGGCCCAGCAACCGCTCGGCGACGCCCCCGAACTCGGCAGCCGCAGCCCGCAGGCCATCGGCGTGCGCCAGATCGAAATGGATTTCCCCGGCCGCGTCGATCTCACCAAACCCGATGGGAAAGGCGGCTTTGCCAACACCACGCGCACGCTGCCGGTGCTGGTCTGGTACCCGTCGCACGGCGGCGAACAGGCCACCACCTATGACTATAAAACTTCGCCGGTCCCCTCCGTTCCCGCCGGCACCGTGCCCGAAACCGTCCATGTCCCGGGCCATGCCGCCCGCAATGCCGCCATGGCCGATGGCAAATTCCCACTGCTGGTCATCTCGCACGGCTTTCTCAACCGCGCCGCCATGTTCAGTGATCTCGCCGAAATCATCGCTTCAAAGGGCTATGTCGTGGCGGTGATCGATCATGGCGACCTCGATGACTATGCCGTCTCCAGGGCCTTTGCCTTCATCAACGTCATCGCCCATCGCGCCGATGATCAACGCCTGGTCATCGGCGAAATCACCCGACTTGCCTCGGGGCATGACGCATTCTGGTCGCATGTCGATGCCGGCCATATGGCGCTCGCCGGCTATTCGATGGGCGGCTATGGCCTGATGCAAACCGCCGGCGCCGCGATCAACACCGCCAGCCCGTTGTTCGCCCAGGCACCGCCGGGCCTCGCCGCGCTGCTCGCCCCACAGGCCCCGCCCGCCAATCTGAAGGCGCTGATCGCCTTTGGCCCCTGGGGCGGCGGCCAGCCGCTGCGCATCTTCACCGCCGACAGTCTTGCCAATATCACCACGCCCGGCCTGTTCATCGATGGCGATCATGACGATGTCGCCGATTACGCCGGTGGCGTGCGCTGGTTGTTCGACGGGCTGGCGAGCGACCGCTATTTGCTCACCTATCAGAACGCCCGCCACAACATCGCCACCAACGAAACCCCCGCCGAACTGCGCGGCCGCTTCGAATATCGCGAGCGGCAGGACGAACCGGTGTGGCGCAAGGACCGGGTCCTGGGCATCAACGCCCATATGATCACCGCCTTCCTCGATTGGCGACTGAAGGGCATCACCGCCGAACGCGCCTATCTGGCGGTGCCGATCGCCAATGCCGGCGATGGCACATGGCCGCTCACCCCTGGCCAGGACGCCGCCGACACCACCGCCAAACCCGGCCAGCCGCCGCTCAACTATTGGCCCGGCTTCCAGCGCCGCTGGGCGCTCGGCACCACCATGGAACACCGCGACGCGGCAAAGCCCTGAATTTAACGCCTAGGCTCGGTTGCAGTTTGGTTGCCCCCTCTCCCGCCTGCGGGAGAGGGGACTCGCGCGCCAGCGCGGCGGGTGAGGGTGTACCCGCACTTCGAAACAAGAAAAACGCCCTCAAGTCCGGCTCCGCCGTCTCTCGCCTCTTATGCAAGCGGGAGAGGGAGCAAACGCTAAAACCACCGCTACGCCCCGGCGCGCGCCACCGCCGCCGGCTCCACCCGTGTCCAGCGCGCCAGCGCCGCCAGCGCCGCCGGCACCGCGCCAAGCCCGGCAACCAGCGCAAACCGCCCGACACTGCTCGACGCCAGCCGCTGCAACCCGGTCGCCAGCCGCACCTGCCGCGCCACTTCACCGCGCAACCGCGCCTGGAACTGCGCCGGGGTCGCACCACCCGCCAGCATGTCCGCCGCCAACCGCGCACCGTGCAACGCCATCGCCATGCCATCGCCGCAAAAACTCGGGATCACCGCCGCCTGATCGCCCAGCCGCCACAGCGCGTCGCGCGGCACCGCCGGCGCCAGGAATCCATAGGGCACCGCCGCAATCGTCAACGGCTTGTCCAGCAATTGCTCGGCATCGCCCAGCATCGCCAGCCCCGGCTCGCGCAGCAACGCCGCGAACAACCCGGGCCATGTCCCGCCAAGATCCCTGAATCGCCCCCGATCAACCAACAGGCACAGGTTCAGCCGCCCGCCCTCCACGCACTGCAACCCGGCGTAACCACCATCGAAAACCGTCACCGCAACCACGCCGGCCAATGCCGCACGCAACGCCGGCGTCGCGCGAAAGAACATCTTGAACCCGATCAACCCCGCGATTGTCCCCGAAACATCGCGCGATTCCCCCCGCAGATCATGCTTTCCGGTTGCCAGCAGCACCGGCCCGGCGTCCAATATGCCATCGGCAGTCACAGCACGGCCTTCGGAAAGGTGCCGCACACCCGCGCCGCGCCGCACATCCGCGCCCTTTTGCACGGCATGGTCCAGCAACGCCGCATCCAGAACCCGGCGGCTGACCCCGGTCGCAACGAAGGGCAACCGCGCCTCGGCACTGCGCCGCCCGGCCTGCAACCGCACCGTATCGATGCGCGCACCACCCAGTTTCGCCACGTCAAAACCCAGCGCCGCCAGATGCCGCCCGGCCTCGACGCTCAGGAACTCCCCGCAAATCTTGTCATGCGCCCCGGCCTCGCGCTCGAACAACAGCGGCGCGGCACCCAGCATCGCCAGTCGCGCCGCCGCCGCGCCGCCGGCCAGCCCGCCACCGATGATCACCGGCCGGTTCATCGCCAATGCCTCACTTCAACCGCCCCACGCCCCACCGGAACGGCACATGCCAGCGCACCCGCACCGGTGGCTGCGCCAGCCCGGCGCGCGCCAGCAGAGCCTCCCAATCGGCCCGCACGAACGCCCGACGCACCGACAGCGCACCATCATGCCGCACAATCGGGTGCCAGCGCAGCACCGCCGCCAACGCGCGGAACCCCATCCACGCCAGCCGATGCCGGTGCAGATCGTTGATGAACCAGCCGCGCAACGCCGTCGCCTCCATCCAGCGCACGAAGTCGGCCAGTTCGGCATCGCCCATATGGTGCGCCACCAGCGACGAAATGATGAAGTCGGGTGCCCCAACCTCGCTGGCGGCATCCCCGGTAAGATAGCGAATGCCCATTGCGGGATCGGTCGCAGCCTCTGCAACCGGGGCGCTGCGCGGGTTGAGATCGACCCCCGTCAACCGCGCTTCGATCCCCCGCCGCTTCGCCCAGACCGCGATGGCGCGCAACATGTCGCCATGCCCGAACCCCACATCGACCAGGCTGAACCGCGTCAGGCCCTTCGTCGCTGCCGCCAGCCAGGCCAGTGTCGGCCCACGTGCCAGCGTCACCTTGTTCACCGCCGCCAGATCGCCAATCACATCGGCATAGGTCTGCGCCGCCAGATCATCGGCATCCATCAACTCGGGCAGCAAGGCCCGGCGGCTGAAATCGATCCGGTCCGGCATGGCAAGCGTGGCGGCGTCCATCGGCCAGCCCTCGATCAAACGGTGGTGAAGCGGAAACTTTCTGCCGCCAGGCCCGGCCCAAAGGCTACGCCAAAGCCCTTTGAAGCCTTGGCAACCGACGTGCCCGCACCGCCCAATATGCGTTGCAACACGAACATCAGCGTCGCCGACGACATGTTGCCGAAGTCGCGAAGGATACCCCGCGACCAGTGCAGCGCCTCGCCCGGCAGGCCGAATCCATTCTCCACGGCATCCAATATGGTCCGCCCGCCGGCATGCACCGCCCACACATCATAATCGGCAACCTGTGCGCCGCGCAGCAGGCCGTCGCCATCGTTACGCTCGCTTTCAAACTTCAACGCCCGCTGAATTCGCCCCGGAACCTCGCCCGACAAATGCATGTCGAACCCCTGATCGCCGATGCGCCAGGTTATGGCGTCGCCCGAATCCTCGATTGTCGTCGATCGGAAATCATCCAGTGCGATGCCGGTTTCGTCCGCCGTCACCAGTGCCGCCGAACAGCCATCGCCGAACAACAGCATCGACAGCAATTGTTCCAGATTGCCGGTTTCCTGAAAATGCAGCGTGCACAACTCGATGTTGACCACCAATACCCGCGCCGCCGGGTCGGACCGCACGAAATGATGCGCCAGCCGCAGCGAGTTTACCGCCGCGTAACAGCCCATGAAGCCTACCACCGTCCGCTCGACGCCGGGGTTCAACCCGGCCGCCTTGACGATCAACTGGTCGATCCCCGGCGCGATAAACCCGGTGCAAGACGCCACGACAAGATGGGTAATCCGCTCCCGCTCCCCCTCCAGCCCCAGCGCATCGAGCGCATCGCCGGCCAGCATCGGCGCCGTTCGTTCGAATCGCGCCATGCGAACCCCGGTGCCGGGAAAGCTGCCCGGCGTATAAAATCCCTCGGTATCGGCCATGAACCGGTCGGGATTCACCGCTGGCACGAAATAGGAAAACCGATGGTCGATCGCTGCACGGCCAACCATGCGCTTGAAGATCAGCTCGTTGCGCCGATCGTCGATCATGCCGCCGACAAAGCGCACGAACGCATCATGCACATCGTTGGGGGGAACGGCCGTGCCGATGCGATTGATATGCGCGGTAACCAAAACTTGTCTCCCGACCCCCCGGGCCATATTTTACGTTGCCTGCCCGTTGCGCGACCAAGTTGCAAGGTGCCGCACTGTCGCTGATAACAGCCGCCATGCATGATTGTTTCTCAGAAGTGCCCGGAATTGCGGTCGGTCATGCCCATGACCAGCGGATCGTCACCGGCGTCACCGTGATCATTCCCGATCGGCCAATGGTGATGGCGGTGGATGTGCGCGGCGGCGGGCCCGGCACCCGCGAGACCGATGCGCTCGACCCTTCAACGCTTGTGGAGCGCGTCCATGGCCTGGTGCTGTCGGGCGGCACCGTCTTCGGGCTGGCGGCGGCCGATGAACTCATGCTCTGCCTGTCAGCCGCCGGCATCGGCCTCGCCATGGGGCCGGGCCTGCCCCCGGTGCCCGTCGTGCCCGCCGCCATCCTGTTCGATCTGGCCAATGGCGGCGACAAAAGCTGGGGCGCCGATCCACCCTATCGCCGGCTGGCGCGCGCCGCCTTTGCCGCAGCCGGCAACGGGCTCAGCAGCGGCGATATCAGCGGGCGCCTCGGCGGCGATACCAGCGGGCGCCTCGGCGCCGGGCATGGCGCCCGCGCCGGCAGCCGCCAAGGCGGCATCGGCAGCGTATCGGCGATGCTCTCGGCCGGCCATCGCATCGGCGCGCTGATCGCGGCCAACAGCTTTGGCGAGGTTTACGAAGGCGCACCCCCAGATGGCGCGGTGCCGATGCCCAAACTGGCTGCGAGCGCCAGCCTGTCGCGCCAGAACACCACGATCGGCGCCATCGCCACCGATGCGCCGCTGACACGCGCCCAGGCGCAGCGCGTCGCGATCATGGCGCAAGACGGGCTTGCCCGCTGCATCCGCCCCATCCACTGCCCGTTCGACGGCGACAGCCTGTTCGTCATCTCGACGGCCGCCGAAACCGGCACCGGCAGCGACCCCGCCGCCATCACCGAAATCGGCACCATCGCCGCCGATCTGGTAGCGCGCGCCGTGCGACGCGCGGTGTTCGGCTGAAGCCTTTTCGAGCCGGATGGCGTCATCCGGCGCTTCTGAAAACGCTGCAAACAAGAAACCAGAGCGCACCACCGCCCCGCCTGCGCCCGTCTGGTCGGTAAAGCCCGCCTCTACCCTGCCGGCCGGCCATCGCGCAGCGCGACAATTCGGGCGCGCAACACCTCCAGCCGCGCACGCAACGCCGCCGCATCGGCGACGCCGTACAGGTCATCGGCAAGCCCGTCGAGCGCCTCATCCTGCGCAACAAGCGGCACCTGGAGCAATTGCAAGCGGCTGCGCTCGACTTCCACCGTCACGCTAAGGTCTTCATTGCCCGGCACCGCTGCAGCACGCGCAATGGCCGCATCCAGGACGGTGTTCTGCGTAGCAAGGCTGGCTTCCATCGCCGTGATCGCGGCTTCGACGGCGTCAAGCCGCGCGCCCGCATCAGCAGGCGCCTGTCGAGGCTCCGACAAGACGGGCAGCGCTGCTTGGGCTTGGGCCGGAAAAACATCCTGTCCGCAACCGGCGCAGGCGCCAAGAGGCGTCCGCGGCACCAGCGGCGATATCTCGCCCGGGCGCGGTGCCAGCGTCGGCCAGCGGCCGCCGTTCAAGCTCGAACAGCCGGCAAGCAGCATGGCCGCGCCGAAGGCTGTCAAAAGCATGATACCGGGCCTGAACATCGCCCAAGCTGCTATCGCCCGGCGTCCGCACAGGCAAGCGCCGAAAAAACTTGTCGCAAGCACTGTTGCCAATTGGCTCGCTCTCGCCTATCTCCCCCCTCCCAACGCGCCCGTAGCTCAGCTGGATAGAGCATCAGACTACGAATCTGAGGGTCGGACGTTCGAATCGTTCCGGGCGCACCAATATCTTCACAGTGATTAGGCAGTCGGCACAGCGAAAGCGTGCGGGCCGTGTAGTCGCGCAATGTCGGCACGTTGTGCGGTATGCGTGCATCGCGGCTGCGGTCTAGGTGTTTGATCCCATGGTTTGATGGTGCGATCTTTTCGTTGGAATGGAAGGAAGCTATATGGGACAGGTACTTCACGGATCGACGGCGGCGCGTGCCGTCACGCCGGCATAGCGGAACACGCGACTGGAGAATGACCGTAGCCGGCGGGCGGTTTCAAGATGGCCGGCGCGTTCGGTCACCTTCAGCACAGCGAGCAATTCGCTGGGGGTGATTTCGGCGATCGGCCGGGTGCCCAACGAGGGTGACAGCTTGCTGAGCAACCACCGGGTCTTGGCAACTTTGACAGCTGCCTTTGTCTCGGCCTCCAGCTCTGCGATGTATTCCTCGGCTATAGCTCCGAATGTGTTTGCCGCTGCAAAGTGTCTGGCGATTCGGGCTTCGCGCTCGGCTGCTGCCAGGTCGGTCCCCACCTCCGCAGCCTTGCGAGCAGCATCGCGCCGCTCGCGAGCTGCCTTCAACACGACTTCTGGTTAGCTGCCCAGCGACAGCTTCTTTTCCTTGCCATTCAACCGGTACTTTAGCCGCCAAAGCTTCGAGCCGGTGGTCGTCACCAGCAGGTGCAGGTCCTTCTCGTCCGCCAGCTTGCGATCAACATCGCCGACCTTTGCCAGTCGGAGCACGGTATCTGTCAATGCCATCGGTTTGCCCTCGAAGCCAATCTGCATGAGCGCTTGGAATAGGCCCCCAAAAAAGACCCGCAAATTTCTGCGATTGTCGGCGAACGCCGGCAACCACAGGCGGTCACTGCGAAAGTTAAACTAGCTGATTTAAAGGGTTTTTTCAATCCCCGGCGGCCGCTGGCGGCCGGGTATATGGTGCCGGAAGAGGACTCGACGTTGTCCGTTATCAAATTGATCTTGTTCTCTTAATATATGGGCAGCTTTGGAAAGGCCCCCAGAAAGGCCCCCAGCCGAGCCTCGTGGGTCTGTGCGCTGAGCCATTCGCCGTCAAACTCCGAAGGCCACCGACCACAACACCCCAAGCACGACGGCCATATACAGCACGGGCTATGAAGTGACAGATCTCCAGAGCGCCATCGACAATCTTGATACCAAGACAGCCAAATTGCCTTGATCGGGATGGGCGGCATTCGGAGCACGCTTGATGATCAGGCCAGTTTCCAAATCCAATTCAGTCCGTTAACTGTTTCACAGTCGGCCGCCTTTAAGGGTTGCTGTTCTTGCGGAGTTGGGAATGGAGCATCTTGTCGAGTTCAACCGGGACCTGCTTCAGGAGCTTGGGGAGCAGGAGAACGAAACGGATCTGCCGTTGGCCGATCTCGCTTTTGAGCGCTTCTGCGTCCCGCTTGAGATCGAAGGGGAACTGGAGACCGCCGACCGCTGCGGATGGCGTGGGTCCTTTGCCGGCAAGTCGCTGCGGATTGACGGGCACGGTGGAGATCCCCGCGAGAGCGAAGGCGTGCTCAGTGTAGTGGTCTGTGAGCTGTTCGAGGGAGACGCCCCTGTCCCCCTGAATGCCGCCGATGCGAAGAAGCTGTTCGGACATCTCTTCAACTTCGTCACTTCCTCGATGAAGCGCGAGTTCAGGGAGTCGCTGCACCTTGAGACGTCGGAGTTCGGGGCGGCCACGATGATTGCAGACGCGTGGTCCAAGTCGGCGATCACCAAGGTCAAATTGATACTCGTGACGAACGGCCTCTACAGCGCCCGGACGGATGCAGTGCTGGCTGCGAAGCTGGCCGGCAAGTCGGGCGAAATTCCAGTGACGTACAACATCTGGGATATGAAGCGGCTGCACCGGGCGGAGACGACCGGGACAAAGGAGAAGATCGTCGTGCGCTTCTCCGAGGAGTTCGGTGGCGCGCTCCCGGCCCTTGCGGCCTCGGGCCCAGAGACGGCCTTTCCTTCCTATCTTGCCGTCATCAAGGGGCGGCAGCTCGCTGACATCTATGAAAAGTGGGGTGCAAGACTGCTTGAGTCCAACATCCGCAGCTTCATCCAGGCACGCCGGAAATCTGTCAATGAGGGCATCCGGAATACCATCCGTGACGAACCTGAGATGTTCTTCAGCTACAACAATGGCCTGTCTGCTACGGCCGACGGTGTTGAAACCGAGGCTGACGGGGCAGGGTTCAAGATCCTTTCCGCCCGCAACCTGCAGATTGTGAACGGCGGGCAGACGACAGCCTCGCTCCATGCCGCACTCCGTTCGAATGCCGACCGTCTTGACCGGGTCCATGTGCAGATCAAGCTCACGGTGGTGCCTCCCGAGCAGTCCGAGGCGGTGGTTCCGAACATCTCGAAGTTCGCCAACAGCCAGAACAAGATCAACGCTGCAGACTTCTTTTCCAATCACCCTTTCCACGTCCGGATCGAAGACTACTCCCGTGCCGTCAATGCACCACCGGTCAGCGGTGCCCCCGGCGAGACACACTGGTTTTATGAGCGGGCCCGGGGGCAGTATCAGGTGGAACGCGCGAAGCTTGCCGGTGTCGAGCGCAGGGCGTTCGACAGGAGGAACCCCAAGCAGCAGCTGTTCACCAAGACCGACCTTGCCAAGGTCGAGCTGTCATTCCGCTTGGAGCCACACGTCGTCAGCAAGGGCGCTCAGAAGGCTTTTGCGGCGTTTGCAACCGACATTGGCGAGACGTGGGACGCCACCGGCAAGCAGTATGACCAAGTATGGTTCAAGCGGCTCGTTGCCAAGCTGATCATCTTCCGCGCGCTCGAGAAGGCAGTGCCGCGGCAGGAATGGTATCCGGGAGGATACCGCGCAAACATTGTGACATATGGGATCGCGAAGCTGGTCCACGACGCGAGGGAGAAGGGCAAGGAGATCGACCTCGATCGCGTGTGGTCGGAACAGGCCGCTTCCGAGGGTCTGATCGCGCTGCTGCTCGCGGCGTGCGAGGCGGCGGCGGGCCAGATCACCCAGCCTCAGAGTGGTATCCAGAATATCACGGAATGGGCAAAGAAGCAGGGGTGCTGGGCTGCGGTCCAGCGCGCTGCAGTGCTTTGGGGCAAGGACTTCGATGCGGTCCTCATTGATTCAGCCACGGCAAAGGCGGCGCAGCGTGACGGGCAGCAGGACGAGGCTGTGGTGTCGGGAATCCGGGCCTTGGAACAGGTACTGGAGAAGGGCGGCGCCTTCTGGGAACGGCTCAGAGTGTGGACGCGGGGCCGACCCGGGTTCACGTTCAAGGACGAAGGCGTCCTCAAGGCCTGTTCGAGAACCGAGACCGTCCTGCCTGCCGAATGGCAGTGCATTCGGGCAATCAGTGTGCTCAACCGCGCCAGGGCCGAGGGCTATATCGATGATGAGGAAACACCGCGGATCAGGATATCGGTTGCGGCCCGCACCCACTGAATTCTAGCATGGTCAGTGGACTCGTCGCCAGCCGGCGCGCAATTTGATGCGGACCGGCCCGTCTGCATCCGGCGGGGTCTGGCGCCCGCCGTCCCCAAACACCCGGATGCGATACCGCTGTGCGCCGTCATCCCTGGAGAGCTCGAACCCGTCGCCGACCTTGGCCCCGCTTTCGCGCAGGAACTTGGTCAGGTGGGTAAGGCGGTACTCGTTGCGTGTGCCGTCAGGCCGATGGAGACGGTTGTTGTAGTACACGTATCGCAAGCGCAGGATTTGGCCATCAGCGGTCACGCACTCGATCCATTCCGACGGGTTCAGCGATCCTGCATCCAGTGACGGCAGGAATGCCAGCAACTCGCCATCGCCCTTCGGCACCACGATCCCCGCCTGGTGGCCGCCGGTCGTCCCGAGGTCATTCGCACTCAGTACCTTTAGGAAAGTCCGCTTCGTCATGACCGCCCCGGAGTCATTTCGAGCGCACGCCTGAGGTCGTCGGCATCCCTCGACGAAACCGGGACCGTCTCATTGGCGAGGTCGCTCTTCCAGGCGGAGCGGTCGATCATAACCTCCTCCACGGTATCCTTGTAGAACAGCCGGTAAATCGTGACCGGTTCCGTCTGACCGCGCCTGTGGGCGCGTGCGCTGGCCTGTGCCTCGAGGGCCGGATTCCAGACCGGCGTGAAGTGGATGACGACGGTGGCGGCGGTGATGTTGAGCCCGGTACCGGCCGCCTTTGGGTTCAGGATGAGGCAGGCGGGTCCGTCGACGCCCGAAAACTCGTCAACAATGGCTTGCCGTTCCTCTTGGGGGGTCGACCCGTTGATGGCGCCCCACCAAACGCTGCCCAGCCGCTCCGCCGCAGTCCTGATGAGGTCACCAATCCGGTTGAAAAGCGCGAAGATGATGACCTTGCGCCCGTTGAAGAATGCTTCCCTCAGCAGCTCCAAGACCCGCTCGATTTTCGGGGTGACAAGCGGAATTCCCTCCAGCACCTCCACAGGCGCTTCATCCCAGTCTCCGACTTCGCCCTGCGGAATGCGCAACCAGGGATGGGCGCAGACGAGCTGGAGTTGCAGGGTAGCCACCAGCGCCCCGGCCACCGGGTACTTGGCAAGCGTGGCCTCGCGCACGTCGGCGTAATGGTCTGCCAAGGCTTCATCCAGTTCCAGCGGCAGGTCTATGTCAATGCGCTCGGGCAGGTCGGCCGCCACATCCTTGACTCGCCGCTTCAGTATGATCGGGTCCGTAAGCTTCCCCAACGCCTGCCCGGCTTCCACAGTATCCGGAAACTCGATCTCGAAGACGCTCAGGTCACCGAGCAGGCCTGGAATCGCGTAATCTGCAAGCGACCAGAGGTCCTTGAGCGTGTTCTCGACCGGGGTCCCGGTCATTGGGATTGACCGGCGTCGCGGGATGGTCGCCACCGCCTTGC
>JBBQPR010000036.1:0-28778 GCA_038217075.1 Sphingomonadales bacterium
GGCAGCAACATCGGGCAAGCCGGCCGAAATCATCGAAAAGATGATCGAAGGCGGCGTGCGCAAATATGCCCAGGAAAATTCGTTGATGACCCAGGTGTTCGTGATCGATGGCAAGTCCAAGGTTGCCGACATCGTTGCCAACGCCGCCAAGGCAGCCGGCACCGCGATCACCATCAAGTCGTTCGTTCGCCTGCAGCTTGGCGAAGGCATCGAGCGCGAAGAGAAGGATTTCGCCGCCGAAGTCGCAGCCGCGGCGGGCAACTGACCTTCACTGTCGATCGGCAACGGCGCTGCCCATCGGGGTGGCGCCGGTCGCCTATCGACCGCGACGGGCTGGCCGCTTTGGGCGGCCAATCCGCTTGGCACCGGCGTTCGCGCTGATTAGGGTGCCTCGCAAGGCGGCATCGGCCGTCGTTTCCGGCCTGGGGAGTATCGGGACAATCATGCCACGGTCGGGTTTCAAGCGTATCCTTCTGAAGCTGTCGGGCGAAGCCGCTATGGGCGACGAAGCGTTCGGCATCGATCCGGCGACGGTGGCGCGTGTCGCCGGCGAGGTGAAGGCGGCCAAGGATGCCGGGCTTGAGCTGTGCCTTGTCATCGGTGGCGGCAACATTTTTCGCGGCATGGCCGGTGCCGCCAAGGGCATGGACCGCACCACCGCCGATTACATGGGCATGCTGGCGACGATCATGAACGCGCTGGCGATGCAGGATGCGCTGGAACAGCTTGGCGTCGATACCCGCGTGCAATCGGCGATCCCGATGGCGGCGGTGTGCGAGCCCTATATCCGCCGGCGGGCCGAGCGGCATATCGAAAAGGGCCGGGTGGTGATCTTTGCCGCCGGCACCGGCAATCCATTTTTCACCACCGACAGCGGTGCCGCGTTGCGCGCCGCCGAAATGAATTGTGACGCGCTGTTCAAGGGCACGTCGGTGGATGGCGTTTATGATGCCGACCCCAAGAAGGTGCCGGGCGCCAAGCGGTACGACCGGGTCAGCTATTCGACCGTATTGGCGCATGATCTGAAGGTGATGGACGCATCGGCGGTATCGCTGTGCCGTGACAATGACATTCCGATCGTGGTCTTCAACATCCGCGAACCCGGCGCGCTTGCCGCGGTTTTGAACGGCACGGCGCGATCGACGCTCGTGACCAACGACATGGCAGTAGCAAACGGGGAATTGGCCAATGGCTGAATTCGAATTCGGTCCTTTCAAGGCGGACCTGGAACGCCGCACCACCGGTGCCATCGAAGCGTTGAAGCATGACCTGGCCGGGCTGCGGACCGGCCGCGCCAACACCAGCCTGCTCGATCCGGTGACGGTGGAGGTGTATGGATCGGCGATGCCGCTGTCGCAGGTGGCGACGGTGACGGCGCCGGAACCGCGCATGTTGTCGGTGCAGGTGTGGGACAAATCCAATGTGACGCCGGTGGACAAGGCGATCCGTTCGGCGGGGTTGGGGTTGAACCCGATCGTCGATGGCCAGACGCTGCGCCTGCCGATCCCGGACATGACCGAGGATCGCCGTAAGGAAATGGCCAAGCTGGCATCGACCTATGCCGAAAAGGCCAAGATTGCGGCGCGCAACGTGCGGCGCGATGGCATGGAAGCCCTGAAAACCGCCGAGAAAAAGGGCAAGATCAGCCAAGACGAGCAAAAACGCTACGAAACCGATGTCCAGAAGATCACCGATAAATCGATCATCGACATCGATGCAGCTGCCACGGCCAAGGAAAAGGAAATCCTTGGCAAGTGAGCCTGGCGGCGGCCCCGATCAGCGGCGACGGTGATAGCGCCGGCCTGCGCCACCTTGCCATCATCATGGATGGCAATGGCCGCTGGGCCAAGGCGCGCCGGTTGCCGCGCGTCGCCGGGCATCGCGCCGGGGTGGAGGCAGTGCGGCGCGTCGTGGAAGCGGCGCCGGGCCTCGGCATCGAAGTGCTGACGCTGTATGCCTTTTCGAGCGAGAACTGGAAGCGGCCGGCCGATGAGGTCGCCGATCTGATGGGGCTGTTGACCTATTATCTGCGGTCCGAGATCAAGGAACTGCACAAGAACGGCGTGAAGTTGAGCTTTATCGGCAATTACGAGGTTTTGAAGCCCGAGATCGTCCGGCTGCTGGTCGATGCCCGCACGCTGACGGCCGGCAATACCGGGCTCAACCTGGTCATGGCGCTGAATTATGGCGGGCAGGATGAGCTGTTGCGGGCGACGCGGGGCATTGCCGATGATGTCGCTGCCGGACGGTTGGCGCCGGCGGCGGTTACCGCCGAATTGATCGAGGCGCGGCTGGATACGGCGGACCTGCCGCCGCCGGACATGGTGCTGCGCACGTCGGGCGAGATGCGGCTTTCGAATTTCCTGCTGTGGCAATCGGCCTATGCCGAATTTGTTTCGACGCCGCTGTTGTGGCCCGATTTCGATGCGGCGACGCTGGCCGAGGCGGTTGCCGAATTTGCGACGCGTGTACGCCGTTTTGGCGGGCGTTGAAGCAGTGGCGGACGTTTTGCCCGATGTTGCGCCTGCCGCTGTTCCCGGCAAGTCGCCCGTGTCGCTGATGCCGCGCATCGTCACCGGCCTGGTGCTGGTCGCGGTCGCGTTGACCGCGGTTTGGCTGGGTGGCCCGGTGTTCGCGGCGCTGGTGGCGGCGGCGACGCTGGTGATGTTTGCCGAATGGTCGGTGATGATGAAGCTGGGGCGCGGCATTCGGCTGGCCGGGCTGGCCTTGCTGGCCGGGGTGGTCGTGCTGATGCAATTGGTGACGCCGGGGGAGGCGATTGTCGCGCTGGCCGGCGGTGCCGGGCTGTTGGGGCTGTTCGCCGGGCGGCTGCGCAAGGGCTGGGGGTTCTGGACGGCATCGGGGGTGCTGTATGCCGGGCTGCCGGCGGTGTCGCTGATCTGGCTGCGCGGACTGCCCTATGGCTTGCAGGTGACCGTGTTCCTGCTGGTGTGTGTCTGGTCGGCCGATATCGTGGCGTTCTTTACCGGGCGGGCGATCGGAGGCCGCAAGCTGGCGCCGTCGATCAGCCCGAACAAGACCTGGTCGGGCGCGATTGGCGGCGTTGTTGGTGCGATGGTGATCGCCGGTGGGTTGGCGGCGGTGTGGCTGGCGCAGATCGGTGGCACGCGGGTGGCGCTGTTTTTCGGGCTGGCCGGGGCGTTGGCGGCGCTGTCGGTGCTGGGTGATCTGTTCGAAAGTGGTTTGAAACGGCGTGCCGGGGTGAAGGATTCGGGCACGATCCTGCCCGGCCATGGCGGTGTGCTGGATCGGCTGGACGGGCTGGTGCCGGTGGCGGTCGCGGGGGCGGTGTTTTTCATGCTGACGGGATGGGCGGGATGAGCAAGAGCCTGACCATATTGGGGGCGACCGGCTCGGTCGGGCGACAGGCGCTCGATCTGGTGGCGCGCAACCCCGGCCGCTGGCAGGTGGAGGCGTTGACCGCCAATGCCGATGCCGAGGGGCTGGCCGCGGCAGCGCGGGCCTGCGGGGCGAAATTTGCCGTGGTGGGCGATCCGGCGGCCTATGGCGCGTTGAAGGCGGCGCTGGCCGGGTCGGGGATCGAGGCGGGTGCCGGTGCCGATGCGATTTGCGAGGCGGCGCGCCGGCCGGGCGATATCGTGCTGACCGCCATTGTGGGCGCCGCCGGGCTGGCGCCGACGCTCGCCGCCGTCGAACGCGGCGCGACGCTGGCGATCGCCAACAAGGAGACGCTGGTGTGCGCTGGCCCTGTCGTGCAGGCGGCGGCGGCGAAATCAGGCGCCGTGCTGTTGCCGGTCGACAGCGAGCATAATGCTGTGTTCCAGGTGTTCGACCATGCACAGCCGGACCGCGTCGCCAAGATCATCCTGACCTGCAGCGGCGGGCCGTTCCGCACCCACAGCCGCGCCGATCTGGCCCATGTCACGGTCGCCGATGCTTGCAAGCACCCGGTCTGGTCGATGGGCGCCAAGATTTCCATCGATTCGGCCACGTTGATGAACAAGGGCCTTGAACTGATCGAGGCGCATTATCTGTTCCCGGTCGGTGTTGACCGGCTGGATGTGATCGTCCACCCGCAATCGGTGGTGCATTCGATGGTCGAATATGTCGATGGATCGGTGCTGGCGCAGCTTGGCACGCCCGACATGCGCATCCCCATCGCCTATGCCATGGCCTGGCCGGAACGCATTGCCACCCCGGCGACGCGGCTCGATCTGGCCGCCATTGGCCGGCTGGAGTTCGAAGCCCCCGATCTGGAACGCTTTCCGTGCCTGAAGCTGGCCTGGGACGCGCTGCGCGCCGGCGGTTCGGCGCCGTGCATCCTGAATGCGGCGAACGAGGTTGCGGTTGCGGCGTTCATCGCTGGGCAAGTATCGTTCCTCGATATCGATGCCGTGGTGGCCGAAACGCTGGCACGGGTCGCATCTGGCCCGGTCGGATCGCTGGCGGAAGTTGTCGCGGTGGATGCGGCGGCGCGGGCGCAGGCAAGGGTACAATTGGAGAGGCGGGCATGATGGAGGCGTTCAAATGACCGATCTGTTGCCACAGCCAAGCCTGTCGTTCACGACGCTGACGTTCGTGCTGATGATCGCCATCCTGGTGGTGGTGCACGAGGGCGGCCACTATCTCGCCGGCCGGTTGTTCAAGGTGAAGGTCGACAGTTTCGCGGTCGGATTCGGCCGCGAGATTATCGGTTTCAACGATCGCCGCGGCACGCGCTGGCGTCTGAACCTGATTCCGCTGGGTGGTTACGTAAAATTCACCGGTGACATGAACGAGGCGAGCCAGCCCAGCCCCGAAGCGCTGGCATTGCCGGCGGCGGAGCGCGAAGGGCTGTTCGTGTTCAAGCCGATGTGGCAGCGCGCGATCATCGTTGCTGCTGGCCCTGTGATCAATTTCGTCTTTGCCATTCTGATCCTGGCCGGTTTCTATGTCGGGCTGGGCCATCCGTTCACGCCGCCGGTTGTGGCGACCGTGATGCCCGAAAGCGCGGCGGCGGCGGCGGGTATCAAGCCGGGCGACCGCATCACTGCCATTGACGGCGAAAAGATCGAACGTTTCGAAGACATTGTGAACATGATCGTCGGCGGCACCGGTGAACCGTTGCGGCTTGGCATCGAACGGGCCGGCGTGTCGCGGATCATGACGGTGACGCCGCGCATGGTCGAGAGCAAGGACCGGTTCGGCAATATCATGAAGCACGGCCGGCTGGGCATCGGGCGCGGCGAGCAGGTGGTCGAGGATGTCGGCCCGATCCGCGCGCTGGCCTATGGCGTGGAGGATACCGGATCGATCATCGGCAGCATCGCCACCACGCTGAAGCAGGTTGTGGTCGGCGAGCGCAGTATTGACGATCTGGGCGGACCGTTGAAGACCGGGCAGGTTGCCGGGCAACAGGCATCGCTGGGTGTCCTGTCGTTCATCGCATTCATGGCGTTTTTCTCGATCAATCTGGGTTTCATCAACTTGATCCCCATCCCGATGCTGGACGGCGGCCATCTTCTGCTTTACGCGATCGAGGCCATCAGACGGCAGCCGATCGGCGCGAAGGTTCAGGAATGGGCGTTCATGTCGGGGTTTGCGGCACTGATGTCTTTGATGGCCATTCTGACATGGAATGATCTTGGATCGGTCGGGGTTTGGGACCGGCTCGCTGGCTGGCTCGGCTAAGCGAGTTGGTGTTGAAGAAAATGGATGCGTCGGGTGGCAGCAAGGACTGGACTAGCGTGAATTATTGCCCAACGGAGGCATCGGGGCACGCATCGGAGCACGCATCGGCGCAGCAACGGCGGCAGGTGCGGCGGCAGGGTTCGCGGTCGATGTCGATCCTGCTGATTTCGACGATGCTGGCGACGCCTGCCTTTGCGCAACGGCCGCCACGCCCAGATGCAGCGCCAGCGCCGCCGTCGGCGGAGGCAGAGGCGCGCGCAGCGAATGCACAGAACGCAGCGCCATTGCCGGCCACGGCGGAAAACAGCGGCATCGTGCGTTCGGTTACGGTTCGCGGCACCGAACGACTGGAGCCGGAGACGGTGCGGTCCTACCTCAATCTCAACATCGGTGATCGGTATGATCGCGATCGTACCGACCAGGCGTTGAAGGCGCTGTTTGCATCGGAATTGTTCGCCGATGCGACGATCCGGGACGACAATGGCGCGTTGACCGTCGAAGTGCGCGAAAACCCGGTGATCAACCGGATCGTCATCGAAGGCGCCAAGCGCGTCAAGGAAGACAAGATTCGCGAGGAAATCCGCCTCGCGCCGCGCCAGATCTTCACACGGTCGAAGGCGCGCGCCGATGTCGGCCGCATTCTGGAGCTGTATCGGCGTTCGGGCCGTTTTGCCGCCGCCGTCGAACCCAAGATCGTCCAACTTGAACAGAACCGCGTGGATGTCATTTTTGAAATGACCGAAGGGCCGAAATCCAAGGTTCGCCAGATCAACATCCTGGGCAACGTAAAGTTCAGCGAAGGCGAGATCCGCAAGGCCTTTGCCACCAAGCAATCGCGGCCGTGGCGGTTTTTCACGTCCAACGACACCTATGATCCCGATCGTCTGGCCTATGACCAGCAGAAACTGCGGCAATATTATCTGACCAACGGCTACGCGGATTTCCGCGTGGTATCCCAGGTTGCCGAATTGACGCCCGATGGCCGCGATTTCATCGTCACCTATGTGCTGGACGAAGGCGAGCGCTACAAATTCGGCAAGGTCGATCTTGAAAGCCAGATCCGCGATATCAAGCCCAAGGAATTCAAGTCGCTGATCCAGATGAAGACGGGCGACTGGTATAATGCGCAAAAAATCGAGGACACTGTCACCGGCCTGACGGAAACCGCCGGCCTGCTCGGCTATGCCTTTGCCGATGTTCGGCCGCAGTTCGATCGCGACAAGGACAAGCGCGAGATGAACGTGATCTTCCAGATCGGGGAGGCACCGCGGGTTTATGTCGAACAGGTGGCAATCAACGGCAATACCATCACGCTCGACAGCGTCATCCGCCGCGAATTCCGCCTTGCGGAAGGCGATGCCTTCAACAGCATCAAGGTCAAGCGGACCCGCGATCGCCTGCTCGGCCTTGGCTATTTCCAGGACAAGCTGGAAATCGAGCAAAAGCCGGGGTCGGCGCCGGACAAGGTTATCCTGGAAACCAATGTCCAGGAAAAACCGACAGGCGAATTGCAGGTTTCTGCAGGCTTTTCGAGCCTTGAGCGGTTCATTCTGTCACTGTCGATCCGGCAGCGCAATTTCCGTGGTCGCGGCCAGGAATTGCGCGCATCGGCCAATCTGTCGAGCTATTCGAAATCGATCGAGGCCGGCTTTACCGAGCCCTATTTGTTCGGGCGCAACCTTGCCTTGGGTTTTGACGTTTTCCGTCGCGATTTTCGCTCGTTCAACCAGATCGGCCAGACCCGCAACACGACCTACACCCAGGTTTCGACCGGGTTCCAGGTTCGCACCGGTTTCCCGATCACCGAATTCTGGGCGGCATCGCTGCGTTATGGCCTGTCGCGCGAGAATGTCGGGCTGGACCAGAACACCTTCTTTACCAATGGCGTGTGCAACGCGTTGCTGGCCGGCCGCTATCTGTGCGACGCGATCGGCGACAGGACCATTTCGTCGATCGGCTACAGCCTGATCTTCAACAACGTCAACAATCCGCGACGGCCGTCCGCTGGCCAGCGTTTCATCTTCAGCCAGGATCTGGCGGGCATTCCCGCAGGCCAGAAATATCTGAAATCGCGCGTCAATTATGATTGGTATTATGCGCTGTTCGGGTCGGGCTTTGTGCTCAACCTGGGCGGCGAGGCCGGCTATATCACCGGCTATGGCGGACAGGACGTTCGGCTGACCGATCGCTTCTTCCTTGGCCAGCCGCAGATCCGCGGCTTCAACATTCGCGGCGTCGGGCCGCGCGTGCTGCGGCAGCCGTTCGATGCGAACGGCGTGCCGATCACGACGCGCAACCAGGTCACCGACGACGCGCTGGGCGGCAATATCTATTACCTTGCCCGTGCCGAGGTGCAGATTCCGCTGGGCGCCAGCGGCGAGGAACTGGGGCTGCGGCCGTCGATCTTTGCCGATGTCGGTGCCGTTTGGAGCGTCAAGCGGCCGGCCTTGCTGTGCCTGAACGGGCCGACCACGAATATTCCGGGTTGCGCGGCCTATAACGGCGCATCTTCGGGGTTCCAGGAAGTTTTCCTTGGCGATACGCCCAAGCCGCGCCTGTCGGTCGGTGTCGGCGTTTCGTGGAATTCACCCTTCGGGCCATTCCGGTTCGATGTTGCCAAGGCCCTGCTCAAACAGCCGGGCGACGACACCCAACTCTTCCAATTCAACGTAGGGACTCAATTCTGATGAAGAAAATGCTTGTTTCGCTGGCGCTTGCTTCGGCTGCCATCGCTCCGTTCGCTGCCGCCCCGGCGTCTGCCCAGGTGCTGCCTGCTGCCGTCATCATCATCGTCGACATGGACCAGGTGTTCCAGGATAGCGCCGCCGGCAAGCAGGCGCAGGTTGAACTGAAGACCCGTCTCGATGGCATCCAGGCGCGTCTCGCCTCGCTGCGCACCTCGTTCGGCGCCGAAGAACAGACTCTGGGCCAGACCCGTCCGGCGCAGACCGCGACCCCGGCCGCGATCAGCGCCTGGGAAGCCAAGGTGAAGGATTTCACCACCCGCAAGACCCAGGCCGAAGCCGAATTGCAGAAGCGCGACCAGGATTTCCAGGCCAGCCGCCAATATGTCCTGAAGCAGATCAATGACGGCGCGCAGCCGATCATCACGCAGATCATGAAGGAACGTGGCGCGACCATCGCGCTGGCCGAAGGCGCGACGTTGCAGCATGCCGCAAGCGTTGATGTGACCAATGATGTCGTCGCCCGTATCGACAAGTCGTTGCCGCGCGTGTCGACGACCGCCCCTGCGACGCCTGCGGCCAAGTGATGGCGGATAACGGCATCGCCACCACCGCCGATGTGATCGCGGTGATGGCGATGCTGCCGCATCGGTTTCCGATGCTGCTCGTTGATCGGGTCGTGGACATTGTGCCCGGCGTATCGGCGTGTGGCATCAAGGCGGTAACGATCAACGAACCGTTCTTTGCCGGGCATTTCCCCGGGCGACCCATCATGCCGGGTGTGTTGATCGTCGAGGCGCTGGCGCAGACCGCTGGCGTTTTGGCGATCCGGTCCTTGCAGGCATCAGGCGGCGAGGCCGTGGCCGGCAAGCTGGTTTATTTCATGGCGATCGAAGCGGCCAAGTTCCGGTTGCCGGTTGAGCCCGGCTGCCTGCTCGACCTGAAGATCGAGTATGTGCAGAACCGCGGCCGGGTGAGCAAATTTTCGGGCCGGGCCGAAATCAACGGCAAACTGGCCGCCGAAGCCCAGTTTACCGCGATGATCGCGGACGCGCCGCAATGATGCGCCGCGTCATGCTGGCAATGTCGCTGTTCGCGGTATCACCGGTGTTGGCGCAGACCCAGGCCGAGATGAATGCCGACGCAGCCGGCCAGTTCAGGACTGCCGACGCGCAATTGAATGCCGCCTATCGCAAGCTGCAGGCGCGGCTTTCGGCGGGCGGCCAATCGCGGCTGCGCGTGGCGCAGCGGGCCTGGCTTGCAGTCCGCGACCGTGATTGCGCCTTTGTTTCGAGCGGCAGTGACGGTGGCAGCGTTGCGCCGATGATCAACGCATCCTGTCTGGTCGAAGAAACACAGACGCGCACCAAATGGCTGGCTCGCTACCTGGTTTGCGAAGAAGGCGATCTTTCCTGCCCGAGTTAGGCAGCGGATTTTGGTTCCCAAAGCTCGATCTTGTGGCCGTCGCAATCGATGATCCAGCCGAATTTGCCATAGCTTTCATCGAGCGGTTCGCCGACGCACGGCATGCCCTTTGCCGCAAGTTCCGCCAGCAGCGTGTCGAGATCATCGACGCGGAAGTTGACCATGAACGCCTGTTTGCCTGGGCCGAAATAATCGGTTTCGGCCGCAAACGGGCTCCAGATGGTCAGCGCGGCGGGGTCGGTTTCCGGCGGGAAGCTGCAGCCATAGGCGTCGACATCGATGCCGAGATGTTCTGCGTACCAAGCGCGGGTGGCGGCGGGATCGCGCACCTTGAAGAACACACCGCCGATGCCGGTTGCCCTGGCCATCTCAACCTCTCCGATGCTGATGGCGGCAGGGTAGGGCCGATGCGGCCTGTCGGAAACCCGCAAATTCAGGGGTTGGCGATGATCCGCCGGACCGGGGTTCGCGCCGCCCAGAGGCAGGCGATGAGGATGACCAGCCCGCCAAGCCAGACCTGCGGCCGCACCGGTTCTGCAAAGATCATCCAGCCGAGCAACGCCGCCCAGGGCAGCGCCGAAAACTCCATCACCGCCAGCGCCTGCGCCTCCAGCCGCGCATAGGCGCGGGCGAGGAACTGCATGCCGATATTGCCGATGAGGCCAAGCGCCACGAACCAGCCGAACGTCGCCAGGTCCGGCAACGGTTGCCCGATGGCCAGCGGGCTGAGCAGCAGCATCGGGATGGCGGCGGCAACCAGCGTGATGACGGTGGCGCCATCCTGCGCCGCGCGGGCGCGGAGCAAGACCGCGGAGGCGGCATAGGTGACCGCCGAAAACAGTACCGCCGCCAGCCCCCAGGCCCGGTCGCCATCGAACACTGGTGCGCCTTGCACCGTTACCAGCACGCCGGCAAAGCCCAGCGCGCCGGCGGCGAGGTAGCGCGGCCGCATCGGTTCACCAAGGAACAGCGCCGCCATCGGCGGGACCATCAAAGGCGATACAAAGGCCAGCGTGATGCATTCGGCGAGCGGCAATTTGGTCAGCGCCCAATAAAAGGACATCGACATCACCGCGATCAACGCGCCGCGCACCAGATGCAGCGGCAGCATGGCCCGGCTGATCACCGGGCGGCCCTGGAACTGCCAGACCATGAGCGCCAGCGCCGTGCCGGTTGTGTAGCGCGCCAGCGTGATGACCGGCACCGGGACATGAGTGCCGAGCAATTTGACCGTGACATCCATCAGGCACAGCACGGCGATGCCGGCGAGGCATTGCGCAAAGGCCATGGGGCGACCGTCCATGCCCGGCGGTTACCGGCGGCGGCAAGAAAGCGCAAGCGGCGCGGCGGGCCACGCGACAGGGGTGCGTCGGGGGTCGCCCGGACAGCGGCAGGCGCGCCCGCGCGGGAGGCCTGTTTGTCGCAGCAAAGATTGCGCGGCGCGGCCGTCAATCGGGTGTTGCAACCGGAGCCGCACCCTATGTTTGAGCCGCACGCCAGCGTGTTCAGCGATACTGTCGAACAGGCGCTTGCCGAGACATCCCCGGCGCAGGACGCCGGTATCATCGAACAGTTGCTGGGCGCGGTGCGTACCCATCTCGGGTTGCAGGTCGCCTATGTTTCACAGATCGTCGGCGAGGAGGTGATTTTTCGGAATGTGGATGCTCCGGGGCTGGAATCGATGCTGGCCTCGGGCGACAGGCGGCGGCTGGATGACGTGTATTGCCAATATATCCTGGAGGGCCGGCTGCCCCAGCAGATGCCCGACACCGCCGACGAGCCGATTGGCGTTGCAAAGGCGGTGACCGCTGCCGTGCCGATCGGCACCCATGTCAGCGTGCCGCTGCACCTGTCCGATGGCAGCCTGTACGGCATGTTCTGCTGCCTTGGGCCGTTGGCGGACCCATCGTTGAACGAGCGCGATCTGGGCATGATGCGGGTGTTTGCCAATCTGGCGGCCAAGGAAATCGACCGCACCCGCCGACGCGAGCAGCAACGGCTGGCGCGGATTGCGCCGATTGCGGCGATGATCGCCGATCGCAATGTCACGATGCAGTATCAACCGATCTGGCGGTTGGGGCAGGACCAGCCAATCGGCTTCGAGGCGCTGTCACGGTTTTTGGAAGTGCCGCTGCGAACCCCCGATCTGTGGTTTACCGATGCGGCGGAAGCCGGTCTGGGCGTGGAACTCGAGCTGATGGTCATCGAAATGGCGCTGGCCGCGCTTGAGGCCTTGCCGGCGCCGACTTATCTGACGCTGAATGCCTCACCCGCAACGGCGGCCAGCAAGGGCCTCAAACGGCTGCTGAGACGCCACCCGCTCGATCGCATCGTGCTGGAGATTACCGAGCATCAGGGAGTCGAGGACTTCGGCATGCTATCGGAGGCACTTGCCGGCATGCGGGTGGCCGGGCTGCGGCTGGCGGTTGACGATGCCGGCGTCGGTTATAGCGGGTTGCAGCATATCCTGCAGTTGAAGCCGGACATCATCAAGCTGGACCGGTTTTTCGTGCGGCAGATCGATTCCGATCCGTCGCGCCGCGCGCTGGCCGCCTCGCTGGCGGTGTTTGCCGGGCAGGTGGGCAGCACGATCATCGCCGAAGGGGTGGAGGTTGCAGCGGAACTGGATACGCTGCGGGCGCTGGGGTTCAATACGATCCAGGGCTATCTGCTGGGCAAGCCACAACCGCTGTCGGCGGCGCTGGCGCTGATGACGCGGCGCGCATCGGTGCCGGGAGCCGGTTGATCGGGTGGGCGATCAGGCGAACCGATCAGGCGAACCGATCAGGCGGGGGCTTCGATCAGCGGCCCAATTGGCGGATCAGTTCGGCGGCGAGATAGAGCCGGCGCGGTACCGCATCGAGATAGACATATTCGGCGGCGCCGCTGTGATAGCCAAATCCGGGCAGCCCGAGAAATTCGAGTACCGGCACGCCGGCGAGCGCCGCATAGCCGGCATCCGTACCACCGCCGCTGCGCGCGGCCACCGCCAGCGGCACGCCGAGTCCGGCATAGATGGCTTGCGCCCGCGTGATCAGCGCGTCGCTTTCTGGCGTTGCGCTGAATGGCGGCCGGTTGACGCGGACATCGACCTTCACGATGGCGCCGGCGAGCAGGGGCTGGGCCAGCCGCCGCTCGATTTCGGCCTTGAAGGCGGTGAATTGCACATTTGTCGATGTGCGCAGATCGCCTTCCAGCGTGACATTGTCGGGGATGATGTTGCGCACGCCGGCCGGTTGCTGCGCGATCACTGTCCAGTTGAAGCGCAGATTGCCCGGCCCCTGATCGAGATCTCGGGTGACATCGATGACATGGGCGGCCTCCACCAGCGCGTTGATGCCCTGTTCGGGCACCACGCCGGCGTGCGCGGCCTTGCCGGTGATGGTGACCGTGACGGTGTTGGTGCCGGAGGTGCCGCGCGGCAGCATTTCAGGGATCAGGTTCGGCTCGAACGACAACACGAAATCCTGGCCGCGGGCGAGATCGGTGATCAGCGGGCCGGAACCCAGCGAGCCCTTTTCCTCGTCGGCGTTGATGGAGACGGTGATCGTGCCGTAATCGCTGGGTTTGAGCAGGCGGATGGCATGCAGGATGGTGGCGATGCCGCTTTTGTCGTCGGCGATGCCCGGGCCATAGGCCTTGTTGCCCTCCACCCGGAACGGTGCCCGCGCCAGCGCGCCGCGCCGGTAGACGGTGTCCATGTGTGACAGCAGCAGCAGCTTCTTGTGGCCGGTGCCGGTAAAGCGCGCGACGATGATGTCGCCGACCGCGCCGGGCAATGGCGACATGCGGGTGACGACCGCGCCGCGCGCCTTGAGTTCGGTTTCGAGGTAATTTGCTATGGCGGCGAGCCCTTCGGCGTCGCCTGTGCCGGTTTCGATGTTGACGAGTTTTTCGAGTGTTGCGGTGACGGCGGGGGCTTCGGCGGTCGCGGCGGCGAGCAGTTTCCTGTCCGGCTTGACAGGTGCCGCGATGGCGGCGGTGGTTGCCAGCGAAAGCGCGGCGAGGCCGAGGAGAGTGTGACGTGTCAGCATGGCGGTGCCCCCGGTTATTGCCCGACCATTGATAGCCGCGCGGCGCGCCGGAGTCATGTGCCGCCGAGCCGGGCAAGATCGGCGGGCGTATTGATGTTGGGCAGGGTGCCACAATC
This sequence comes from Sphingomonadales bacterium, assembly GCA_038217075.1. Lineage (GTDB taxonomy): Bacteria > Pseudomonadota > Alphaproteobacteria > Sphingomonadales > Sphingomonadaceae > Sandarakinorhabdus. The sequence goes on from JBBQPR010000036.1 coordinate 13,912, forward strand.
GACGCCGCGGGCGTGCACGGCGGTTGCCCAGCCGTGCAGCGAGCGGCCGCCGGACGCGATATGCGTCGTCAGCATCGGTGCGAGCGCCACGGGCCACAAGCCGATGGTCGGTTGCCCGATGACATAGGCGGGACCGGGCGCCAGCCGGGCGGCGAGGCCGGCGGGCAGGGCGGGCAGGTCGCAGCCGGCGCAGAGCACCGCATCAAAGCCGTGCGCAGCGGCGTAATGGAGCGCGGCGTTGAGGCCGCCCAAGGGTCCAAGGCCGGGGGCGGGGCGGTCGGGGATTCCGGTACCGGCGCTTTCGCCAGATACGCCGCTTCCGGCGGGCCAGTCGCGGCCAGTGACGATTTGCGCCTCGGTTTCGGATGCCAGCGCCGCCAGCACATGGTCGATCAGCGGCTTGCCATCGAACAGCGCCAGCGCCTTGTCGCTGCCAAAGCGCCGCGCAGCGCCGCCGGCGAGCACGGCGCCGAGCAGCCTCATGCGGTTTCGTCGAACAATTCGCGGCCGATCAGGTAGCGGCGGATTTCGCTGGTGCCGGCGCCGATTTCATACAGCTTGGCATCGCGGAGCAGGCGTCCGGTGGGGTAATCGTTGATGTAACCGTTGCCGCCGAGGCACTGGATTGCCTCCAGCGCCATCCAGGTGGCCTTTTCGGCGCTGTAGAGGATGCAGCCGGCGGCGTCCTTGCGGGCGGTTTCGCCGCGATCACAGGCTTCGGCGACGGCATAGGTATAGGCTCGGGCGGTCGATTGGGCGACGTACATGTCGGCCAGCTTGCCCTGCATCAATTGGAAGGTGCCGATCGGCGCGCCGAACTGTTGCCGATCATGGACATAGGGGACGACGACATCCATGCACGCCGCCATGATGCCAAGCGGCCCGCCCGACAGCACGACGCGTTCATAATCAAGGCCGGACATCAGCACCTTGGCACCCATCCCGACCCCGCCGAGGACGTTTTCGGCCGGCACTTCGCAATCTTCAAACAGCAATTCGCAGGTGTTGGAGCCGCGCATGCCCAGCTTGTCGAGCTTTTGCGCAGTGGAAAAACCCTTCATGCCGCGTTCGATCAGGAAGGCGGTGACGCCGCGCGGGCCGGCAGCGGGATCGGTCTTGGCATAGACCACCAGAGTCGAGGCATCGGGGCCGTTGGTGATCCAGAACTTGCTGCCGTTCAGCACATAATTGCCGTTGCCCTGGATTTCGGCGCGGGTTTTCATGGAGATGACGTCGGACCCGGCACCGGGTTCTGACATGGCGAGGCTGCCGACATGTTCGCCGCTGATCAATTTGGGCAGGTATCTGGCCTTTTGCGCGGCGGTGCCCCAGCGGGCGATCTGGTTGATGCACAGGTTGGAATGGGCGCCCCAGGACAGCCCGACGGAGGCGGAGGCGCGACTTATTTCCTCCAGCACGACGACGTGCGCCAGATAACCAAGGCCTGCACCGCCATCCGCTTCGGGCACGGTGATGCCATGGACGCCGAGCGCGCCGAGTTTTTGCCACAGGTCCATCGGGAACTGGTTGCTGGCATCGATTTCGGCAGCGCGGGGGGCAATTTCGGCGGCGGCAAAGGCGGCGACGCTTTCGCGCAGCATGTCGATGGTTTCGCCATGGTTGAAGCGCAATTGGGAGAGCATGGGCGGGGCCTGTCCGGGCAATGGGAACGATATGCCGTGTCTAGGTCGGGAACGCAGGAATGTCATGCCCCGGCATGCCCCGGGGGCGTGACACATCAGCCGCAATGAAACCGCGTCGGGTCGGCCTGTTCGGCGCGCCCTAGGCGAGTTCGACCAGCAGCATGCCGTCCGCCACCTGATCCCCTTCGGCGATGTGCACCGCGCCGATGATTCCCGCCGCGCGGGCGCTGATGCGGTGTTCCATCTTCATGGCTTCGAGTACCAGCAACCGGTCGCCGGCCGCCACTGCCTGCCCGGGCTTGACGTCCACCGCCAGCACGCGGCCCGGCATCGGCGCGATGATGCGTCCATCGCCGACGCTGCCGACAGCGTCCTTCCTGGGTGCGCGGCGGGCGAGGCGGAAGCTGTGCCCGGCGATGCGGACCTCGGCTATATCATCGGACAGCACGACATGGCCGGTGACCATGACGCCGCCGGGATCGGCGATGATCGCCCGGCCGGGGCCACGCCGCGCACCGACTTCGGCGATGGTTTCCAGCCCGGCGATGCGCCAGCGTTCATCCTGCGCGCGCAGGGTCAGGCTGTGCAGCACGTTGCCGTTCCACAAGCGGACATGGCGTTCCTGCGGCAGGTTGAGCCGGAAGGCGCTGCGGGCGAAGGGCGATGCGGCCCTGGCGCTGGCGTCCCCCAATTCCGGCAGCACGATGGCCAGCGCCGCCAGCAGCAGCGCGTTTTCGGGGACATCGGTGTTCGGTGCCAGCGTATCGGCGTGGCGGGGGATAAAGCCGGTATCGACCTCCCCGGCGCGAAAGGCCGGATGGTCGGCGAGCCGGGCGAGAAAGGCGCGGTTGGATTTCAGCCCTTCGACAACGGTGCCATCGAGCGCCGCGACCAGCCGGTCGATGGCGATGTCGCGGGTGGGGCCATGGGCGATGACCTTGGCGATCATCGGATCATAATCCAGCCCGATGCGGCTGCCGGTTTCGACGCCGGTATCGATGCGCACGCCTTCGCCGGTCCCGAATTCGAGGCGGGTGAGTGTGCCAGTGGAGGGCAGGAAGCCGCTGTCCGGGTCTTCGGCGTACAGCCGTGCCTCCATGGCATAGCCGGTGGAGGTGATCGCATCCTGGCTGGCCGGCAGCATTTCGCCGCGTGCCACGCGAAGCTGCCATTCGACCAGATCGAAGCCGGTGATGCATTCTGTCACCGGATGTTCGACCTGCAGGCGCGTGTTCATTTCCATGAAGTAGAAGGCCGGGTCGCCATGCTTGTCGAGCGTGTCGAGATCGAGGATGAATTCGACCGTGCCGGCGCCTTCATAGGCTATCGCCATCGCCGCAGTGACCGCCGCAACGCCCAATGTCGCGCGCAGCCGGTCGCTGAGGCCGGGGGCGGGGGCTTCCTCGATGACCTTTTGGTGGCGGCGTTGCAGCGAGCAATCGCGTTCGAACAGGTGCACGACATTGCCGTGGGAATCGGCGAATACCTGTATTTCGACATGGCGGGGGCGCTGGATCAGCTTTTCCAGCATGATGCCGGCGTTGCCGAAACTGGCCTGGCCCTCGCGTTGCGCCGCCATCAGCGCGTCCTGCAATTCCGACGCATCATGCACGGCGCGCATGCCCTTGCCGCCGCCGCCGGCCACAGCCTTGACGAGCAGCGGGAAGCCGACGCCTTCGGCAGCGCGTTGCAGGCGCACGAGCGACTGGTCGCTGCCCTGATAGCCGGGCGTGATCGGCACGCCGGCCTTTTTCATCGCGGCCTTGGCCGAATCCTTCAGGGCCATGACCTGCATCGCGGCCTCGGGCGGGCCGACGAACGTCAAGCCGGCGCGGCGCACGGCGGCGGCGAAATCGGCGTTTTCGGACAGGAAGCCAAAGCCCGGGTGGATGGCATCGGCGCCGGTGCGCTGGGCGGCGGCGATGATCTTGGCGGCGTCGAGATAGGGGCGCGTGTCGGCGGCGCCGATGGCAATGGCCTGCCCGGCCTCGCGCACATGCGGGCTGGCGGCATCGGGTTCGGAATAGACGGCGACCGTGGCGATGTTCATGGCATCGGCGGTGCGGATGATGCGCCGGGCGATTTCGCCGCGATTGGCGATCAACAGTTTTTGCATCACTTGCCCCATTTTGCGCAGCCTTTGGGTTCCTGGGTCCAGGTCAGGCTGGTGATCCGCCATACACCATCAATGCGCGCGAGCCCGAAACTGTCGATGCCGCAATGCGAGCGCTGGCCTCCCACATCGAATGTATAGGGTGTCCAGACATGCGCGAGATCGCCCTGCACCTGCACCACCGGATCGAACAGCTGTTCGGAAAGCTGGCGGCCACGGTCGGCGATCATCGCCGTCAGCTGCGCCTGCGGGATGATGCGTGTCGTAAGCGTGCCATCGGCAGCATAGCCCTGCGCCAGAAAAATCGCCTCGGGCAGCACAATGGCGCCAAAGCCCGCCGCATCATGGTTGCCAATGGCGGCCAGCGCAGCCCTGGCGGCGGCAAGCGGGGCATCGGCATCGGCCGGCGAAGCGCTGATCGCCGTTCCCGGCGCCGCGGCGGCACTGCCGGGGGCCAGCGCCAATGCGCTGCCCAGCACGGCGGAAAGCCAGACGTATTTCGCAATCTTCATTCAACATCCTCCCCACGGATACGCCCAGCCGGCATCATCGCGCCCATTCCGGTTTGCGCTTGTCGAGAAATGCCGCCAGCCCTTCGCGGCCCTCAGCGGAGCCGCGCCGTGCCGCGATGCGTTCGGCGGTCATGGCGCGCAATTCGTCGCTGACCTGGCGGCCGGCGACATCGCGGACCAGCGCCTTGGCATCGGCGACCGCGCCCGGCGCAGCGGCGGCGATATGCGCCAGCCAGCCGTTGATGATCGTGTCGGCGTCGCCGTGCGATGGCGCGGTTTCGGCGACCAGGCCCATGGCTTTGGCTTCGGCGGCGCCAAAGCCTTCGGCGGTCAGGAACCAGCGCCGCGCCGCCCCGGCACCGATGCGGGCGATGACATAGGGTGAAATGGTGGCGGGCGTCAGGCCCAGCCGGACTTCGGACAAACGAAACGCCGCGCCTTCGATGGCCACCGCCATGTCGGCGCAGGCGACCAGCCCTACGCCGCCGCCCGCGACATTGCCGTGCACCCGGGCAATTACCGGTTTCGGGCATGTATCGATGGCCTGCAGCATGTCCGACAGCCGCATGGCATCGTCGCGATTTTCCGCTTCGGTCCAGCCGCCGGCGCGGCGCATCCAATCGATATCGGCGCCGGCGCAGAATGATTTGCCATTGCCCGACAGGATGATGGCGCGAACCGCCGGATCGGCCGCCAGCGTGCGGAAGGCGGTGGTGATGGCGGCGATCAACGCTTCGTCAAAGGCGTTGTGGCGTTCGGGCCGGTCAAGCGTCACATTGGCGACGCCGCGCGCATCGATGGTGGTGATCAGCATGCTGGTATCCTGCGGCAGGGACGGCAGGAAATAGGCCAACCTCCGCGAAAGGCAATGCTTGGCGGGTCGCTGCAAGGCCTGGTTGCGACAGCGCGGGCAGCGTTTGGGGCGTGACTTTTGCGCGCCGCCCGCCTACCTGCCATCGCCGCATGATGAACCCCGCCGATCTTCCCCCCCGCATTTTTCCAACGGCTCGTGACGAAGCGAGGACGGCGAACAGGCCGACCGCGGTGCCACAGACGGAGCATCCGGCCTATGCGCTGGCGTTTCAGGACAATGATTTCCTGTTGCGCGAGGATCTGCGCCCGGTGCGGTTCCAGCTGGAATTGCTGAAGGCGGAACTCGCCTTGTCGGAGGCGGGCATCGATTCGACCTTTGTTTTCTATGGTTCCGCCCGCATCCCGTCGCCCGAGGAGGCGCAAGCCGTGATCGATGCGGCGACAACGCCCGACACGCGCGCCGTGGCGCAGCGGCTGGCCGCCAAGTCGCGCTATTATGACGAAGCCCGCCAACTGGCGCGGCTGGCATCAAGCCAGATGGCCGATGGCAAGCGCGCCTTTACCGTTTGTTCGGGCGGCGGGCCATCGATGATGGAGGCCGCCAATCGCGGCGCCTGGGATGTCGGCGCGCCATCGGTTGGCCTGAACATCGTGCTGCCGTTCGAACAGGTGCCCAACCCCTATGTAACGCCGGGTTTGAGCTTTCAGTTCCACTATTTCGCGCTGCGCAAGATGCATTTCCTGATGCGGGCCAAGGCGGTGGCGGTGTTTCCGGGCGGTTTTGGCACGTTCGACGAATTGTTCGAATTGCTGACGCTGGTGCAGACCGGCAAGGTCGCGGCGCTGCCGATCCTGCTGTACGGCCGCGAATTCTGGAACACCGTGATCAATTTCCAGGCGCTCGCCGATGAAGGCACGATCGCACAGAAGGACCTCGAGCTGTTCCACATTGTTGAAACCGCCGAAGAAGGCTGGGCGATCATCAAGGACAAATTTTCGCTCTGAACAGCGATGCTCGCCCGGCGCGGCGCGGATCCGACAATCAAAAAGGGGCGCCCCGGTTTGCGGAGCGCCCCTTTTTTGATGTTCAGCGGTGCCGTTTTCGGCCCGCAAATGCCGATCAGGCGGCGGGCGTTTCCGTCGCTGGTGCTTCGGCGGTCGCAGGGGCTGCATCGGCAGCCGGCGCAGCTTCGGCCGGGACCGGCGGGATCGGCAAAGGCTTGTCGCTATGCGAGTTCAGATAGACCAGCACGGCGGCGCGGTCTTCGGGCTTGCTGATGCCGGCAAAGCTCATCTTGTTGCCCGCAACATAGGCCTTGGGGCTGGTCAGCCATTTGTTGAGCTCATCCCAGTTCCAGGGCTTGCCCTTCATCGCGGCGAGCGCGTCGGAATAGCTGAAGCCCGGCATATGGGCGTGGATGTTGCCGACGATGCCGTACAGGTTCGGGCCGATGCCGGCCGGGCCGCCCTTCACATTATTGTGGCAGGCGCCGCATTTCTTGAAGACCGCTTCGCCCTTTTCGACCGAAGCCGAGGCCAGGTAGAATTCGATCGGTTTTTCAGCGACCACGGGGGCGGCATCGGTCGAGGCTTCGGCTTCGACGCCTTCGACGACATAGGATTGTTTTTCGGGCTTTTCCGGCTTGAAGACTTCGCTGCCGACGATGTTCAGCCCCAGCATGCACACGGCGGCGGCAAGGCCCCAACCGGCAAATTTGTTGAATTCGTAACTGTCCAACGTCGTCGCTCCTGAACTTCAAGCGATGGCCAGCGTTGCGGCCCCTTCGCATCTGCGACGCTGCTATAGCAGCGGCGGCCGCATGGGCAAGCCGTTTGCGTGTCGCAGCGACCTCGCCTAGGGGCTGCGCATGAGCAGCTATCCTCCCCCCGCCGAAGCGCTTGTGCGTGATCTTGTGTCCCGCGCCGCCGCCAACCCGACGGCTGCCGTGGCGTTTCAGGGCGCGCCCGGCGCTTATTCGCACCAAGCGGTGCGTGAAGCCTTTCCCGGCGCCATTGCGCTGCCCTGTCCGGCGTTCGAAGATGCGATGGAGGCGGTGCAGGCCGGGCGGGCCGGGCGGGCGATGATCCCCATCGAAAATTCGCTGCACGGCCGGGTGGCGGACATTCATTTCCTGTTGCCCGAATCGGGTTTGTCGGTGGTTGGCGAACATTTCGTGCGGGTGCGCCATTGCCTGCTTGGCACCGGCACGCAGGCCGATGTGAAGCGGGCGCTCAGCCATCCGCAGGCGCTCGGCCAGTGCCGCGGCCGGCTGCGCGGCTGGGGCATCGAACCGATCGGCTATTTCGATACCGCCGCCGCTGCCGCGCAGGTGGCCAGCGAAGGTGACCCGGCCAGCGCGGCGATTGCCTCGGCGTTGGCGGGGGAGCTTTACGGGCTGAACAGCTTTGCGACCGGGATCGAGGACGCCGACCATAATACGACGCGCTTTGTCGTTTTGGCGCGCGAGCCGTTGGTGCCGCCGCCCGGTGTGCCGGTGATGACCAGCTTCAATTTTGAAGTGCGCAACGTGCCGGCGGCGTTGTTCAAGGCGCTGGGCGGGTTTGCCACCAACGGCGTCAACATCACCAAGCTGGAAAGCTATTTGCGCGATGGATCGTTCACCGCCGCGGAATTCTACGCCGAGATCGAAGGCGCGCCGGCCGACAAGGGCGTTGACCTGGCGATGGAGGAACTCGCCTTCCACACCAAATGGATCAAGGTGTTGGGGACTTTCCCGCGCAGCAAGGCCCGCACGGGCTAAAGGGCGGGGCTGATCCACAAGGCCTTTACCGCCACACAGCCGGGCCACGATACGGCGGGTCCGGTGCTATCCTGAAGTATTGCTACCTTTGCCAAATTGCCACCGCGCCTTGAATCACTGAGCCTGCTCGCATCCGAAACAGTGGCACGCCGGGCCGAACGCCCGATGCAGTGCCCATGCAGGGAGCATCGCATGAAGCCGATCATTCTCGCCGCCGCCGTCTTTTTCGCCGGCAGTTCTTCGCTGGCCTCCGCCGCTGTGCTCGCCAGCCTGGACCGCGCGACGTTCCAGACCGCAATTGCCGGTGTGACGACGCTGGGCGTGCAGAATTTCGACAGCCTTGTGGCGGGCAGCCTGCTGACCAATGACGGCAATGTGACCTATGGCGCATCGACCGGCACGCCGCTGGTTACCGCCGACTATCTGACCAGCACCGGCAGCAATGGCCTGGGCCGCACCGGTGTCGGATTCTTCCTGGCAACGGACACGGCCAGCTTTACCTTTGCCACGGCGATCACGGCATTTGCCATCGATATCAATACGTTCGCGACAGCAAACGGCAGCTATGACGTTCTGCTCAACACCGGCGACACCGCACTCAGCATCTTTGAAACCTTCCCCGGGACCGGCACGGGCCAGTTCATCGGCTTTGTATCGTCCACGCCTTTCACCAGCGTCACGCTGCGCGGCCAGAGCGCATTTCCCTATACGCTCGACACGCTGATCTACGGCGAGGCCAGCGCCGTTGTCGGTGGCGTGCCCGAACCGGCATCATGGGCGATGCTGATTACGGGCTTTGCCGGGATCGGATTGCAGATGCGGCGCCCGCAGCGCAGACTGGCGCGCGTCACGGCCTGAGGTGCGTCAGCCCGGCGCGCGCAACAGGTGCAGGCGCGCCTTGCCATGGTCGCGCACGGCCAGCACTTCGAAATCGCTTTCCAGCGTTTCCTTGCGGCCGGTTTCGACGGAGATGATGGCGTGGGGGGCGATCCAGCCTTGTGCCGCCAGTCGGGTCAGCGCGGTAGCGCCGGCGCCGCTACCATAGGGTGGATCGAGCAGGATGATGTCGCAGGGCAGGCGCGCCACGCCGATCGATTCGATGGGCGCGGCGATCACATCGGCGGAGGATTTCATGCCGGCGATATTGGCCTTCAACGCCTTGACGGCGCCGGCGTCGCTTTCGATGAACACAGCGTGCGCCGCGCCGCGTGACAAAGCCTCCAGCCCCAGCGCACCAGTGCCGGCAAAGCCATCGAGCACGCGCAGGCCTTCAAAACTGCCGAGCCGGCTGGTCAGCATGGAGAACAGCGCCTCGCGCACCCGGTCTGCCGTCGGGCGGGTCGCATCGCCCGGCGGTGCGATCAGCGCGCGGCCGCGCCAGTGTCCGGCGATTATCCGCATCGGTTAGGCAACCTTGCCGCTGCGCGGAGTCGGTACCGGCCCGCTCCCCCTGCCCAACCGCCCACAAGGGTATGCTACCGGGTGGTTGGGCAGGGGGAGCGGGCCGGTACCGATTTTCAGCACGACTCTCTAACCTTTGGTCAGCGACTTGCGCAGCGACGCGACCACGCCATCGGGCACTTCATCGGCATCGCGCGGCGGCAGGTCGCCGAGTTCGATGGGGCCGTAGCCGACGCGGATCAGGCGGGAGACCTGCAGGCCGAGATGTTCGAGCACGCGGCGGATTTCGCGGTTCTTGCCTTCGGTGAGCGTGATCGTCAGCCACAGGTTGCGGCCGGTGCGCCGCTCGATTTCGGCATCGATGGGGCCGTAGCGCATGCCTTCGATGGTGACGCCTTCGATCAGCGCCTCGACTTGGGGTTGCGAAATTTCACCATAGGCGCGGACGCGGTATCGACGCGGCACGCCGCTCATCGGCAGTTCGAGCGCGCGTTTCAGGGCACCGTCGGTGGTCAGCAGCAACAGCCCTTCGGTATTCATGTCGAGCCGGCCGACGGGGACGACGCGGGGCAGGCCGGGGGGCAGGATGTCCATGATCGTCGGGCGGCCACCGGGGTCGCGCGCGGTGGTCAGGAAGCCGGCAGGCTTGTGGAAACGGAACAGCCGCGATGGTTCCAGCGCCGCGACCGGCTGGCCTTCGACGGTGATACCATCCAGGCTGTCGATGACCATGGCGGGAGTGGTCAGCACGGTGCCCTTCAGCGCCACCTTGCCTTCGGCGATCATGCGTTCGATGTCGCGGCGGGAGCCGATGCCGGCGCGGGCCAGCAGTTTTGCGATGCGTTGTGGTTCGACCGGCACGGCGCCGGTGCCGGTGCGGGCAGCCTCGCGCGCGGCGACGCGGGCATCACCACGGCCACGGCGGCCGGTGGGGGCGGCGCGGGCGTCGTCGCGTAAATGAGAGGGCGGCGGCGCATCGCGCGTGGTGCGGCGTGCGGTCTTTTCGGCGCGGCGGGCGGCATCCTCGCTTTTGCGCGCGGCGGCGGCGGTGTCGCGTCGGCCATGGGCGTTGGCGGCGGGCAGATCGCTGAACGGTTCGGGGTTGCGTGAGGGCCGGCCGGCGCGGGGCGGCGGTTTCAGATCACGCGGCGCGCTGCCCGGCACCTTGGGCAGCCGGCCACCGGGGATATGGCGACGGCGGTCGGCGGCAGGCGTTTCGAAACGTTCGGCCTCGCGTCGCGAGGTGGTCAGCGTTTCATCCTGGGCGCGCGGCGGGCGCGGCCGGGCCGGGCGGGATGAAGCAGCGTCGGCATCGCTGTCACGGCCGCGGAACGGCCGGTCGCCGCCGGGCCGGGGGGCCCGGTCACCGGAGGGGCGGAACGAGCGGTCGCTGGTCGAGCGATTTTTGTCGGCGGGCGGCCGGCGGTTGTCACCCGGGGGATGGCGATCGCCGCCACCGGGGCCGCCGGCGCTGCCGGTCTTTTTTGGTGGTCGCATTGCCCTGCCTTGCGGCCAAGCGCCGCGTAAGTCCAGCCCAAAGCCCAACGATGATCGCCGGACAGGGCCTGAACAGGCAAAAGGCGGGGCCGGTCTTGCGACCAACCCCGCCCAATTGCGTTCAACCGAAATGAAGGATCAGAATTTCACTTCGAACCCGGCGTAGAAGAAGCGACCCGTGTTGGTGAAGATCGCATCGCCGGCGCCGGTGCCCAGCGTGTCATAGACCGGCAACTGGTCCATGACGTTGTCGATGCCGACATAGACGCGCTTGTCGCCGATCTTCGCCTGCAGGCGGATGTCATGATAGGTGACATCCGGATAATAGCCGAACAGGAAGGCGTCGGCATTGGTCGGCGGGCGACCCTGCTCGACATTCTGGGCGCCGAAGGTGGTGGCAACGACCTGTTGCCCGACCCAACGGACGTTCCAGGTGAAGTCGAAGATGCCCTTGCCAACGCCCAGGCGGATGTTGGCATTCCAGGCCGGATCACCAATCAGCGACTTTTGCTGCGTGATGCGGCCGGGTTCGGTGACCGAGGTGAAGTTGTTGCGCTCGATCAGGTACGACACCAGCACGCGGCTGTTGAAGCGCCAGTCATTGCCGAAGGTCGTGTTGTACGACAGATCGACATCGATGCCCGACGTCTTTTGACGGGCATAGTTGAACGGCCCCTGCAGGAACGACGGGCCCGTGATCGGGAATTCGACCGTGGTGCCGCCGTGCAGGATGTTCGACTGGCCGGCAAAAGTGCCGTTGGCGTTACGCGTGATGGCGCTGCAGAACTGGTTGTTGATGCCATCCGGGCTGTCGTAGCACTGGTTGATGACGGTCTGCGCGGCGATGGTGTTGATCGCGTTCTTCAGGTCGATGTTGTAATAATCAACGCTGAGGATCAGGCCCGGCACATAATGGGGGCGGATGACCGCACCAATTGTGTAGCTGGTCGATTTTTCGGCTTCCAGATTGGGGTTGCCGCCGTTCAGACCCGAAATACCGGAGTTCGGCCGGTTGGTGAACGGTTCGGTTGTCCCGTTGAAGGTTTGCGTCGTCGGCACACCGGCGGCGGCGCAATTCTTCACCCGGTTCGGGTTGGCAGTGATGTTCTGCTGGCCGCAGGGATCGACAAGGCCGTTGAGGAAGGTCTGGCTGGCGGCGCCGAACAGATCGCTCTGCGTCGGTGCGCGCACGGCGCGGGCCCAACTGCCGCGGATGCGGATGTCTTCGACCGGCGACCATACGCCACCGGCGTTGAACGCCCATACCGTACCGGTGTTACCCGTGCTGTAGTGCGAAACGCGGGTGGCGCCTTCCAGCGTCAGTTCCTTGAAGAACGGCACGTCCTTCAGGATCGGCAACCGGACTTCGGTATAGCCTTCCCAGATCGAAAGGCTTGGCGGATTGAAGGGGGCGATGGCGTTGAGGAAGGTGCCGCCGCCGGCCGTGAACGTATCATAGGCCGAATAGGAGCGTTCCTTGCGCCATTCGCCGCCGACCGAGAAGCCGATCGGGCCGCCCGGCAGGCTGAACCATTTTTCCGAATCGCCCGACACATAGGCGACAGCGTTCAACTGGTCGGCCCATTGGTTGCGGGTCGAATTGACGGTGATGTAGTTCAGCGCCGCCTGCGACGGTGCGCCAAGACCAAAGACGTTGATCGGCACGCAGGCCGGATCGTCATTGGTGGTGCTGGCATCGGCGTTGATGCCGCAGACGATCTGGTTCGACGAATTCAGCACCGCGTTCGCCGCATTGGTGAACTTGACGAGGCCGACGTTGCCGCGCGTCTGGTAGAAGGTCGAGACGCGGCCATAGTTGAGCGACACTTCATAACGCCAGGTGTCGAGGAAGGTGCCTTCGACGCCGCCGACGATGCGATACAGGTCGCGGCTGTGGTTTTCGCCGCGGCCACCGAAATCGGTGTTGAAGCGCGAGGTGGTGAAGGTTGTCGCGCCGGGTGCGAGGCTGGAGATCAGCAGGTTGCGCGCCTGGTCGGTCAGGAACGGGTTGTTGATGCTGAACGCCGGGCTGAGCGCGCCGGAGGAGAAGGTCGGCTGGCCTTCCTGGATCGATTCGGTGCGCACGAACTTGGCTTCGACGAACGGCTTGAACGCGTCGCTGACATCGAAATGCGCCACCAAATTGCCAGCGTAGCGCGTGGTGCCGGTCTGCAGCAGGCCGACTTCACGCAGCGTCGAACCGAGGCCGCCCTGGCCATTGCCCGAACCGAATGGCCGGAAATCCTGGGTGACGACATTCTTTGCCAGCGTGCCGTCGGGCAGGAACACGAACACATTGCCAAGCTGGGCGCCGGCCGAATTGAACAAGCCCGAGCAGTTTACGGCGCGGCGGGCGGCGTTGGTGGCGGTGGCGGTCGGGCAGGTCGACGAATAGGCGCCGCCCGTCGAAATGCCGATGTTCTTGATGCCGGTCAGGAACGTGGTGTCGGGGATGCCGTTGCCCGCTGCCGGTTCCGGAGTGCGTCCGGGGCCGGAAACCGAGGTGTCCTCGGTGATCTGGAACTGGCTGCGGCCGGTGAAGGCGCCGGCGAAATCGCGGTCCGCATAATAAAGCGGATCGGATTTTGCATATTCGAAGTTGACGGCGATGTTGCCGCGACCGTCGGCGAAATTCTTGCCGGCGGTGACGCTGCCAAGATAGGTCGGGCGATCGCCGCGTGACGAAACGCCGACCTGGCCGCGGACCTTGTAGCCTTCGAAATCGCGCTTGGTGATGAAGTTGACGACACCGGCGATAGCGTCCGAACCGTAAATCGCTGAATTGCCGCCGGTAACGATGTCGACGCGTTCGAGCAGATCATCCGGGATGGTGTTGACGTCGACGGTGCTGGTGCCCGGCTGCGACGTGACATGGCGGCGGCCGTTCTGCAGCACGAGGGTGCGCGAGATGCCCTGGCCGCGAAGATCGAGCACGTTGAGGCCGGCGGTGCCGATGAAGCGGCCCGAGTTCTAGGTGCTGTAGGTCGGGCGGAACTGCGGCAACAGGTTGAGCGAATCGCCGAGCGACAGGTCGCCCGTGGTCTGGATTTCGGCTGCCGAAAGCGTGGTGACGGGAACGCTGGCATCAAGGTTGGCGCGCGCGATACGCGAGCCTGTGACGACCAGCAGGTCTGCGCTTGCCTCATCCGCTGCAGCGGTGACGGTCGGGCTCGCCTGTGCTGTCTGGGCGGCTGCGCCGGACGCATAAGCAGATAGAGCCAGCGCGGAGGCGCTGGCCAAAATGGTAAAACGCATGTAGTCCCCTTGAAGTGCGAGTTGACGAGAAGATCGCTCATAGGGGCGGGCACCGCGGCGGAAAATGGTCTTTATGACGCAGGCGTCACGGTTTGTAACAATCCTGAAATGTGTGACAAACTAGCAGCACTTTTTCGTAACCTTGCGGAATGCGCAGGCGCATGTTGCCGGCGGTGCCAAGGTCGAGCGGGCCGGCCGGCGGCGGGTTTTTGCGGGATGGGCGTTGAACGTCGCGCCGCGATGCGCTAATCGCGAGCCGAGGCCCCTGTGGTGAAATGGTAGACGCGCTCGACTCAAAATCGAGTGGAGAAATCCGTGCTGGTTCGAGTCCGGCCAGGGGCACCACTTATTAGGCCGCGATAGGTCGCCACGGGTTAAAAAAAGCCCTTTCAATCCCTTAGGTTAGCTCTTGCATTGACCGCCTGTAGTTGCCGGCGTTCTCCGACAATCGCGGAAATTTGGGGCCTTTTTAGGGGCCTTTTTCCAATTGGTCTTGCGGCAAGGCTGCGAGGGCGAATCTATGGCACTGACTGATACCGCGATCCGACAGGCGAAAACGGGCATCGTTGATCGCAAAATGGCGGACGAGAAGGGGCTGTCTCTTCTGGTGACAGCCAGTGGATCGAAGCTATGGCGCTTCAAGTACCGGCTGAGCGGCAAGGAAAAGAAGTTAGCGCTTGGGAGTTACCCAGAAGTCGGGTTGAAGGAAGCCCGCGAACGTCACGATACCGCTAGGTGTTTGATCCCACGGTTTGATGGTGCGATCCTTTCGTTGGAATGGAAGGAAGCAATATGGGACAGGTTCGTCACGGGAGCGCCACGACCACGCACGTCGTCCGAGCAGCAATACAGCGATCGCAAGCTTCGCTCG
>JBBQPR010000037.1:0-28605 GCA_038217075.1 Sphingomonadales bacterium
CGGCTATCGGAAGCGCAACATCATCGCCAACCCGAATTGTTCGACCGCCCAGATGGTTGTCGCGTTGAAGCCGCTGCACGACAAGGCCGGCATCAAGCGTGTTGTCGTATCGACCTACCAATCGGTGTCCGGCGCCGGCAAGGAAGGCATGGACGAACTGTTCGAACAATCGCGCGGCATCTTCGTCGGCGATTCGAGCGAGGCGAAGAAATTCACCAAGCAGATCGCCTTCAACGTCATTCCCCACATCGACAGCTTCGTCGGCCCCGAAACCGGCTATGACGGTTACACCAAGGAAGAGCTGAAGATGGCGCAGGAGACCAACAAGATCCTGTCGCCCGACATCCTCGTTACCGCCACCTGCGTGCGCGTGCCGGTGTTCGTCGGCCATTCCGAAGCCATCAATATCGAATTTGAAAACCCGATCAGCGTCAAGGAAGCCCAGGCCATCCTGCGCGAATCGCCCGGCATCATGCTCTTCGACAAGCGTGAGGACGGCGGCTACATCACCCCCATCGAATGCGTCGGCGAATATGCCACCTATATCAGCCGGGTGCGCAAGGACCCGACCGTCCACAACGGCCTGGTGCTGTGGTGCGTATCGGACAATCTGCGCAAAGGCGCGGCGCTCAACGCCGTGCAGATCGCCGAACTGCTCGGTCGCCGCCACCTCAAAAAAGCAGCGTGATCGAAATCCGGCTCCACGCCATCGCCGCCGGGGTTGACCTTGCGGCGCTGGTGGCGGGGCTGGCAACGCATATCGGCGGCGACGCGGCCGATCGGCAGGCGCTTCTGGATGGCCTGCTGATCCTCGACGCAATTCCCCGCGATCCGCCCTTTGGCACCTATCTCGCCCATGCCGGTGCTGTGCCGGTCGGTGTCTGCGCCTTCAACGGCATGCCCGGCGATGGCAGTGTCGAAATCGGCTATCACACCCTGCCGGCGGCGCGTCGGCGCGGCGTGGCATCGGCGATGGTGCTGGCGCTTGTCGATATCGCCCGCGCCAACGGGCTGTCGCACGTCCATGCTCATACGCTGCCCGCCGAAAATGCTTCGACGCGGGTACTGGCGCGTTGCGGCTTCGCGCTCGCCGGCACCGCCGAAGATCCCGACGAAGGTCTGGTGTGGCGCTGGGAATGTCCCGTTCCGGCCCGGGACCCCCTTGCGCTTTCGGGTCAGATGGGGCTCTAGAGGGCGCATGGGATTGTTGTTGAACATCTTCACCTGGTGGAACGGCCCCGGCTATGGCACCAAGATTTTTACCCGGCGGCACGGCAAGGAAGTCGGCCGCGACGGGCAGGGCAATATCTATTACCGCAGCGGCACCGGCGCCACCGAACGCCGCTGGGTCATCTATAACGGCACGCCCGAGGGCAGCCGCATTCCGCCGGAATGGTTCGGCTGGATGCACAAGACCGTGGCACTGCCGCCCACCGAAGACCCGGTAACGCCGCGCATATGGGAACAGCCCTATACGCCGAACGCCACCGGCACCATCGCCGCCTATGTGCCGTCCGGCAGCCTCGATGCCGGCGGCAAGCGCGCGGCCGCCACCGGCGATTACCGCGCCTGGCAACCCGGGGACTGACATGCGCGCGCTGTTCAAGGAAAATATCGTCGAGGCGCTGGTCGGGCTGGTCGTGGTGCTGGTCGCCATCGGCTTTGTGGTCTTCGCCTATGATCGCACCCAGGCCGGCGGCACCGCCGGCGGCTATGTGCTGAAGGCGCGTTTTCCCAACATCGCCGGCGTTTCGCCCGGCACCGATGTGCGCGTGTCGGGCATCAAGGTCGGCCGCGTGGTGAAGGAAAGCCTCGATCCGGTCAGCTTTCAGGCGATCGTCGAATTGGGCGTCGACAAGGCACTGAAACTGCCGACTGACTCAAGCGCCGCCGTAACGACCGAGGGCCTGCTCGGCGGCACTTACATCGCGCTGACCCCAGGTGGCGAAACCGATGTGCTGAAACCGGGCGACGAGATTCTCGAAACCTCCGGTGCCACCGATCTGATGGGTCTGGTCGGCTCGTTCGTCAACCGCTCCGGCGGCAGCACGCCCGCACCTGCTCCGGCAGCGGCGACAGCGCCTGCGGAACCGGCGGCGAAATAGCATGAAGGCCGGGTTTGCTGCGGCGATGGCGCTGATCAGCGTCACGGCAACGGCGCAGGACCGCGCCGCCACCACCGCAACACCACCGCAGAACGCCGCATCACCACCGGTAACCACCGCAAAACCACCGGCGAACCCCACCAATCCCACCGCAAAACCACCGCTCATCCTCTCGCCCGCCCAGGAAGCAGCACGGGCAGCGCGTAGCGGCGCCGGGGTCACGCCCAATGAACAACGCACCGTCACCATCGGCGCGCTCAACAAACGCACCGGTGAAAACCGGACGTTCGTCGGCAAACCCGGGCAAATGTTCGATTTCGGCAGCCTGCACGTCATCGTGCGCACCTGCGAAACCACACCGCCATGGGAACAAAAGCTGACCGGCGCGTTCCTTTTGATCGACGAACGGCTGCTGCGCGGCGGTGCTAAACGCGTGTTTTCCGGCTGGATGTTCGCCGAAAGCCCCTCGCTCCACCCGCTGGAGCACCCCCGTTACGATATCTGGGTCAAAAGCTGCACGATGCGCTTCCCCGAAACCGGCCCCGATACGGTGGTGGTCGGCAAGCCATCGTCACCCGTTCCGGCAACGCCATCCAGTGCGAAAAAGTCCGCCGAAACCTCCAACGCCGTCGCCAATTGACCACGATACACCCGGGCGCTGACCTCATGCGCACCAAAACGCGCCAGATGGTCGGTCAGGAATTGCGTATCGAGCAGGGTGAAACCGCCAAAACGCAACCGCGCCACCAGCGCCGCCAGCGCTGCTTTTGAACCGTCGCGCTGCCGGGTGAACATCGATTCACCGAAGAACGCCCCGCCGATCCGCACCCCATACAGTCCGCCAGCCAACGCCCCGTCCTCGCCCCAAGCCTCAACCGAATGCGCGTGGCCCATCAGGTGGAGGCTGCGATACGCACCCGATATCAGCGGATTGATCCAGGTTTCGGTCCGCCCCGCCACCGGTTCGGCACAGGCATCCAGCACCGCGTCAAAGGCGCGGTCCACCGTCAAGGTGAAGCGTTCGGACTTCAGCGTCTTGGCAAGGCTCTTCGGCAGGTGGAAAGCATCCAGCGGCAACACCCCCCGCCGCCTCGGTTCAACCCAGAAAACATCGGCGCTGTCGGCACTGTCCGCCATCGGAAAGATGCCGCTCGCATAGGCGCGCAGCAGCATTTCGGGGTCCAGTCGTGATCGTATCGGGTAGCTCAGCGTGCCATGCCTCTATGTGTACCAACGCTTTTACCCCCGATTGCAGGGCGTTGGCCAGTGGCGCTGTTGCGTCTTATCGCCACGAAGCGGCATCTTGCGGCAACCGCCCCTCCGGGTCCTCCACCGTCAATTGCGGCGGGTTCCACCGCCACAGCACGACATTGTTGCCACCGGGACTCATCGCAGACGGGTAGCCGAGCCCGTCGAAGCCGTCCGCCGCCATCGCCACACCGGCGGCCTGTGTCGGTGCCACCCCCAATTGCGCCGCATGCGCCCGCCAATGGTCGCCACCCAGATCATCGGGAATGCCAAATCGCGCCCGCAAATCCGCATCGCCGGCGTCGCCGATCCGCGCCGCCGCCAATTGCAACCGCACCACCAGCCCCGGATGCTGGGCCAACCCCTGATTATATTCGGACCAGGCCGTGGTCAGTTCACAGGCCAGATACAGCGCCGGCATGCCGATGGGGTTCCAGCGCCCGCCATACCGCGCCGCCCCGGCACCCGACAGCGGCACCCAGCCCCAGGCCGGCACATAGACCCGCCACAGTGTCCGCACGCCCGTAGCGGTCAAGCGTAGACGCCGGCCCGGCTGGCTTCCAGATAATCGAGAACGGCCTGCGCATCCCCCGCCGCCACCAGGTCCCGGGCTGTCCTGCCGCCCCAGCCCGGCAAAGGCTGATGCTTGAACCAGATCGTCGCCCGCTCCAGCGATCCCGCCATTTCGGCCGCCATGGCCAGGATGCGGGCAAGCGGCGACAGTGCCCGGTCCGCCGCCGCCGTCACCGGCTTCTTGGCCAGCGTCGCCCGCGAAGCCCCGACCAGTTCGGCAAGCTCGGCCATGCCAAGGTGCAGCAACGCCGCCAACCGCTGCGGCGACAGCGCACCGGCTCCCGGCTCGGCGAGATCATAGGCAAAAGATGACGCTGCACTGCTCATTTCCTGCGCAATATCTGCCTATGCCAAGGACTAGTCAACAGCGATGTGTCACTCATTATCCTAGCGTGCGCAGGGTTCATAGTCCTGAGTCTGCGCATTCCACAAGTACGCCGAACCGATCGGCGAACCGATCAGGTGCAGCCAGCAATCGTCCTTGTTGAGCACAGCGCCGAGGGCGAGATAGTCAAATTTTCGCTCGTCGAGATCCTCGTCGGGATCAACAACCTCGCCGCGCAGGCGCCAACCGCTGTCGGGATATTTATCATCAGGTTCAGCCATATCAGGCGCCTCCCGATAGAGGTAGCCAACCCTGACTCCATCATCGATCACGCAACGATCGACAAGGCAGCGGTCCCAAAATTCACGCCGCGGATACAGCCCAATGCTGTTCCGATCTTCGCCTTCAAGTTCCGCGTCAACGATATTCCAGCGATGAAATTTGATCTTATCGCCGGGAGACAATTGTGGAATATCCAACGGCTCATTGGCCAATTCGCCGACCATTTCATCGTCAATGATCGATGTAATCGTCACCCACATGCGCTCTGCGTCATATTCTTCGCCTGGCGGAACACCGCGAATGATCAGTTTCACCAGATCACCCACGGCCAGGGCAGCGAGGCGCTCGCTTGATGGCAGATAGAATGTATACGGCGCGCCTGCAGCTATCGGGCGTGGATCATCGATGCTGTAGTTCGCCGGCATGGCGCCTCAGCCCTCGGCCGCCCGCTCCGCCAGCCAGCGTTCCAGCCATTTGATCGAATAGTCGCCATTGATGAAATCCGGCGCTTCGATGATCGCCTGTTGCAGCGGGATGGTGGTTTTCGGCCCGTGGATGACGAATTCCTCCAGCGCGCGGTGCAGGCGCATCAAGGCATCGTTGCGGTTGGCGCCATAGACGATCAGCTTGGCGATCAGCGAATCATAATAGGGCGGGATGCGATAACCATCGTACAGCGCCGAATCGACCCGCACATGCAGGCCGCCGGGCGCATGAAAATCGGTAACGCGGCCGGGGGAGGGGGCAAAGGTCACCGGGTCTTCGGCATTGATCCGGCATTCGATGGCATGGCCTTCGAACCGGATCTGCTCCTGCGTCACCGATAGTGGCAACCCCGCAGCGACGCGGATCTGTTCGCGCACCAGATCGATGCCGGTCACCGCTTCCGTCACCGGATGCTCGACCTGCAGCCGGGTATTCATCTCGATGAAGTAGAATTTCCCCTCTTCGTACAGGAACTCCATGGTGCCGGCGCCGCGGTATTTCAGCGTCGACACTGCCTGCCGCACAATCTCACCCATTTCGGCGCGCTGATCGGCGTTCAGCGCCGGGGAAGGGGCTTCCTCCAGCACCTTCTGGTGGCGGCGTTGCAGGGAGCAATCGCGCTCACCCATATGCACGGCGCCGCCCTTGCCATCGCCGAACACCTGGAATTCGATGTGGCGCGGTTCGGAAAGGTATTTTTCGATATAGACAGTGTCGTCGCCAAACGCCGCCTTGGCCTCGTTCTGCGCCTGGCGCATCAGGCCGGGCAGCGATGCTGCATCGGGAATGACCTTCATCCCGCGCCCGCCGCCGCCCGATGCCGCCTTGATGAGCACCGGATAGCCGATCTCATTGGCGACCTGAATGGCTTCCTCGGGCGAATTCACCGGCCCGTCGGACCCTGGCACCAACGGCAGGCCCAGCTTGGCGGCTGTGCGCTTGGCCTCCACCTTGTCGCCCATCTTGCGGATATGTTCGGGGTCGGGGCCGATCCAGACGATCTTGTGCTCCTCGACAATCTCCGCAAACCGGGCGTTTTCGCTCAGGAAGCCATAGCCGGGGTGGATGGCATCGGCCTGGGCGATTTCCGCCGCCGAAATGATCGCCGGAATGTTCAGATAGGAATCGGTGGCCGACGGCGGCCCGATGCAAATGGCTTCATCGGCCAGCCGCACATGCATCGCATCGGCATCGGCGGTGGAATGCACAGCAACCGTGCGAATGCCCATTTCCCGGCAGGCGCGATGGACGCGAAGCGCGATTTCGCCGCGATTGGCGATAAGAACCTTTTTGAACATCAGGCTTATTCGATCACGACGAGCGGTTCGTCATATTCAACCGGCTGTTCGCTGCGGATCAGCACCTTGATGACCTTGCCACCCTTGGGCGCGACGATCGGGTTCATCACCTTCATCGCCTCGATGATCAGCAATGTGTCACCGGCGGCAACGGTCTGGCCTTCGCTGACATAGGGCGCGGCGCCCGGTTCCGGCGTCAGATAGGCGGTGCCGACGATCGGCGACTTGACGAGGCCAGCGTGGAGTTTCCAGTCGTCCGGCGCGGCGGCGGCGGCGGCGACAGGCGCGGCGGCTGCTATCGGCGCTGCACCGGTGGCCATCGGCGGCGGCGCATAGCTGGCCACGACCGCGGCGGTGCGGGCGACACGGATGGTGCGCTCACCATCCTTCACTTCGATCTCGGTCAAATGGCTCGATTCGAGCAATTCGGCGAGTTCGCGCACCAGCGCGGTATCGACCTGGATTCCGCTGCCTTCAGGCATGATTATTCCTCGTGATTGTCCCCACAGGCCTTTGTCATTGCCGCAAGCGCGCGGCGGCGTCCAGCGCCAGCGTGTAGGAACCGGCGCCAAAGCCGCAAATCGTGCCTTTTGCCACCGCGCTGATGAAGCTGTGGTGGCGAAACGGCTCCCGCGCGTGCGGGTTGGAAAGGTGCACCTCGATCACCGGCACCGCGATGGCCTTGATGGCATCGTGCAGCCCGACGGACGTGTGGGTCAGCGCGCCGGCGTTGAGGATGACGGCGAGCACACCGCGCGATCCCGCCTCGTGCAGCCAGTCGATCAGATGGCCCTCATGGTTGGATTGCCTGAGGTCGATCTCCAGCCCCAGGCCCTGGGCCTGGTCGTCGAGCATGGCAGCGATATCATCCAGCGTCTGGCCGCCGTAGATATGCGGCTCCCGCGTGCCGAGCAGGTTGAGGTTGGGGCCATTCAGCACAAGGACGAGAGTGTCGGACATGGCGCGATTATAGGGGCCGCTGCGGGGAACGCCACACTTCTCCCTTCCGCTCGCCGTCGCCACCCGCCATATGGGGCGCATGATCGAAATCACCCTGAATGGCGACCCGCGCCGCGTCGCCCCCGGCACCAGCATCACCGGCCTGCTGGCGACGCTGGAACTCGATCCCACCAAGGTGGCTGTCGAGCGCAACCTTGAAATCGTGCCGCGCTCCACCTTCGCCGCTGTTGCGCTTGCCGATGGCGACAGGCTGGAAATCGTGCATTTCGTCGGCGGCGGGCAAGATGACGACGGCTGGGAAGTCGCCGGCCGCAAGTTCAAGTCGCGGCTGATCGTTGGCACCGGCAAATACAAGGATTTCGCCCAGAATGCCGCCGCGCTCGAAGCGTCGGGCGCCGAAATCGTCACGGTCGCGGTCCGCCGGGTCAATGTCATGGACAAGGGCCAGCCGATGCTGACCGATTTCATCGATCCGAAAAAAATCACTTATCTGCCCAACACCGCCGGCTGTTTCACCGGCGACGACGCGGTACGCACTCTGCGGCTGGCCCGCGAGGCCGGCGGCTGGAACCTGGTCAAACTCGAAGTGCTGGGCGAAGCGCGCACGCTCTATCCGGATATGGCGGAAACGCTGCGCGCTACCGAAATCCTGGTCAAGGACGGCTTCGACGTCATGGTCTATTGCGCCGATGATCCCATCGCCGCAAAGAAACTTGAGGACTTGGGCGCCTGCGCAATCATGCCGTTGGGCAGCCTCATCGGCTCCGGCCTTGGCGTGCAGAACCCCGTCACCATCCGCATGATCGTGGAGGGCACCAAGCTGCCGGTGCTGGTCGATGCCGGCGTCGGCACCGCGTCCGAAGCCAGCGTCGCCATGGAACTCGGCTGCGCCGGCGTGTTGATGAACACCGCGATTGCCGAAGCAAAGGACCCGATCCTGATGGCCCGCGCCATGAAGCTGGCTGTGGAAAGCGGCCGCCTCGCCTATCGCGCCGGCCGCATGGCCCGCCGCCGCTACGCCGATCCGTCGAGTCCTTTGGCCGGCCTGATCTGAAACCTCAGGCCGCCGCCACCTTATGGCTTGGCCGGCGCAGCTGTTCGGCAAGGCCATTACCCATCAGGTCGATGAAATTATCCGCATAAAAGCGGTTGATGGCGCGCGGTGACAGGCCTTCCAGCACAGTGTCAAAGCGCTTCAACGGGTTGCGGCCACCCTCGACATGCGGGAAATCCGATGAAAACATCGCCACTTCCTCCCCGGCATTGGCGATCAGCCAGGCGGCATCCTCGTGCGGATAGGGGGTGACGCGCAACTGCCGCCGCACGATCTCCGATGGCCGCGCCGACAATTTCTGCAAACGCGTCTCATTGCGCACAAACGCATGGGCCGCCGAATCCATCGCCCGCATCCACCCCGGCAACCATGATGCACCAAGCTCGATCGCACCCCATTTCAGCGTCGGAAAAGCATCGAAAACCCCATCGAAAATCAGCGTCGCCAGCGTCTGCATCGCCGAACTGGGAATGGGCATATAGCTGATCGAGGTGAAATTATCGTCGCCGCCATGGAAATCCGGCACCGGCGGCAGGCCGTTCACCTTGTAAGTGTCGCTCATCTTGTCCTCGCCGCCGACGTGGAACAGGATCGGCAACCCCGCCTCCGCCGCCATCGCCCACACCGGGAACAGCCCGACATGGCTGGGCGAATGCGCTTGCGGGCAGCGCGATGGCACCATCAATGCCTTGGCGCCCAGCTTTATCGCCTGCGCTGCACAGGCCCGCGCCCTGTCGAAATCCTCCAACGGCACATAGGCGGTGGCGAGAAGCCGTTGATCGACCGCGCAAAAATCGGCCATCATGCGGTTGTGCGCCTCGGCAGCAGCATAGCACAGGTCCATGTCCTCGCCCTGGTCCAGCCCGAAATTGCCAAGGCAGAAGGTGGTGAACACCAATTGGCTGGCAAAGCCGAGCAGTTCGACGGCGCGCGGCCTGTCCGCCTTCAGGAACGCTCCATGCGCGTCGTAGTTCTTGCGCAGCATGATGTTGTCGGCGATTCCACCCCGAAAATCCGCATCGCCCTGCTTGGCCAGCGCCGCCTCGGCCCAGCGGTTATTGCCCAGCTTGGCGCGATACACCGGCAAATCGTGAAACCGCGCCAGCAACGCCTTTGGGAAAAAATCATCCAGACAATCGCCCAACTCCATCAAATGGCTGTCGGCATCATGGATCAGACGGTCTTGCGAATAGGGCATGACATTCTCCTGTCTGGCGGTGTGCCTCGCTGCTAGGTCGATGCGAGGATGCGGATCACATCGGTGTAAAGATCGCGTTTGAACGGCACCGCCATTTCGACCAGCGTATCGACCCCGGTCCAGCGCCAAGCCTTGAATTCCGGGTGGTGCGTGTCGATCGCCACATCGCTGTCACTGCCCAGAAACTTCAGCGCGAACCATTTTTGGCGCTGCCCGGCATATTTGCCTTTCCAGATGGTGCCGACCATTTCCGGCGGCAAGTCGTAATAATGCCATTCGGGCGTTTCGCCGATGATCTCGACAAGGTGCGCCGGCACGCCGGTTTCCTCCTCCAGCTCGCGCAGCGCCGCTGTCCGCGCGTCCTCGCCATCGTCGATACCGCCTTGCGGCATCTGCCATGCCTCCAGCTTGGAATCGAGCCTTTGCCCGACAAAAACAAGGCCATCGGTGTTGAACAGCAACACCCCGACACCCTGGCGATAGGGCAGGCCGGATGGATGATCGCGCGGGATCGTGGTCATCATGGCGGGTTCAATTCGCCTTCTGCGCAGCGATCGCTTCGTCGATCAGGGTTTGCAGGTCGGCGAGATTGGCGTGCAAATCATCCTGTGCGCTGGGAATGGCGCCGCGCAGGGTGACGCTGCCATGGATCTGGCCATCGGCCTCGCGGAAAATTGTGCGCACCCCGTCGGCGATCAGCCGGGCGGCATAGGCGCGGCCCTGATCGCGCAGCGGATCGAGCCCGCAGGTGAAGACCAGCGTCGGCGGCTGCCCGGCCAGACTTTCGGCGAACAGCGGCGATGCCAGCCGGTGCTTGGGGTCGGTCTCGGTGCCCATGTAAAGATCGACAAACCAGCGCATCGTGGTCGCCGTCAGCAGAAAACCTTCGCCGAATTCGACCATCGACCCCTTGTCGGCGGTCATGTCGACACCGGGGTAGATCAGCCATTGCGCCAAAATCGGCACCGATAATTTATTGGCGAGTTCCAATGACACCACCGCCGCCAGATTGCCGCCGGCGCTGTCCCCCGCCGGCACGATGCCACTGACAGGATGGCCGATTTCGGCCGGAGAAGCAGCAAGCCAATTGGTCGCCGCGATGCAATCCTCGGCCGCCGCCGGGAACCGGTGCTCGGGCGCCAGCCGGTAATCCACCGAAACCACGCTCATCCGCAAGGTCCGCGCGATTTCGGCGCACAGCGAATCATACACTTCCAGATCGCCGATCACCCAGCCGCCACCATGGAAGAACAGCAGCACCGGCGCCGCCGCGGTCGAATCGCTGTCCCGATAGAGACGCGCGGGAATCGAATGGCCGTGCGTGCCCGGAATCGCGATATCCTTGGCCTCGGCGATGTCGCCGCGCGGGCGCTCGGTCATCTGCGCCATCACCCGCATCGCTTCCCGGGCGGCATCCGGCCCCATTTCATAAAAATCGGGCCCCGGCTGCGCTGCCAGCATCGCCAGCAAGGCTTCGGTATCGGGACGGACATAGGTCATGCAGAAACTCCCCAAAAGGCGTGTTTGGCGGGCATCATAGGGCCGCCCTCGCCAGCTTCAACTAGCTGTTCGCTGGGGCCCCAAAGCGGCGACGCGACAGGCCGGGCAACAATATGGCCTGCCCGGCGCCGCGAAACACGAACAACAGCGTAAACGCCAGCCACAACCCGTGATTGCCCAGCGGCAGCAGCAGCCAAAGCGACAGCGCATACAGCGCAAACGCCGCCACCATGGAGCCCAGCATCGCCCGCGTCCAGGTCGCGCCAATGAACAGGCCATCATAAACAAAGCTGGCGGCGCACACCGGCGGCAACACCGCCAGCCACCAATGGAACGCGCCGATATTGGCCAGCACCGCCGGTGCCCGGGTGAATTGTCGCGCCAGGCCGCCACCACCCGCCAGCAATATGGCGCCCAGCAGTAGCGCCGTGCCGAACATCCAGCCAAGCGACCGCCGGGTCAGCGCCGCAAAGCCCGGGCCATCGCCGCGCCCGGCCGCTTCCCCGCCCAGCACCTGCGCCGACGATTCAAAACCGTTCATGATCATCCCTGACAACATGAAAAGCTGGAACAATACGGCATTGGCGGCCAGCATCGCCGGGCCCTGGGTTGCCCCGGCGCGGGTGAACAACATGATCGCCAGCAGCAACAACAATGTCCGGATGAACAGGTCACGGTTCATCTGGAACAGCGCGAGCAGCGAGTCGCGCGACCAGGTTGCCGCATGGCGCAGCGCCGTGCCAACCAGCCGGCCGGGCGCCTCGCGCCGCACCATCACCGCTGCCATGCCGAGCTTGGCGAGTTCGGCGAACAGGCTGGCATAACCGGCACCGCGCACGCCCAGCCCCATCCCAAGCACCAGTCCGATGGCCGCACCGACATGCAGCAGGTTGAACGCAATCTCGATCGCCAGCACGGTCCGCAACCGCTTGCGACCGATCAGACAGGCCTGCAATACCATGCTGAGCAACGCCGCGGGCACTGCAAAAGCCCTGATCGAGGCGTAATCCCGCGCGTAACCGGCAACCACGCCAGTGCCGCCCAGCGCCGCAATCCCTGCCGGCAGGCCAATGCCGATAATGGCCAGCACCACCCCGCCCAGACCGGCGGCAGCCATCGCCGCCCGCGCCAGCACGGCGGCTTGTTCATCCACATCGCCGCGTCCCGCCGCCTGTGCGGTCAGCGCGGTGGTGCCAAAGCTGAGGAAATTGAAGATGGCGACGATGAACAGGAACAGCTTTGAACCGATCTCGACGCCTGCTTGCGGTGCCGCCGCCCCCAATTGGCCGATCACCCATATATCGGCCAGACCGATCAGCGCCGTCGCGACATTGGTCAGCATCGCGGGCAGGGCGATGGCCAATATGGCGCGATCAAGGGACGACAGCCCGCCGGATCGCAACCGTGGCGGCAGCACCTGGCTCAGCCGGCAACCCAGGCGGCAGCTTCGGCGGCAACCCGGTTGGCGGCACGGTTCAACGCGGCGGCGACCGCTACAGGCCGTTGGTCGAATGCCGGCTCCGTCGCTTCGAACCGACGCAGCGAGACGGTCTCCCCGCCATGCGCCGTGTTGATCTGCGCATCATAACGCACCCGCACCACCGGGTTGGCCGCATCGGTGACGTCCAGCCCAAAGGCTCGCAACACACCCGAAAGCGTCCGCGCCGGGGTGATATTGGATTGGCGGCTATCGACAACCGGCACGCCCGCTGCGGCGATCGTGTCCACCAGCACCCGCTGGAACTGCTTGTTGGGCTGTTCGGCCCAGGTGGCGCCGACCAGATAGGTGACTTGCGATGCTGCTGTCGTCACCGGCAGCCGCAGCGTCTGCAGCGACGCCGGCACACCCGGCACTTCAATCCCCAGGGTGTCCGATAAACGCGATGGCCCGGCATAGGGTCGCGGCGTTGCGGTGGCGGCCAACGTCAGCAGCGAGGAAGGCGGTTTGGCATTGCCGCCAATTTGCACGATAGGGCCACAGGCGGTCAGGCCAAAGGCCAGCGCAAAGGCGATGAACGGGGGCTTCATTTCGCCTTCTCCGGCTTTGCAGGGGTATAATCGGGCAATTGCCGACCGTTCAACAGGGCGCCGGCCGGATCTTCATCCAGCTTTGCCGCAACCGCGCCCAGATTGTTGGTCAGATCCCGCAGATCGCGCAGCAATCTGTTGGTTTCCGGCAATGTCTGGTCGTTCAGCGTCGCCAGCCCCGGCCGCGCCGCATCGGTCAAGGCATCGATGCGGTTCAGGCTGGCCTCTGCCGTCGCAATGGCGCGGCGCAAATCGGTGATCAGCGGCTTGCCGTCGCTGTCGATCAACGTGTTGGCATTGTCGGCAAGCGCATCGACGTGCTTCAGCGTCGCGGTGGCGGCCTGCAGGGTGGCGCGCGCCTCGGCGATGGTCGCGGCGATCTCTGGCGCGCGATCGGCCAGCGCCCCTGTCACCTTGTTGGTATTGCGCAGGATGCCGGCGATCGATTCCCGGTTGGCCGGATCAAGGATCAGCGTCAGCCGTTCCGTCAGTTTCGATACATTGTTGAGCAGTTCCGGCGCGCTGGCCAGCAACGCGCCAAAGCCGCCGACGCGTGGCGGGATCACCGGCACGCCATAAGGGCCTTTTTCGGTGATCGGCTCGGCACCCTGCATGGCGCCGCTCAACTGGATTTGCGAAACGCCGGTAAAACCCACACCTTCCACCGAGGCAGTTGTGCCTCGCAATACCGGCACCTCTTCGGCGATCGCAATGCGCACGCGCACGAATTGCGGTGTATCGGGCAGCAGCTTGATCTCTTCGATCTTGCCGACCGGCACGCCGTTGAAGGCCACCGGTGATCCAACCGCCAGGCCATTGATCGCCTGTTTGAAGAAAATGTCGAAATGCTGGTCATCGGCACCGGAAAACCGCGCCAGCCAGATCACGGCAGCGAACATGGCGATGGTGATCGCCACCACCACGGCGCCAACGATGGCATAGTTGCTGCGTGTTTCCATCAGCGTTCTTCCATATGCAGCGTAGCGCCTTCGGCGGCTCTTCCCACGGTTTCGGTCGCGGCCCGGCCGCGCGGCCCCATGAAATATTCCCGAACCCAGGGGTGATCGAAGTTCAGCAACTCGGCGATCGTGCCCACCGCCAGCACCTTGCCATCGGCGAGCACCGCCACCCGGTCGCAGATCGCGTGCAGCGTGTCGAGATCATGGGTGATGAGAAACACCGTAAAGCCCAGGGTCTGCTTCAAAACCTTGATCAATTCGTCGAACGCCGCCGCCGATATCGGGTCCAGCCCGGCGGTCGGTTCATCGAGGAACAGCAGTTGCGGATCGAGCGACAGCGCCCGCGCCAGGCTGGCGCGCTTCTTCATGCCACCCGAAAGCTGCGACGGGAATTTCGGCCCGGCATCATGCGGCAGGCCGACCATGGCGACCTTGAAGCCGGCAAGCTCGTCCATCAATTCGTCAGGCAGGTCGAGAAATTCGCGCATCGGCACTTCGATATTCTCGGCGACGGTCAGTGATGAAAACAGCGCGCCTTCCTGGAACAACACACCCCAGCGACGGCGCAGATCCTTGGCGGCGTCCGGCCCCAGGTTCATCGCATCGGTGCCCAGCACTTCGATGTGGCCGGCAGCCGGCATTTGCAGCCCGATGATCGACCGCATCAGCACCGATTTGCCGGTCCCGGAGCCGCCGACAACCCCGATGATCTCGCCGCGCCGCACGTCCAGATCCAGATTATCATGGACGACCTGATCACCGAACTGGTTGCGCAGGCCGCGAACGCGGATCACCACATCGGCGTCATCGGGCAGGCGCGGCGAAAGCGATGGTCCGGCCATCAATTATACCCTAGCGCCGAAAAGAAGACCGCGAAAAAGGCATCGAGCACGATGACCAGGAAGATCGACTGGACGACCGCCTTGGTGGTGTGGGTGCCCACCGATTCGGCATTGCCACGCACCTGCGTCCCTTGAAAACAGCCCATCATGGCGATGATCAGGCCGAAAACCGGCGCCTTCACCATGCCGATGACGAGGTCCGACATCGGCGTTACTTCCTGTAGCCGCTGCACAAAGCTGACCGGCGGGATCGACAGCGAAACCCAGCAGAACAGCCCGCCGCCCAATATTGCCATCGTGACCCCGAAGAACCCGAGCAACAGCATCATCAACGCCATGCCGAGCACGCGCGGGATTACCAGCACCTCGATTGCCGACATGCCGATGATCGACATGGCGTCGATTTCCTCATTCAGCTTCATCGATCCGATCTGCGCCGCAAAGGCCGATGACGACCGCCCGGCAACCATGATCGCGGTCAGCAGCACGCCAAGCTCGCGCGCCGTCGAACGGCCGATCAGGTTGACGACGAACACCTCCGCGCCGAACGCCCGCAACTGCACCGCGCCCTGTTGCGCCACCACCAGCCCGACGAGGAACAACAGCACGCCGACAATGCCCAGCGCGTTGACACCAATGGCTTCGCACTGGTGTACAAGCGCGTTCCAACGCAACGGCCGCCGGCCGATAATCGTCTGGCCCAACACGATCATCGTATGGCCCAGAAAGGCCAGGAAACTGCCGATATCATTAGCGGCGTGAATGACCGATCCACCGATACGATTCAGCCGAAGCAGCGCCATATTGGCTGGTGGCGGCCGGATCGCCACCGGCACGTCATTGGCGGCAACCTCGGCAATCAGCCGGCTGGCATCATCGGAAGCATTTTCCACGGTTGCCGGCGTGCCGGCGGCGGTCCAGTCGCTGACCAGTCGATGGATCAGCCAGGCGCCCGATGTGTCGATCCTCTCGATGCCGGAAAGATCGATCTCCAGCGCCTTGCCGGATGGCGATATGGCGCGGAGCGGCGCCACCACATCCTTGATATTGGCGATGGTCAGCCGGCCGCGCACCATCAACCGGCGAATTTCGCCGGGTCCGGTCGTCTCCTCGAAGCTCGCGGCACCCATGTTCCCTTCGTGGGGGATTGCGCCAGCCGGGGCAAGAGCCGATGCAGCGTGATGCAGCGCAAGGCGCGGCGAGGAATGACAAAATGGCTGATTGGCACCATGCGACAAGGTTGGCGATACCAGCGTTTTGCGCGCTGACGCTGGCAGGGTGCATCGGCCCGATGGCGCTAAGGGGTTTCGACGGCGCCGGGCCGGCGATGCGGCCAGAGGCGTTCTTCGCCGGCCACACCCATGGCTGGGGCGTGCTGCAAACCCGTGGCGGCCGGCCATCACAACGCTTCGAGGTCGAAGGCCAGGGCCATAGTGCCGCCGATGGCAGCTTCCACCTCGCCCAGACAGTGACATGGGGCGATGGCCACAGCACGCGCCGCGAATGGGTGATGCGCGCCGAAGGCCCGGCGGGCTATCGCGCCACGCTGACGGATGCCAAGGGTCCGGTCCAGGGCGATGTGCGCGGCAATGTCTTTCACCTGCGCTACCGTCTCGCGTCGCCCGATGTCGTCATGGAACAATATCTCTATCTTCAGGCCGATGGCCGCCACGTGCTCAACACCGGCACGGTCACCGCGTTTGGCCTGCCGATCGCGCACCTGACGGAAAACATCACGCGCGTCGATGACGCCGCCGCCGCAACTATGCCATAAGGCGGCGCGTGAGCATCAGCATCTATGACATGGACCGCACCATCACTCGCGGCGGCACCTGGACGCCCTGGCTGGTCTTCTGGGCGCGCCGCGAGGCGCCGTGGCGGCTGGCGCTGGTGCCGCTGCTGCTGTTGGCGCTGCTGGCCTATGCCACAAGACTGATTTCGCGCGCCCGGTTGAAGGAACTCGGCCACCGGCTGCTGATGGGCCGCCACATCGCGCGCCTGCGGTTGTTGGCGGCTGCCGATGTCTATGCAGAGTCTGTGCTGGCCGAAAACGTCCATCAAGGCGCGCTGGCCCAGATTGCACTTGATCGTGCCGCCGGGCGCCGGCTGGTTCTGGCGACGGCGTCCAACGAATATTATGTCGGCGCCATCGCCCGAAAACTGGGCATGGACGATGTCATCGCGACAGCATCACGCTGGGAAGATGACCGGTTGCACCACCGGCTTGGTGGCGACAATTGTTATGGCGACGCCAAACGGTTGCTCATCGAGGTATTTCTGGCGCGCGAGGGGTTGCTCGGTCAGCCGCTGACTTTTTATTCGGATCATGTATCCGACCAGCCGGTATTCGAACTTGCCCTCCAAACCGGCGGCGAGGCTGTGGCTGCCAATCCTTCGCCGCGGCTGCGCAAGCTGGCGAGCGAGCGCGGCTGGCGGATCGTCGATTGGGGATCGTCGAAAGCGAGCTGGTTCGAACGCGCCTGAGGCTGGAGCCTGATTCAGCATGGTTGAATCAATGCCGGCTTGCACCAGGCTTGTTTCAAAACAGCGGTTGCTTCAAAAACAGCGGATCAGCTTTACCGTCTTGCCGCGCGCAAGTGTGAATTGCCGAGGCGGGCTACCAGGCTTCGTAACCATCAATTGCATCCGATCCGCGACGACGTTGGCGGTGAAATGCGCCGTATCGGCAATGCCATCGCCCGGGCCTTCGTCAACCAACTGCGCCCCGGGTCGCAACGCGTCAAAGCGCCCGCTCGCCGCAAACCCGCCCCTGCCATCCGGCGTGAAAGGCCCGTTGATGCGGCCATCAGCACAGTCCGAGCGCAACACGGCACCCGCCGGGCCGACGGTCAGGTTGAGCCGCTCGCCGCCCCATTGGCCTTCAAGCCCGCCATTCTTTTCCGGCGCATTCCCGGCACCCGTTATCACCGCCATCATCGCCATCAAGATCGGCGCGATAAAAATGCGCTTTCTGTCAGTCATGTCATGATTCCAATCCAGCCATGCCGGCAATATAGCCCGACCCGGTGGTTTTGGGCAGTGGTCAACCTTTTTCAGCCCGAGATGCAACCGCCCGCCACGCAATCAGCAACGCAAAGGGGCGGGACTTTTGGTCCCGACCCGATGGCCGATTTTGATTGCAGGGCGCGTCAGGCAGTGACGGATTCCAACTGGCGGCGACGGCGCTGGATGCCGCCAATCAGGCCGAAACCGGCGATCAACATCGCCCAATTCGACGGCTCGGGAACACCCGCAACGAAAACCTGCGAAATGAACGTGCCCCAGCGGGCGAAACCGCTGCCGCCCGGATGGCCGCCGGCGGCGTTGTTGAATTCAAGCGCATATTCGCCCGTCACCCAGAAAGCCTGCTTGTTGGTCGGATCGAGCGAAACGCTGCTGTAATCGCCCCAACGCTGGCGGCCGACTGGGTTGGCACCTTCGGCCGACCCGTTATGGTAATCGTCGACAAGGCTCTGTGCGAGCATCACATCGCCGGTTTCGGTCACAGTGCCATCGGCATTGGTCTGGAACGACCTTGCAAAGATGCTGACTCGACCATCGGTGCCAGTCACAAAGCTCCCCGACCGATTATAGCCCACAACGATTTGACCCGACGAATTGACCGCAAGCGAACCCTGGTAGAAATCGAAATTGCCGCTCGAGTCGGTAATATCGGTTTCAGAAAGGACATTGTTTGTCGCACTGTCGACGACGGTGAGCCGAACGACCGTATTGTCGGCGCCCGTTGCCGTCACCGTCTTGACGAAGAAGATCTTGCCGCCGACTTCCCAGGCATTCGACCCGATACGGTCGTCGCTGGCGTCGATGACGCGAGCACTGCCGTTTGTCGTCGGCTGGCGCGCCGCTGAGTTGCCATCATACACAAGGCCACCGGTGTCGCTTAGATATTGCGTTGCCGATTGGGAGGCGCTTGCCGAGCCAGGGTTGTTGATTTCGTATGTAACATTGTCATAGAAAAACGCGCTTGCCGCAACAAGCTTGACCGGGCCGCCACCGCCGCTGCGGTTTATGCCCTGGATGGCATAGCCGCTGTCGTCACCGCCTAACGTACCGCTGTATGGTGTGTCGAACTTTTGGAGGTTGCTGGTAATCGGGCCAGCTGCATTGAAAACATCGCTGTATCTCAATACGTTGACGGTTGTGCCGCTGTACGAAAAACCCGTCATCGTCGAGGTGAAATTGTTGGTGCCGATCACGATCGACCCGCCGCTGATCGACAGTGTCGGGAAATCTGCAATGCCTGGCGTGAACCCGGTCACGACCGAGGTTTTCCAAGCGCCAAGGGCATTATCGGTTACCGAAACGCCGATGTTGAGATTGGCACCCGAAGCATCGAAGCCGATCGCCAGCCAGCGGTTGGAGCGCGAATCGAACAGCACGCGCGGGTCGCCGCCAGTGGCACCGGCGCCAAAGCTCTGCCAGAAAGCCGAGTCGGTCTTGCGGGGCGCCTGCAACGCGCCAGTGGACTTGTCATAGACCGAGAAGCTGCCGTTGATCAGCTGCACATATTGCGTCGTGCCGACAGCACCCATGGTGTCTGGCGGGATCAGGCCAATGCCGAGGGCACGGGTGTCATAGTCGGAAGTTGCCTTGAAGCTGAGACCGACTGTCAACTTGCCGGCACCGCCCGAACCCAGCGACACGAACGGCGAAGACGCGCCGCTGCCG
Source organism: Sphingomonadales bacterium (assembly GCA_038217075.1). Lineage (GTDB taxonomy): Bacteria > Pseudomonadota > Alphaproteobacteria > Sphingomonadales > Sphingomonadaceae > Sandarakinorhabdus. The sequence continues at coordinate 19,548 of JBBQPR010000037.1, forward strand.
AACGAATTCTGCGCGTCGACAATCCCGACGTCGCCGATGTCCTCGAAAGCGAAATCCTTGATGGAACCAGCCGGATAGGCATAGGCCGGAACGGCAAAGGCCGAGGCCGAAACGAGCATGGCCGCGACCATGGCAGCGCGAGATACGATCATCAATTTAACCCCCTGAGAACCATGTCGCGAGCATGCGCATGGCTTATGGGAGCAGACTGTTGCAGTCCGTTAACCGACAACAAGTTACATTTCGGACAGAAACCCCAAACTAGCCTGAATCGAGGTAATTAGAGCCATAACGGCTACTTTCCTCTCCGCTTAAGCGTCCCGGAAAAGGATGTCGCATTTGTCAGCTTTGGCGACCGCACAAAAAATACCCGGCCGGCGCTCGATTCGCGCCGACCGGGTTTGGCCGATCTCGGGTGTATTTGTCAGGCCGTCGCGACGGCGATCTGGCGACGCCGCCGCTGCACCGCGCCAACCAGGCCGAAGCCGGCAATCAGCATCGCCCAGCTGCTTGGTTCAGGAACGCCGGCGACGAACACCTGTGCAATATAGGTGCCCCAACGGGCGAAGCCGCTGCCGCCCGGGTGGCCACCAGCGGCATTGTTGAATTCACGGGCGAATTGGCCGATCACCCAGAACGCCTGCTTGTTGGTCGGATCGAGCGTGACGGAGCTGTAATCGCCCCAGCGCTGACGACCGACCGGGTCGAAACCTTCGGCCGAACCATTGTGATAATCATCGACAAGGCTCTGCTTGATCAGGATGTCGCCGGTTTCGGTCAGCGTGCCATCGGCGTTGGTTTGAAACGACCGTGCAAAGATGCTGATACGGCCATCGGTACCGGTCACAAAGCTGCCCGACCGGTTGTAGCCGACAACAAGCTGACCAGACGAGTTCACCGCCAACGAGCCCTGGTAGAAATCGAAATTACCACTTGGGTCGGTGATATCGGTTTGCGACAACACCACATTGTCGGCCTTGTTCAACACGGTGACGCGAACAACGGTATTGTCCGTGCCAGTCGCCGTAACGGTTTGAACAAAATAGATCTTGCCGCCGACTTCCCAGGCGTTGGCGCCGATGCGGTCGTCGCTGGGATCAACAACGCGGGCGCTGCCATTGGTTGTTGGCTGGCGCGCTGGCGAATTGAAATCATATGTGTCGCCGCCGGTGTCGGACAGATATTGGGTGGCGGTCTGCGTGGCCGTTACGGAGCCTGCATTTTCGATTTCATAGGTTACGGCATCGGCAAAAAAGGCGCTTGCCGCGACCAGCTTGACCGGGCCGCCCCCGCCACTGCGGTTGACGCCCTGGATGGCATAGCCGCTGTCGGTGCCTCCGACCATGCTGTCATAGGGGGTGATGAATTTCTGGACATTGCCGACAACCGGGCCGCCCGCCGCGAAAACGTCGCTGTATCTCAGAACGTTGACCGTGGTGCCGCTGTAAGAAAAGCCTGACATCGTCGATGTGAAATTGTTGGTGCCGATGACAATCGAATTGCCGCTGATCGAAAGAGTCGGGAAATCCGCGATGCCAGGCGCAAACCCGCTGAACACGGCCGTTTTCCAGGCACCGAGCGCGTTGTCCGTATCCGAAACGCCAATGTTCAGGTTGGCACCACTTGCGCCAAAACCGATGGCCAGCCAGCGGCTGGATCGCGCATCGAACAAGATGCGCGGGTCACCACCGGTGCCGGCCTGGCCAAAGCTCTGCCAAAAAGCGGAATCCGTAATCCGCGGCGCCTGCAGCGCACCGGTCGTCTTGTCGTATACGGAGAAGCTGCCATTCAGCAGTTCGACATACTGCGTCGTGCCCACGGCGCCCATCGTATCCGGTGGGATCAGGCCGATGCCAAGAGCGCGCGTGTCGTAATCCGACGTGCCTTCGAAATTGAGACCGAGCGAAAGGGCGCCACCATTGGCATCGCCGAACGCCGACACGCCTGGTGATGTTGGCATGATTCCGTTGACACCGTCCACTGGGCCTTTTGGCAAGTTCTTGGTGAAGGCGAACGACTTTACGTCCGTGTAAGTTGGCGCAGCCTGAGCGCCGGTTGAGCACAGCAGCGCAGCCATGAGTGATACACGCATGATTTTCATGAATTTGCCCCTTTTTTATCCGTCAGCGCGGATAGCCTCTATAACATGTATTTTTGGCAATGTTTCAATTGAAGGCAAGCGGAAAAACCCGTCCGCGCCAGAATCGCGCGCAGGCGTACGGCGCGGTGCATCTATTTTTTCTCAGAAAAGCGGGAAAAACCGTCTAATTTAGGCAGTTCCGCCACGCTCGCGTTTCAAGCCGCGCTTTGCATTTCTGCACGTCGTCCAGGGCTCGTCGATCCTCCAGGCCAATGATTCGACCTTCGATTCATGTGAAATCCCCGGGGTTCCAGCAATAACCCCGGGGATTTCATTAACGATTAGAAATGTTTGTTCAGGCCGCCAATTTGCGCAGCACATAGGGCAGGATGCCGCCGGCATAGAAATATTCCAGCTCCTGCTCGGTATCGATCCGGCATTTGGTTTCAAAGCTGCCGGTCGATCCATCGGCGCGGGTGAACTTGACCGTTACCGCCTGCCGCGGGCTCAACGCCGCAACACCGGTGATTTCGAACGTTTCGGTGCCGTCCAGCCCGGCGGTCTTGCGATCATGGCCTTCGGCGAACTGCAACGGCAGCACGCCCATGCCGACCAGATTCGACCGGTGGATGCGCTCGAAACTTTCGGCAATCACGGCGCGCACACCGAGCAGCGTCGTGCCCTTCGCCGCCCAGTCGCGCGACGAACCCGTGCCATATTCCTTGCCGGCCACAACCACCAACGGCGTGCCATCGGCCTTGTAGCGTTCGGCGGCATCAAAAATGGCGAGCTGTTCGCCGGACGGGATATATTTGGTCACGCCGCCTTCGACACCCGGCACCATTTCGTTCTTGATGCGGATGTTGGCAAAGGTGCCGCGCATCATCACCTCATGGTTGCCGCGCCGCGCGCCATAGCTGTTGAATTCGGCGCGGCTGACCTGGCGTTCGTTCAGGTAAACGCCGGCGGGCGAGGCTTCCTTGATCGATCCGGCGGGCGAGATGTGATCGGTGGTGATTGAATCACCGAAAATGGCCAGCGGCCGCGCGCCGATGATGTCGCTCGTCGGCGCCGGCGTCATCGTCATGCCGTCGAAATAGGGCGGGTTTTGCACATAAGTGGAGGCAGCGTTCCAGCGATAGGTGGCGCCGCCTTCAACCTTGATACCCTGCCAGCGCTCGTCGCCATCAAACACATTGTCATAGCGGGCACGGAACATTTCCGCGGTCACCGACGAGAGCACCATGGCGGATACTTCCTCATTGGTCGGCCAGATGTCCTTCAGGAACACCGGCTGGCCATTGGTGCCAACCCCCAGCGCTTCGGTGGTCAGGTCCTTGCGCATCGTGCCGGCCAACGCATAGGCGACGACCAGCGGCGGCGAGGCCAGGTAATTGGCGCGCACATCGGCCGAAACCCGGCCTTCAAAGTTGCGATTGCCCGAAAGCACCGACGCCGCAACAATGTCATTGCCGTTGATCGCCTTGCTGATCGGTTCGGCCAGCGGCCCCGAATTGCCGATGCAGGTCGTGCAACCATAGCCGACAAGGTTGAAGCCCAGCGCATCCAGATCGGCCTGCAGGCCGGACTTGGCGAAATAATCGGTCACCACCTTGGATCCTGGTGCCAGGCTGGTCTTCACCCACGGCTTTACCGTCAGGCCCAGCGCATGGGCCTTGCGCGCAACAAGTCCCGCTGCAACCAGCACATTGGGGTTCGATGTGTTGGTGCAGCTGGTGATGGCGGCGATGACGACATCACCATGGCCGATGTCGTGCGCGGCACCGGCAACGGCAACGCGCTTGGTCATCGCGGCGCCCTGCTTGTAGGCGCCCTGCAATTCGCTTTCGAACGCCGGTGCGGCGTTGGACAACAACACCTTGTCCTGCGGCCGCTTCGGCCCGGCGAGCGATGGCAGCACCGTGCCAAGGTCGAGCGAGAGCGTATCGGTGAACACCGGATCGGGGGTGCTGGCTTCGCGCCACAGGCCCTGCGCCCGGCAATAGGCCTCCACCAGCGCAATGCGATCATCGTCGCGGCCGGTCAGCCGCATGTAATCCAGGGTCTTGGTATCGATCGGGAAGAAGCCGCAGGTGGCGCCATATTCCGGCGCCATATTGGCGATGGTGGCGCGATCGGCGAGCGTCAGCGCATCAAGGCCCGGGCCATAAAATTCGACGAAACGCCCGACGACACCCTTGGCGCGCAGCATCTGCGTGACGGTCAGCACCAGATCGGTGGCGGTAATGCCTTCCGACATCTTGCCCATCAGTTTGAAACCGACGACTTCGGGGATCAGCATCGAAACCGGCTGGCCCAGCATCGCCGCCTCGGCCTCGATCCCGCCAACACCCCAGCCGAGCACGCCCAGCCCGTTGATCATCGTCGTGTGGCTGTCGGTACCCACCACCGTGTCAGGGTAGGCGATTGTCGCGCCGCTGGCGTCTTCGGACGTCCAGACGGCCTGCGCCAGATATTCCAGATTGACCTGGTGGCAGATGCCGGTACCCGGCGGCACAACGCGAAAGCCCTTCAATGCCGATGAACCCCAGCGCAGGAATTCATACCGCTCGATATTGCGGGCGTATTCCAGGTCCATATTGTCTTCATAGGCCTGGGGCGTGCCGAATTCATCGACCATCACGCTGTGATCGATCACCAGATCGACCGGCACCTGCGGGTTGATCTTTTGCGGATCGCCGCCCAGCTTGGTCATCGCGTCGCGCATCGCCGCCAGATCGACAACGCAGGGCACGCCGGTGAAATCCTGCATCAACACGCGGGCCGGACGATAGTTGATCTCATGGTCCGATTTCTGCGTCGCGCCCCAGGCGACCATCGCCTTCAGATCGTCCACCGTCACCGTGCTGCCGTCTTCAAAACGCAGCAGGTTTTCGAACAATACCTTCATCGAATAGGGCAGGCGGGAAATATCGCCCAACGCCGAGGCGGCGGCCTCCAGGCTGTAATAGGCATAGGCCTTGCCACCAACGGTCAAGCTGCGGCGCGTTTTCAGGCTGTCCTGTCCGATGGCGGTCATCTCAAATTCCTCTCGGGGGCAAATCGACGCCGGGTCTAGCGCATGGGGGCTGGGGCGTGAAGGCGTGAAGGCCGCTTTCTTTACGGGCAATCAGCGGCTGTTGCCGGGCGGGCCGGGACGGGCCATATCCGTAAGCATGTCTTCGCCCGAAATCGACGCTCTTGCCCAGGCACTCGCCCGGCTGCCCGGCCTTGGCCCGCGCTCGGCCAGGCGCGCCGTGCTGCATCTCATAAAGAAGCGCGAAACCGCGCTCGCCCCGCTGGTCGCCGCGTTGCAGGCGGTCGAACGCAACCTTGTCACCTGCGCCACCTGCGGCAATGTCGATACACGCGATCCGTGCGCCGTCTGCACCGATCCGCGGCGCGATCCGCACTCGCTGTGCGTGGTGGAGGAGGTGGCCGATCTGTGGGCGCTCGATCGGGCGCGGCTGTTCGCCGGCCGGTTCCACGTGCTCGGCGGCCGCCTGTCGGCACTGGACGGCATCCGGCCCGAAGATCTCGCGATCGAAAGCCTTGTCGCGCGCGTCGCCGCCGGGGAATTTGCCGAAATCGTTCTCGCCATGAATGCGACCATGGAGGGCCAGACGACGATGCATTATGTCGCCGAACGGCTGGCCGGCACCGGTGTGCGCGTCATGCAACTGGCGCACGGCCTGCCGGTGGGCGGTGAACTCGATTATCTCGACGAAGGCACGCTGGCATTGGCGTTGCGGGCTCGCCGCCAGGTCGAATAGCCAATCCGTCGCGCCCATTCTTGATTCCAGCCGCCAAAATCCCTAGCTGAGCGCCATGGCCATTCTCGACATCATCGAAACCCCCGACGCGCGCCTGCGCCAGATCTCGAAACCCATCGAGACCGTTACCGATGCGCACCGCGCGCTGATCGCCGACATGTTCGAAACCATGTATGACGCGCCGGGCATCGGGCTTGCCGCCGTTCAGGTCGGGGTTGCCGAACGCATCCTCGTCATCGATCTCCAGCGCCGTGAAGACGGGCTTGAGGATGAGGAGATCGACGAGAAAGCGCCGCCCAAACTCGTCCGCGATCCCAAGGTGTTCATCAACCCCGAAATCCTCTGGGAATCGGACGACATGGCGGTCTACAGCGAAGGCTGCCTGTCGGTTCCGGAAATGTACGGCGATGTCGATCGCCCGGCGCGTGTCCGGGTCGGTTGGCTCGATGAAACCGGTCAAAGCCATGATCAGTTACTCGATGGCTTGCTCGCCACCTGTCTTCAGCACGAGATGGACCATCTCGACGGCATCCTGTTCATCGATCATCTGTCCAAGCTGAAGCGCGACATGCTGCTCAAGAAACTGGAAAAGGCCCGCCGCCAAAAAGCGGCATAACCCCGATGCTGCGCCGGCTGATCTGGCGACTGCGCAACGGCTTCTGGCGCCGCTGGTATGGCTGGGGCCGGGCAGGGCGCATCATGTTCGTGCTGTTCGTCATTGTTGCGGTCGGCGGCGCTCTCGCCATGGGACTATCTGGCTGATCCCTGCGCAGCTTGCGCAGCACCGCGCCCGCTCATGTCGCCAATGGAATCGCCGATGCAGGCGCCTCAGCGACCGCTGCAATGATGGCTATAACCCCTTTGGACTCATTGCCCATCGATCGACGCACAGGCCCAATATGGTTGCGGAAACCCCCGCCCGAGGTGAGTCGAATGTCGATCAGCCGCTTATCCTGTACTTGTGTTGCCGCCCTGCTGATCGCCGCCCCGGCCAGCGCCGTCGTCGTTTCCGGCACCATCACCGGCGGCACGGTGGCGACTCGCGGCGGCACCTTCATCATTCTCAACAACCCGGTCGGGATCGTGCTTGCCGGCAATTTCTTCGATGACAACAACGTCCGCGCCTTCAACGAACAGCAGGGAGTCATGCTTGGCTCGGCCCTGGCGCTCGATCTTGGCGGCACGATTGGCGCCGGTCGCAGCATCAGCAGCCAATATCTCGCCTTTGATCCGGCGCGCAACCAGACGGTCGAAGGCACTGTCACCTTCGACAGGCCAGTGCTGGGCATCATCTACAGCCGTGATCTGCTGATCGCCAGCGATCCGCTTGGCCTGTCGATGGTCACCTATCTCAGCCCGCTGGCGCGCGGTCTTGAACTGACCACCGATTTTGTCTCGTTCGTCGGCAAGACCGTCACCTACAGGCTTTCGGCGAGCAATCCGGGCGATAATTTCCGGGTCATCACATCAGATGCGCCGGAACCCGGCACTTGGGCCATGCTGACGATCGGGCTTGGCCTGGTCGGTTTCAACCTGCGCCGGCGTCAGGCTGCCGTCACGGCGTAGCCGGGTGGGCGCGTGACCATCGTGCATCGAGCGGCGCCTGCAATTTCGCGTCGCCGCGCGACACCAACGTAATACCTTCCAGCACGGGCACGTCGCTGCCGAGCAGGCGTGAACGCCAGCCATAGGCGACATCGTAAATCGCGCTGTCCGTTCGGGGCGCGCCATCGTCCAGATAATGGGTGACGATGCCCAGCGGCAGCCGCCCTCGCACCCGTTTGCCAGGCAATGCCCGGCGAAGGCCATCTGCAAACCAGCCCGCCTCGATCCGCGCGTCGCCGACGATATCCTGCGATCCGGCGACAGCTTCGGGAAACAGAAATGTCTGCGTCTCGATGATGCGGTCGCGGTTGGCGGTCAGCGTCAGTCGGTCGCCGCCATCGGCAACGCGCGCCGCCAGCGCCAGCGGCACGGCGGGCGCGGGCCGGGCATCGGCGACGCGGGCACGGCTCGCCGCCCTGTCCTGATGCGCATCCCACAGGCCCGCCGCCGAAATCAGCAGCGCCAGCACCGCAATGGTTTCACCCAGCGTCAGCCAGCGCCGCCGCCGGGCCTTTGCAGCTTCAGGCGTTTCGGGCGCATCCGCCATCGGCGGTTCAGGCCGCGACCCGCGCCGCCGAAATCGCCGCAACAATGGTCGCTGCAACATCTTCGGGCGGCTTGACGGTTTCGGGGTCCTCACCCGGAAAGGCGTTGGCGCGCATCTTGGTGCGGGTGGCGCCGGGGTCGATGATATGGGTGCGGATTGCCGAAATCTTGCCCATCTCGGCCCCATAGGTAGCGATCAGATTTTCCAGCGCCGCCTTCGATGCCGCATAGGCACCCCAATAGGCCCGCGGGCGGCTGCCGACCGACGACGTCAGCGCCACAACATCGGCGGTAGGCGCCTGTCGCATCCAGGGGTCAAAGGCGCGGATCAACCGCCAGTTTGCGGTCAGGTTGATCGCCATCACCTTGTCCCATTCCTTTGGCTCCAGGTGCGGCACCGGCGCCAGTGTGCCCAACAACGCCGCGTTCATCACCAGCACATCGAGCCGACCCCAGCGCGCGCCGATGGCCGATGCCAGCCGGTCGATGGCGTCGCTGTCGGCCAGATCGAACGGCGCGATGGTCGCGCTGCCGCCCTGCGTATGGATGCGCCCCTCGGTTTCGGCGAGCCCCTCCTCGCGCCGTGCCGTCAGCACGACATGATAGCCGGCGACGGCCAGCGCCTCGGCGGTGGCGGCGCCGATGCCGCGGCTGGCGCCGGTGACAAGCGCGAGCGGTTTGGCGGTCTGTTCTGGGTTTTGGGTCATGGGGGTGACCTAGCCGGGGCGGTTGGTGGGTTCAAGGGGGTGTGGAGGCTATCGGGCGAGGGGCCGCGGGCAAAGCCCGCGGCTGGCGTCGGACGGGTTCGTCGGGGTTGCCCCGACGCCCCGCCGGCCGGGCTTGCGCCTGTCGGCGCGCAGCGCGCAGCGTGCTGCGCGCTCGCGGCGCCGCGCCTTATATCACCCGCTCCGCCAGCAAGCTCAGCTGGTCCGGAATCTCGATATCCTCCTGATCGGTCAACCGCGTCGGATAATCGCCGGTAAAACAGGCATCGCAATGTTGTGGCGCATCGTCATGCCGCGAATCCTCGCCCAGCGCCCGATACAGCCCGTCG
>JBBQPR010000038.1:0-28285 GCA_038217075.1 Sphingomonadales bacterium
GACCGGCGCCGAGGTCGCTTCTTCCTGGCCTGCATTGCAGAATCTGCGATAGGCAACGTAGCCACCGGCGATAAGCGCAACCGCCACGATCAGATAAATGGCGTTCTTGATCATGATCTCTCCTTTGGGTTGGGAGCTGCCCGCGCCGATAGTTATCGGAACGCCAGCCCTTTGCTAGAAAAATGAGACTCATAGTGCGTGGCCTGATTGGCCACAGTCCGGCGTGTTCCGGGCGATGGACGTCCGGGACCGATTGGCTGCAAACATGAAGAGGCTGCGCAAGGAGCGCGGCTGGTCTCAGGAGTTTCTGGCGGACACAGTTGGGCTTGATCGAACCTACATCAGCGGGATCGAAAGGGTTGTGCGGAACCCGACGATCACCGTAGTTGAACGGGTGGCGGCGGCGCTGGGATGCACTCTTGGCCAGTGATACCGGCCAAGAGCGTTTGCTGGCTCCCTAGGCCCATTCAAATAAGATGCCGCAAACTGCGCGTTTGCGGAAGATGGCCGGGCGCTCCCGGCTTGGGATCGATAGGCGAAGCCTGGTAGTAGTGCCGAGGTGGCGCAATTGACCCGGTCGTCGCCGACCTGCGTGTTTACTCCGCTTCCTCGCCAGACCCTGGCAACGGTGGAAGACCGAGTTCCTTCAGAAACGCATTGTGCTTCGCAGTCGCTTCGCGCACGCGCATCTCGATATCGACGAGTTCTTGGTGCGTGGCCGACAGGTCGATCTCGGCTTCCTTCTCTGCCGTGCTGATGTAGCGCGAGATGTTCAGGTTGAAGTCGTTCTCTGCGATCTCCGCCATCTCGACACATCGTGCATATCGATCGATGCTCTGCGGCCGCTCCTGATACGTGCCGATGATCTTCGCGATATGGTCTTCGGTGAGCAAGTTCTGGCGCTTGCCCTTATCGAAGTGCTCGGCCGCATTGATGAACAGCACGTCGTCGGCCATTTTGCACTTCTTCAACACCAGGATGCACACCGGGATACCGGTTGAGTAAAATAGGTTCGCTGGCAGGCCGATCACGGTATCGATGTGCCCGTCTTTCAATAGCTTGGTGCGAATGCGCTCTTCGGCGCCGCCACGGAACAACACACCGTGAGGCAGGATGATGGCCATTACACCGTCGTCTTTCAGGAAATGAAAGCCGTGCAGCAGGAAGGCGAAATCGGCGGCGGACTTGGGGGCGAGACCATGGTTCTTGAAACGCACATCCTCACCCAGGGCGTCGGTTGGCTCCCAGCGGTAGCTGAAGGGTGGGTTGGCCACGATGGCGTCAAAGACCGGCCTTTTGGCGGGATTCATCTCCCGCAGCATTTCCCAATCGTTGGTCAGCGTGTCGCCGTGGTAGATTTCGAACTCGGTATCTTTCACCCCATGCAGCAGCATGTTCATGCGGGCGAGGTTGTAGGTGGTGATGTTCTTTTCCTGGCCATAGATCTTGCCGATTCCATGTGCCCCCATGCGCTTGCGCACATTGAGCAGCAGAGAACCGGAGCCGCAGGCGAAGTCGAACACGCTGGCAAGGCGCTCCTTCTTGCCTGACTTGGGGTTCTGGCTATCCAGCGTCACGATGGCGGAAAGAATGTCGGACACCTGTTGCGGCGTGTAGAATTCTCCTGCCTTCTTACCGGAGCCGGCTGCGAACTGGCCGATCAGATACTCATAGGCGTCACCAAGCGCGTCGATGTCGGAGGAGAAATCCGCCAACCCCTTGGCGATCTCGGTAATGATCGTGCAGAGCTTTGCGTTGCGATCCGAGTAGGTCCGACCGAGCTTTTCCGAACCCAAATTGATCTCGGAGAAAAGTCCGTTGAACGTGCTCTGAAAGGACTCGGTTTCAATATATTTGAAGCCTGCCTGCAACGTGTTCAACAACTCGCTGTTCTGTGTGCGCGCCATGTGGGCGATGCTGGCCCACTGGTGCTCCGGCTTGATCACGTAATGCGCCTTCAACCGCATCTGCTTTTCGAACGCCGGTACGTCCTCCGGGTTCTGCGCATACCACACTACCAAAGGTGATTGAGCGTCGCTGCCGGTCGTTACCGACTCCGGATAGTCGCGTCCCAATTCCTTCTTCGCGGCGGCTTCATAATTATCTGAGAGATAGCGCAGGAATAGGAACGACAGCATGTAATCGCGGAAATCATCCGCGTTCATGGCCCCGCGCAGCGTATCAGCGATGTTCCAGAGCGTCTTGCCCAGTTGCTTTTGGGTTTGGTCGTTCATTGTCCGGTAACCTCTTCTGGGGCGTCAACGGGCGCAGCGGCGAAATCGGGCACATGAAGAACGAAGTTATACTTGGCTTTAAGACCCGCAAAAATCTTGTCGAACAGCTCTCTTGTGTCCTCCTCAAGGATGTCACTCTCGAAGTAATAAACCTTCTTATGGGAAAGCGTATTGATGACACGCGCGACCTCATTAACGTCAGTGATGCCTATTTCTCGCAAAACATAACCAAACTGCCCAACTCCTAGAAAGGAGGCGACATTCTCTAACACTTGCCGCAGCAGCGCAAAATGAAACGCCCGCACTTGGTTTGAGACCCATGCTTGCTCTAGTAGTTGTAATAGTCGCAAGTGATAGAGGAAGATATCATTGGCAGGATTCTCAAGTGAAAGATCCCCGGCTTTGGTGCTGAGAATATTTATCTTCGAATGCTTCTTGAACTTATCCGCCTTCTCACCCCTCTTCAGCCAATCAGCAATTATTGCGAAGAAACCGATGTGATGAGTTGTGATGATGATCTTGCGGTTCTGAAAATGATCCTCAATCAGATCAAATAGCGTCGACGCTGTGATAAATATGTTGTGATCGTCCAGGCTCGACACCGGATCATCAATGAAAAAGTGAGATGCCTGTTTATCAGCCCATCCATCAACCTCAAAAAGCGCAAGGAAGAAGCACCAGATGAAAATCCGCTCCTCTCCACGGGAAATTTTGAATGGAACTTTAGAGACGTTGCTCGCATCGTCCGGGTCTGCCACCTCCTGGAAGAACGAAACCGCCTGAATACCGGCTTCTGGGTTGTCATAGGGAATGAGCTCAAAACGATAGCTCGGTTTGAACCGGTTAAGCTTGTCGCGGACGTTGTCTTCGGTCAGCGCGCTGTGAAACTTATTCAGGCTGCACTTTCGGATATCAAGACGGACGGGCGTACCATCATTCTCAGGATCATTCTGCCAGACGAAAAGGTCCTCGCTGTAGGCATTGTAATACACACCTGCATGCGCCCCGTCCGAGCTCTTGGTTAGGTCTTTGTAGGCCACTGACAATCGCGTTTTTCCGGTAGCGTTGAACGCATAGACGAGGACGACGCTTTCCTTTGCGTCGCAGATAGATTTTGCAATGTCAGAATGGTTCAAAGATCGATCTCCACGACCTGGGGGAACAGCTGCTGCATCAACCCTTGCTTGTGGGTTTTAAGCGCTTCGAGCTTTTCGGCCTCGGCAGAGATAAGGTCGTCTAGGGAGGTTAGGCAGTCAGCGATGCGCTGCTGTTCAAGCGGCGTTGGAACAAGGAAACTGTAGCGCAAAAACTGCTGTCCATTGATGGAGTTGATAGTGGCTCCAAGATCTGCAGCCACCTGCTTGTGATATCTCGAAGTTTGAAACAGCTGAAACACAAACTTTGGCGCATGCGAACGGAAAACGGTCATGAACGCGCCATGTGTGCAGAACGGCATTCCTGCTGGTATGAGAGCTGTCTTGCCGATCAACGATGACGACCCATTTCGAACGCAAACCAGAATGTCGTCCTGTAAGGAAATATTCGCTCCTCTGATGGACGGGTCCACATAGACAGAGTCCGCTAGATCGATTTTCCCGCCCTGGATGTTCGATGACCGCAAGACCAAAAGGCCCTCCTCCCGGACGTCACCGGGGCTGTAAGTTAAGCCTGAGATAACGTCGCCTAACGTATTTAGCCGAACCTCCTCCCACTCCCCCGCACCATCAAACTCGGGGAAGCGGGCCCGAGGTTGGGTTTCGCCTACTTGAGGGAAAAGTTGCTCCATCATGCCCTGCTTGTGGGACTTTAACGCGTCCACCTTCGATTTCTGGGCAGCAATGAGCGCGTCCGCCGAGCCTAGACAGTCGGCGATCTTTTGTTGCTCCTTGATCGAGTTCGATCCAGCGGGGACTGGTACCGGCAAAGCCAAGAGATCGCTGTCGTTGATGCTCAGAGAGCCGTGGGCACGGCCGCCAACTTCAATGAAATTGCGCAACCAACGACCATGCAAGTTACCTAGAAAAAGGTAGTTGAGATATTGCGGAGATACATCTTCTCCGTTGATACGAAAGCAAGTAAAAATGCTGTTGGGTACTGCGGCAAGCTCATCACCCGCGTACAGAGCGATAAATCCTTCCGGATACGCCTTTGTAGAACTCTTGTTATAGGCAAAATCGTACTTCTTGAGTTGAAGGTAGTTTTTGTAGGACTCGCCAGCAATTACCCGTCCGAATTTCTCCGATTGGCTCACCAAGCCGACACCTGAAGTTATGCTCATTGGTGTACAAATGGCGTCTCCCACTTTCTGAGTGCTAATTTTGACCAATGAGGCCAAAGCCACCGCTTTCCATGGGCCATCATCCAGAAACTCGAGAAAGCGAAGTTGGGGCGCAAAATCGTTCATACTGACAACTGAGGCAGATGATTTCACATTACTGTTCATAAGCGCTCAGCCCCGAGATCTCGCGGCCACCAGCGCGCTTCTGCAGCAGGGGTATCAGGTCGACCATCAGGTCCAGCTCCTTCACCCGTCGTTCCTTCCAGTTCAGGCCAAGGGGCTCCATCAGGTCCGTCAGCGCCTCGCCGTCGAAGATCATGCGTTGGATGATTGTATCGACGAATCCTTGCAGCGCCTCAGGTGCCAGCCCTTGCCTGCCAGCGATCCCCGCAAGCTCCGCCGCGCTTTTCTCGGCTTTAAAACGGCTGTAACCATCGCGGATAGCCTTTTCGCTCAGGCCTTCTCCTGCCTTCAGGGTGCCGATGTAGGCGGCAATATCCTCACGCTCGTCCATAAACTTGGCATCGGACTGGATCAGGCCAATCAGCTCCTCCCGGCTCATCTTCTGCTTGCCGGGGGTGGCCTCGGAATAGCGAGCGATCAGGCCCATTATATAGTCGTAATCGATGACGGCCGAGGCAAAGAGAACGAACTCGAAATCGAGCTGATCCACCTCCGGGCCGGCGTTATCCTTAGCCTTGCCCTGCTGCGCCTTCAGACGCTGCGCCGTTTCCAGATAGACCCCACGGAAGCCGAGCAGGCTGTCCTTCGGCAGGATCTCTTCGATGGCAGTTGCGTTCTCGTCGGTTAGATCGGTGTATTGATCCAGCTGGGTTTTCAATCGCTGTATCTCTCTGAACCGCTCGATGAATGCCGCGCGCGCCGCGTCTCCCTTGAGGTTGGCAACAGCCTCTGGCCCGGTGGCCACGCCCTGGGATTTCATGAACTCATCGAGCTTCTGCACAGCCACTTCCAGCCTCCGGATGACCACGGGGGCCTTTTCCACCAGCCAAATTTCCCGCGCTTTCTCGCCGGCTGCTTGACCGGAGAACAGGGCAATGGCCGCATCGACTGCATCCCGCTGCTGGCGGAAATCCAGAATGTTGCCATAAGGCTTGGTGGCGTTCAGCACGCGGTTGGTGCGCGAGAATGCCTGGATCAAGCCATGATGCTTGAGATTCTTATCGACATAGATGGTGTTAAGGTACTGGGAGTCAAAGCCCGTCAGCAGCATGTCCACCACGATCGTAATGTCTATCTTGTGATGCGGCACATTGGGATAAGCCTTCTTGAGGTCGGCTTCCGGCCATTTCTGATCCTTGATGCGCTGCTGCACGTCTTGGTAGTATAGATCGAAATCACCAATCTTGTGATTGGTGCCATAGTTGGCATTGTAGTCGGTCAGGATTGACTTCAACGCCTCCTTCTTTTTTTCCGGTTCGACGGCATTGTCCTCCTTCTCCTGGGGCAGGTCCTCCTGAATCTGCTTCACGTCGGGATCGCCCTCGGCCGGCGGAGAGAAAACACAGGCGATGTTCAACGGCCGAAATTCGGGGTCGGCAGCCTGCTTTTCTGCCTGGATGCCTTTGAACAGCGTATAATACTCGATGGCGTCGTTGATGGACGCGGTGGCAAGCAACGCATTGAACCTCCGGCCCCCTGTGGCCTTGTCGTGCTTTGCAAGGATGGCTTCGATCACCGCTCTCTTCTGCAACGGCTCGCCCGGCGCAGGCAGTTTCTTGCCCTCTGGTTTGAAGAAATCGATATGGAATTTCAGAACATTGCCATCATCAATGGCGTTCGTGATGGTGTAGGCATGAAGCTGCTGCTGGAATAGCTCTTTCGTTGTCTTCATCGATGCCTGATCGTCTTCGATCCGCACCTTGCTGGCGTTTTCATCAAAGATGGGCGTTCCAGTGAAGCCAAACAATTGAGCCTGCGGAAAAAATTCCTTTATGGCCTGATGGTTCTCACCAAACTGAGACCGGTGGCATTCGTCAAAAATGAAAACCATGCGCTTATTGCGAAGTGGCTCCAGGAGCTGCTTGTAGGTTGGTTGGGCTCCCCTCATGCGCTGCTGGTTTCGCTTGCTGCTCTCGTCGAGCGCAAGACCCAATTTCTGAATGGTCGTGACAATCACCTTGTCTGCATAATCATCTGACAGCAGGCGTTTGACCAGGGCCCCGGTGTTGGTGTTTTCTTCGACGCAACCCTCCTGAAACCGGTTGAATTCTAAACGGGTTTGCCGGTCGAGATCCTTGCGATCCACGACGAACAGACACTTCTCAATATCCGGATTGTCTTTGAGAAGCGTGGACGCCTTGAAAGATGTAAGGGTCTTGCCACTGCCGGTGGTGTGCCAGATATAACCGTTGCCGATGTTTTGATGAATGCAGTCCACAATAGCTTTAACGGCATAGACCTGATACGGCCGCATTATCAGGAGCTTCTGCTCACTTGCTATCAGCACCATGTACCGACTGATAGTTTGACCGAGGGTGCATTTGGCCAGAAACGCCTCGGCGAAACTATCAATGTGCGTTATCTTGTTGTTGTTGATGTCTGCAAATTCATAGACAGGAAGGAATCGCTCCTCAGCATTGAAAGCAAAATGCTGGGAATTGTTGTTTGCAAAATAATAGGTTCGGTCGCGATTGCTGGCGATGAATAGCTGAATGAAACAAAGCAGTGTCTTTGTATACCCGTTTCCAGGGTCGTTCTTATAATCGACAATCTGCTCCATCGCTCGGCGAGGGCTAATCCCAAGCGACTTCAGTTCGATTTGAACTGCCGGAACGCCGTTGATCAGTATGATGACGTCATAACGATGATGGCTATTATCAGTGTTGATCCGCAGCTGGTTCACCACTTCAAACGTGTTTTTGCACCAGTCTCTGATGTTGACGAGGGTGTAGTTCAGCGGCGTCCCGTCATCACGGGTGAAGCTGTTCCGCTCCCGCAGAGTTCGGGCGGCGGTGAAGACATCGGTATTGACGATCTCGTCGATCAGCCTCGCAAACTCGCCATCGGTCAGGTGAACCCCGTTGAGCGCCTCAAACTTCTGGCGGAAATTCCGCTCAAGCGCCGCTCTATCGCGGATGTCAGGGCGATAATCATACTTGAGCTCACGCAGCTTGGTTATCAGGCCATCTTCAAGATCGCGTTCGGGAGTGGAGGTCGCCATGTTGAAAGCCCAGCATACGTGTTTCTGACCGATAGCGATCTGATGTATCCTGTTAGACTCTGCTGCAATATCGGTCAAAGCCGGTAGCAGCTGGGCGTGGCGCTGGCGGACGGCATGGGCTGCGGCCACCAGACGATCCGGTTACCTCAGCGCGCTGACCAGCATCAACAGCGTTGTGCGGTTGGAGCCCAGCCCCAACTGCAACCCAAACTGAGCCCAGCCGGAGCCGAGATTGAGCGTTTGCGAGCCCAAACCAGTCAGCTTGGATTTGCTCGATCCAGAAGCACGATAACCACATGATTTTTCCAGCTAAATTGGAAGCCCTTTCGCGCTTCCAGTGGGACTGGCTGAGGTTACGCCCTTTCGGGAGCCAAATTAGCCTCCCAAGGACAAAGGCCTTCCACAAGGAGCCGTTGTTTTTGCTGTGGAAAGGCCTCTGGGAGGGTGGTGCCGCTTAGGTGACTCGAACACCTGACCCCATCATTACGAATGATGTGCTCTACCGGCTGAGCTAAAGCGGCATATATCGGTATGGGGGCGAGCCTCTATCAGGCGGCAGCGGCGGCGGCAAGCGTTCGTGATGCGGAATTGACATTGAGTCCCTTGGCGGCCGCCCGGTGCGGCTTGGTCGTTGCGCAAATGCTTTTGGTTGCTGCCGTTATGCATATCGATGGCGCGGCGGGCGTGCTGGCGGACAGGAATGACCGGGGATGCACAACGACAGCGATTTTGATGCAGGATCAGGTGTCGGATCGGTCGCGCAGTTATTTGGCCTGCCGCCGGGGTTTGCCTTGCATGAGCGGCGGATGGCGATGCGTGCGCACGACCGTTGGATCGAAACCGGCCGCAAGCGGGTCGCCGGCTTCGAGGACAATAGCCTCATCATTGCCGATCCAGGCGGCACCGCGGTGATCGAAAGCGTTGGATTGGGACTTGTTGGCACTTTTGGCCTGGCGGTCGGTATGACACTTGATGGTCGGGACGGCATTGCAGTTGAACTGCGCGCTGCCTGTGATCTTATCGCCATTCGGTTCCGGCCGCTGCCATTCGAGGCGGATGTGCTCGTGCCGGGCGGTGCCACGATATTGGCGCGCGGCGTCGTGCTACCGTTGGTCGGCCCCGACCAGCAATCGGGCGAGGACCGGGTACAGGCGATCTTCAATTGGCGCCAATTGCTGACACGCGGCGCCGCAGCGCGGTTGCGGCGGGAAGTCGGCGCCGCATTGCGGAGAACGCGGCCCATGGGCAACACCCGCGATCCCTTTGGGCCGGATGCGCTTGCGTGACGTAAACGGCAGCTTGCCCTTGGCTGGCGGCGCGGCGCATAAGCCGCGCGAAAGCCGTGAACGGAGCGCAAAAGTGCCAGAAAACCCCATTGATCCGGCCAAAAAACACCCGCCGCTGAAGCAAAAGGCGCCAAAATCCGCTTCGATTGCGAAACCGGCGCTTGACATCGATGGCGCAATTCTTGCCGGCGCGTTGTTCGATACGGCGCTTCCCGGTGAACTTGAGGATCTCGATCCGATCGGTCGCTCGGCGATCTCGCACTTCATGGCCGCCGCGCTCGCTGCGCGCGCGCCGCGCCAGTCAATCGTTCACCTGGAGTCCGCCGAGACCATCGATGGTGAGGACCATGGCGGCCTGCGCCGTCGCCGTATGGCCCTGGCAATCATCACCGAGGACAAGCCGTTTCTAGTCGATTCGGCATCGGCCGCGATCACCGCCGCCGGCCTGGCTATCGAACGGCTGCTGCACCCCGTGGTCGACGTCCGCCGTGATGCCAAGGGCCGCTTGCTGGAGCTCATCGGCCTTGCCAAGGGGATTCCGGCGCCGGGCGTGACGCGGGAATCGCTTATCTATGTCGAGGTCGAACGCGCCGGCGCTCGCGCCCGCGCCGAGCTGGTTGCGAGCCTGCAAGGCGTGCTTGCCGATGTCGAAGCGGCGGTTTCGGACTGGCCGGCCATGCTGGCTGCGCTGCGTGTCGCGGCGCGCAACCTGAACGAAAACCCGCCACCGATTGCGCCGCACCGCGCCGCCGAGGCGCTGGCATTTCTGGAATGGCTGGCGGCCGATAACTTCATCTTGCTCGGGGTGCGCCGTTTTGCGATTACGGGCGATCTTGACGATCCGGCGATGCAGCTTGTTTCGGATGGCGGGCTCGGCCTTTTGCGTGATCCCGCATTCCCGGTGTGGACTGGGGTTGCCGGCGATGATGACACGCCGAGAGCACTGAAATCGTTGCTGGCGTCGCCCGAACCGCTGCTGATTACAAAATCGGGCGCGGTGGTTTCGGTGCACCGCCGGGTCAATGGCGATATGATTTCAGTAAAGGGCTTTGATCATCAGGGCCGAGTGATCAGCGAAACGCGATTTTTGGGGTTGTATACCTCCGCAGCGCTGGGCGCGTCGCCGCGACAGGTGCCGCTTCTGCGCCGAAAGGTAGGCGAGATCATTGATTCGATCGGTTTTTCGTCCACGGGCCATAGCGGCAAGGCCTTGGTGCACCTTCTGGAACATTTCCCGCGCCAGGAATTGGGCGAGGCGTCGACGGCGCAGCTGAAATCAATGGCGCTGGGGTTGCTGTCGCTGCTCGACCGGCCGCGCGCCAAGTTGTTTGCCCGCGCCGATGCCTTTGGCCGCTTTGTCTCGATTCTCGTTTATGTGCCGCGCGACAGCTATACCAGCAGCGTCCGCGAGAACGTCGGCCGGATGCTGACGGAGGCGACCGGCGGCCGGTTGAGCCGCTATGAAGTGGAACTGCGATCCGAGGGATTGGCGCGGGTGCATTATATCGTTTCGCTGCCTGAGGCGGTTGCCGAAGCCTTTGGCCCGGCGCAGGAGGCCGAACTGGACCGCCGGTTGCGTCAGCTGGTGCGTGGTTGGGAAGAGGATCTGGAGGTAGCGCTGGTCCGCGAGGCCGGCCCTTCTCGCGCCGCGCGGCTGTCGATCAGCCATGGTCGGGCGTTTTCTGCAAGCTATCGTGCCCAGCATACCGCGGAGGAGGCCGCCGCCGACATATTGGCGCTGACAGCGCTGCACGATGTCGATGACCGCGGCGTGCGGTTGATGCGCAAGGCCGGGGATGCGGCGGCGCAATTGCGGTTGAAGATCTATCGGTTGGGCAAGATCATCCCGCTGTCCGAAGCGGTGCCGGTGCTGGAGAATTTCGGGCTGCGCGTCATCGAGGAGTTCCCGTTCGATCTGGCGGGGGGCAAGCTCGGCTGGATCCATGATTTCCTGCTGGAGGCCGATGACGCGGCGGGGCTGGCGGATTGGGACGCGTTGAAGGCGCGGGTCGAATCGGCGTTGATGGGCGTTTTGCTCGGCGCGCAGGAGAATGACGGGTTCAATGCACTGACCGTCGCCACCGGGCTGGATGCGCGGGCGGCGGGCTGGTTGCGGGCCTATTTCCGCTATATGCGCCAGACCGGCGTTACCTATGGCCTGATGACGGTTGTCGACGCGTTGCGGCGCTATCCGGCGATCACGCGTGATCTTGTAGGGCTGTTCGAGGCGCGTTTCGGGCCCGCCGGGGCAGCCAGCGTCGGCGAAGGGCGTGAGGCTGCGGCGGCGGCGCTGCTGGAGGCCATTGATGCCGGCTTGGCCGGGGTTTCGTCGATCGACGACGATCGTATCCTGCGGCTTTATCGGGCCGTCATGCTGGCAACGCTGCGCACCAATGCCTTTGTGCAGGGCGAGCCGGAAGCGCTGGCCTTCAAGCTGGACAGCCACCAGGTGCCGAACCTGCCGCGGCCTGTTCCGTATCGCGAGATCTGGGTTTATTCACCGCGTGTCGAGGGCATCCATTTGCGCGGTGGTCCGATCGCGCGGGGTGGGCTGCGCTGGTCCGACCGGCGTGATGATTTCCGCACCGAAGTACTGGGGTTGGTCAAGGCGCAGAAGGTCAAGAACACCGTTATCGTGCCGACCGGCGCCAAGGGTGGTTTCTATCCCAAGCAATTGCCCAACCAGGCCAATCGCGATGCCTGGCTGGCGGAAGGCACCGACAGCTACAAGGTGTTCATCCGCGCGCTGCTGTCGCTGACCGACAATCTGGCGCCCGATGGCAGCAATATCCCGCCGGCGGGTGTGGAGTGCCATGATGCGCCCGATCCCTATCTGGTCGTCGCCGCCGACAAGGGCACGGCGACTTTTTCCGATACCGCCAATGCGATTGCCCAGGACCATGGTTTCTGGCTGGGCGACGCCTTCGCCAGCGGTGGCCGCCATGGCTATGATCACAAGGCGATGGCGATCACGGCGCGCGGCGCCTGGATTTCGGTGCAGCGGCATTTCCGCGAAATGGGCACCGATGTGCAGGCCGACCCGGTGCGCGTTGCCGGCGTCGGCGACATGTCGGGTGATGTGTTCGGCAATGGCATGTTGCTCAGCCAGTCGATCCTGCTGGTCGCGGCGTTCGACCATCGGCACTTCTTCCTTGATCCGACGCCCGATGCACCGGCCAGCTTTACCGAACGTCAGCGCATGTTCGCGCTGCCGCGATCATCCTGGGACGATTATGACCGGTCCAGGATCTCGGCCGGCGGTGGCGTGTTCGCACGCAGCCTGAAATCGGTGCCGCTCAGCCCCGAAGTACAGGCCATGCTGGGTGTGACGGCGGCAAGCCTGTCGCCATCGGAGCTGATCACCGCCATTTTGAAAATGCAGACCGACCTTTTGTGGTTCGGCGGCATCGGCACCTATATCAAGGCGTCCGGCGAGAACAACGCCGATGCCGGGGACCGGGCCAATGATGCGCACCGCATCGATGGTGCCGATGTTGGCGCGCGGGTGATCGGCGAAGGCGCCAATCTGGGCGTTACACAGGCCGGGCGCATCGAATTTGCCCAAAAGGGTGCCGGCGGCAAGGGCGGCCGCATCAACACCGATTTCATCGACAATTCAGCAGGCGTCGATTGTTCGGATAATGAGGTGAACATCAAGATCGCGTTGAATACCGAGGTCGCGGTCGGGCGGTTCAGCGTCGATGCGCGCGATACCTTGCTGGTCGAGATGACCGACGATGTCGCCGAACTCGTGCTGCGTGACAATATCATGCAGACGCAGGCGCTTTCGATTGCCGAACGCGGCAGCCATGCGGCGCTGGCCGGGCAGATCAGGCTTATCCAGGCATTGGAGGCGAGCGCCGCCGAGCTTGACCGCAAGGTTGAGGGCCTGGCCAGCGATGAGGCGCTGCAGCAGCGCGGGCTGGCCGGCGGGGTGCTGGAGCGGCCCGAACTGGCGGTGGTGATGGCCTATGCCAAGATGGCGATCTACGACGCGCTGGTGGCATCTTCAGCGGCCGCGCTGATCGACGATCCGTTGCTGGTACCCGATCTGCACATGGGCTTCCCGGTGGCGATGCGCGACCGCTTTGCGCCGGCCATCGATGGCCATCGCCTGCGCCGCGAATTGATCGCAACGCGGCTGGCCAATGCGCTGGTCAATCGCGGCGGGCTCTCGCTGGCGTTCGAAATTGCCGAGGAACTGGATGTCGGCCTGGCGGATGTCGCCGCGGCGTTTGTGGCGGCGCGCGAGCTGTTCGATTTCCGCACCGTCTGGCGCGCGATCGACGCCGCGCCGGTAACGGGTGCGCTGCACCTGGACCTGCACGTCGCGGCCGTGGCGGCGTTGCGCACCCATATCGCCGATCTGGTGCGGCAGGCCGGCGGCACTGCGCCGTCGGTGCTGGTCGATCGGTTGAAGCCGGGCCTGATGCGGCTCGGCGAACAGCTCGATTCAGTGATCCGCCCCGAACCACGTGCACAACTGGACCGCTATGCGGCGCGATTGGCGGGGATGGAAACGCCGCCCGATATCGCCGACATGCTGGTGCGCATCGAGGCATTGACCGGCGCGATCGGCGTCGGGCTGTTGTCGAGCGAGCTTGGCACGGATGAAGCCGCCATGGCGTCGGCCTATTCGGCGCTAGGTGAGGCGACCGGGCTGGATTGGGCCAAGGGCGCTGCATTCGGGCTGGAACCGGCCGACCCTTGGGAACGCTTGCTGAAGGCCGGGCTGGTGCAGGATTTCGACCGGCTGCGGCTGGCGCTTTTGCGCCGTATCACGCCGGGGGGGGGTGATCCGCAGGCTGCGGTAGCGGAGTGGCTGGCGGCCAACCCGGCCGTGGTGGCCCGCGTCTCCGGGCCGATGGCCAAGGCGCGGGCTGGCGCAGTGGTGACGACCGCAATGCTGGCGCATTTGGCCAGCGTGGCGCGGCTGGTGCTTGGCTGATGCTGTCGCGCCGCCCCTGTGGACGGCGCGATGCCCTAGAGCAGCGGGAGGAACAGGTCGGTCACGGCCTTGTGTTCGGGCACGTCCGGGAAAAATTCGATGCGCTGGCAATAAAAAGGGAAGTCGCGGGGTTCCTCGCCGCTTTGGGGCAGCCATTCGCGGTAAAGCCATGCTGCGGCGGCTTCGAAAACCGCACTGGCACCGGTGATCCGCAGCACGGCGCAACGGCCGGCCGGAATCTGCCCGCTGGTGATGCCGATGTCACTGGTCGGAACATCGCGATGGGTGGCGACGCAGATATCGAGGTGTGCCAGGTCATCCGGGGTGTTTTCGGGATCGGTGTGGAAGATATTGTAGGTGGCGCTGTTGCGCGGGTGTAGCCCCGCTGCGCGGCGCCAGGCGATGAAGCGCTGGATTGTGGTGCCAACGCGATCCATGGCGCCGCGATGCTCGATATGGGCGATGGGGATGGCGGCGGCATTGATGATGCGGACGTCGGTGGCGGTGAAATCGGGGTGCATGTGCATGGTCCTTGCCTTTTTGAGGGGGCCAAGGGTGGTCAGCCAGGGTTCCCAGGCAGGTTCGTGACGAAACGCCGTCGGCGTTTGCCCGAAACACTGCTTGAACGATCGGGAAAAGGTTTCGGGTGCTTCAAAACCGGCATCAAGCGCTATATCGGTAATGCTGTCGCCGGCGCGAAAGGCCAGCCGGAATGACGCCCGCTTGAGGCGGGCAAGCTGGACATAGCGGTGTGGCGCGATGCCAAAGGTCGCGCTGAACTGCCGTTGGAAATGGTGCTTTGAAAATGCCGCGACGCTGCTGAGCGCATCAAGGCCGAGGTCGCCACCGAGATTCTGGTCGATATGGGCCAGCACCCGCTGCATTCTGCCGTGATAGTTCGCAAGCGCCGGTTTGTTCATCGCATCCGCCCTGGAGGTTGCCGTGGCAATCGCAGGTCTAGTCGCTCGGTTGCATCGCCGCCTGACCGATGTTGCGCAATCGCCGGGCCATCCAGACGATCAGAAATCCAGCTTGTCGTAGTGCAACGGTGGCGGCAGGCCCTCCATGCGTTCCTGCAGCATCGGCCGGAAGGTGGGGCGAGATTTCAGCGCCGAATACCAGGTCCGCGCGGGGTCATGCCCATCCCATTCGATGGCGCCGAGGTAATCGGCGACCGAAATTTGCGCCACGGCGGCGATATCGGCAAGGCCAAAGGCCGGGCCAGACAGCCAGCGCCGGCGATCGAGCAGGAAATCGAGATAATCGAGATGCGCCTCGGCATTGCGGGCAGCATCTCGGACCGTGCCGGCGTCGGGCGCCTCACGCGAAAACAGCCGCTTGTACATGCGTTCGGACAGCAGCGGGGCTGTCACTTCGGCGTAGAATTTCTGATCGAACCAGGCGATCAGCCGGCGCGATTCGGCGCGCTCGACCGGGCCCGCGCCAAGCAGCGGCGTGCGTTCGATGGTTTCTTCGAGATAATCACAGATTGCCGATGAATCGACGAGGACCACCGTGCTGTTCTGCAGCACCGGCGTCTGGCCGGCCGGGTTGAGCGCGGCAAAGCCATCACGGCGTTCCCAGGGATATTCGCGCACCAATTCCACTGGCACGCCCTTGACCGCGCAGGCAAACCGCACCTTCCGGCTGAAAGGGCACAGGGTATATTGGTAGAGGCGCCACATATCGATAACAGTGTATTAACGCACTCTTGCGCCGGGGGAAGGGGTCAGCCGAATAAAGCTGACACAATATACGCATAACCGGCGCGATTTGGCTGAAAATCATGGAAAAAAAGTTTTGCCGGCGGGGAGAACCCTGCCGTTGCAGGTATTCGCCAAGCCGCCGGGAATCAGCTGTTGTCGGCGCCCGCCCTGGCGCAGGCCGGTTCAGGCGGCGCTGCGTCGCGTCGCCTTGGCGGCTTTGGCAAGCTTTGCCGTCAGCTTGGCAATTTCGGCTTCCAACTGCGAAATCTTCATCGCCTGGTTGACGATGATATCCTGCAACGCGGCCTTTTCTGCAGAAAAGTCGACTGGCTCCGGCGTTATTGGTCGCGGCGGCGCAGGCGGCACGACCTCGGCATCGACGATATCGTCCGAAGGCCCCTCGGCGCGCGTCGCCTTGAACATGCCGGAATCGCGGGCCCGCTTGATCAGCGGTGCCGCGCTGACGGCGAGCGCCATCAGACTTTCGATAAGCGGGTCCTGCCGATTGTCTGCCATCGTGTCACTCCGCTGCTACCTGCTGCGGCTGGTCATCGAGCGGATGCGCCAGCCGAGTCAGCATTTCCTTTGGACACACCTGCCACAGCCGTGTCCGTGTCCGGTCCCATTCGGCGAGCAGTGCTGCTCCCCATTTCGATCCCGTTTCACGTACATGGTCCTCTATGAGCCCATGGACAAGGCCCTCCCAATGGGCGCTGGCCAGCCTGGTGACGACAACCGATTCATGGTTCACCCGGCGTTCGAAATCGCCGGTGCTATCATAGATGAAGGCCATGCCGCCGCTCATCCCGGCGGCGAAATTGTCGCCTGTCGAGCCGAGCACCACGGCAACACCGCCGGTCATATATTCGCAGCCATTGGCGCCGCAGCCTTCGACAACGACAGTGGCGCCCGAATTGCGGACGGCAAAGCGTTCCCCGGCGCGGCCCGCGGCGAACAATTTGCCGGCGGTGGCGCCGTACAGCACCGTGTTGCCGATGATGGCATTGTCCTGCGACGCCAGCGGTGAAGACACCATCTGGCGCACCACGATGGTGGCGCCCGACAAGCCCTTCCCGACATAGTCATTGGCCTCGCCAAAGACTTCGAGCCGGATGCCCTGGACGGCAAAGGCGCCGAGCGATTGCCCGGCGGAGCCGCGCAGCCTGATCTGGACATGGTTGGGTGCGAGCCCGGTCATCCCGAATTTGGCGGTAATGGCCGACGACAGACGGGTGCCGACGGCGCGGTGGGTGTTGCGCACCGAATAGGTCAGCTGCATCTTTTCACCACGCGTGAACAATTGTTCGGCGTCGCGGATCATGTCTGCATCAAGGCTGTCTGGCACTTCGTTACGATGCCCTTCGATGCCATAGCGGCGCATGTGATCGGGCGCATCGACCTTGGCGAGGATCGGGTTCAGGTCGAGATCGTCGAGATGTTCGGCGCCGCGGCTGACCTGGCGCAGCAATTCGGTGCGACCAATGACTTCATCGAGGGAGCGAACGCCGAGCCGGGCGAGAATTTCGCGGACTTCCTCGGCAATGAAGCTCATCAGGTTGATGACCTTTTCGGGCGTGCCGGTGAATTTGGCGCGCAGGGCTTCGTCCTGGCTGCAGATGCCGACCGGGCAGGTATTAGAATGGCATTGCCGCACCATGATGCAGCCCATGGCGACAAGGCCAAGCGTGCCGATGCCGAATTCCTCGGCACCCAATATGGCGGCGATGACGATGTCACGGCCGGTTTTCAGGCCGCCGTCGGTGCGCAGCTTCACCCGGTGGCGCAGGCCGTTGAGGGTGAGCACCTGGTTGACTTCGGAAAGGCCCATTTCCCATGGCGTGCCGGCATATTTGATGCTGGTCTGCGGCGAAGCGGCGGTGCCGCCGACATGGCCGGAAATCAGGATGACATCGGCGTGCGCCTTGGCAACGCCAGCCGCAACCGTGCCGATGCCGGCGCTGCTGACCAATTTCACGCAGACACGGGCGCGCGGATTGATCTGCTTCAGGTCATAGATGAGCTGCGCCAGATCCTCGATCGAGTAGATATCATGGTGCGGCGGCGGTGAGATCAGCATGACGCCGGGGGTGGAATGCCGCAACCGGGCGATAAGGTCCGTTACTTTGAAACCGGGCAACTGCCCGCCTTCGCCGGGCTTGGCACCCTGCGCCACCTTGATTTCGATTTCCTCACAGGCGTTGAGATATTCGGCGGTGACGCCGAAGCGGCCCGATGCGACCTGCTTGACGACGGAATTGGCGTTGTCGCCATTTTCGTAAGGTGTGAAGCGCTTGCGGTCCTCCCCGCCTTCGCCGCTGACTGCCTTGGCGCCGATGCGGTTCATGGCGATGGCGAGCGTTTCATGGGCTTCGGGCGACAGCGCGCCAAGGCTCATGCCCGGCGTGACGAAACGTTTCCTGATTTCGGTGATCGATTCAACCTGTTCGATGGGCACGGCGGCGGTGGAATCGCTGAAATCCAGCAGATCGCGCAGCGCGATGGGGGCCTGATCGCGAACGGCGCGGGAGAATTTGAGATAGTCCGAATAGCTGTCCGCCCCCACCGCATGTTGCAACAGGTGGATCAGATTGGCTTCATAGGCATGCGCCTCGCTGTTGGCGCGATAACGGTACAGGCCGCCGATGGGCAGGGCGATGACATCTTCGTCCCACGCCTGTTCGTGGCGCATCTGGGCGTTGATGAACAGCGATTCAAAGCCTTCACCGGAGATTTTGGCGGGCATGCCGGGGAAGAAATCATTGACCAGCGACCGGCTGAGCCCGACCGCTTCGAAATTGTAACCGCCGCGATAGGATGAGATGACGGCGATGCCCATCTTGGCCATGATCTTCAACAGGCCATCCTCGACGGCCTTTTTGTAGCGCATGACAGAGGTATCATAGTCGAGGGCGCCGAACAGGCCGCGGGCGTGGCGATCGGCGATGGCCTCCTGCGCCAGATAGGCGTTGACGGTTGTGGCACCGACCCCGATCAGCACCGCGAAATAATGCGTGTCGAGCGCCTCGGCAGCGCGGACGTTGATGGAGGCAAAGGTGCGCAGGCCCTTCCTGACCAGGTGCGTCTGCACGCCGGCGGTGGCAAGGATCATGCTGATGCCGGCGCGGCTGGCGGATTGGTGCTCGTCGGTAAGGAACAAATGCGCCTTGCCCGACCGCACGGCGGTTTCGGCTTCGTGGCGGACGCGGGCGATAGCGGCGCGCAAGCCTTCGGGGCCATCGGCGACATCAAAGGTGCAATCGATCTCGGCGATCTGCTTGCCGAAATGGCGCTTCAGCACGTTCCAGCCATTGTTGGTCATCACCGGCGTGTCCATGACCATGACGCCGGCCTGGCTGGCACCGCCGTCGAGGATGTTGCCAAGGTTGGAAAATCGCGTCTTCAGGCTCATCACCCGGGTTTCACGCAGGGAATCGATGGGCGGGTTGGTGACCTGGCTGAAATTCTGCCGGAAGAAGTGCGACAGGTTGCGCGGATTTTCGGAAATGACGGCGAGCGGCGCGTCATCGCCCATGCTGCCGATGGCTTCCTTGGCATCTTCGACCATGGGTGACAGCAGCAGTTCCATGTCCTCCATGGTCTGGCCGGCGGCAACCTGACGGCGGCGCAGTTCGTCGCGGGGATAGGCGGGGCCGGGCTGTTTGCCATCATGGCCGGCCATGGATTGATAGGTGGTGAAGCCGGCGACCTTTGCCGCATAATCGCTGGCGCCGGCGATGCGGTCCTTGATCGCCCGATCCGGGTAAAATTTGGGGGCATGGCCGCTGTCGCCATCCAGATCGACGGCGATGATCTCGCCGGGGCCGAGCGCGCCCTTTCGCACCATGTCGATTTCGGGGATGACGATCATGCCGGCTTCGGAGCCGGTGACGAGCAGATTGTCCCGGGTCAGGCAGTATCGCATCGGGCGCAACGCGTTGCGATCGAGGCCGGCGACGACCCAGCGGCCATCGGTCATGGCAAGCGCGGCAGGGCCGTCCCATGGCTCCATGATGCTGGCAAAAAAGGCATACATGTCGCGATGCGCATCGGGCAGCGTATCGTCTTTTGCCCAGGCTTCGGGGATCATCATCAGCTTGGCGGTGGGGGCATCGCGGCCCGACCGCACCAGTGCTTCGAACACGGCATCAAGCGCGGCGGTATCGGAGGCGCCGGCCGGGATCAGCGGCTTGATGTCTTCGGAATGTTCACCGAATGCGGCGGCGGCCATCTTGATTTCATGGCTCTTCATCCAGTTGGTGTTGCCGCGGATGGTGTTGATTTCGCCGTTATGGGCAAGGCAGCGGAACGGTTGCGCCAGCCACCATTGCGGGAAGGTGTTGGTGGAATAGCGTTGGTGATAGATGGCAAAGCGCGACTGGAAGCGTTCGTCCATCAGGTCGGGATAGAAAACCGACAGTTCCTCGGCGAGGAACAGGCCCTTGTAGATAATCGAGCGGGCCGAAAGCGAGCAGATGTAAAAGCCCTGAATCTGCGATTCGATGACCTTTTTTTCGATGCGGCGGCGGATCAGGAACAGGTCCTTTTCAAACGCTTCGATGGCATCGCGGCTGCCGTCCGGGCCGGGCAAGGGGCCGCAGATCATGATCTGTTCGATTTCGGGCCGCGACAGCATGGCCTTGTCGCCGATCACCGAGACATCGACCGGCACCTGCCGCCAGCCATAGACCTTGTAGCCGAATTCGATGATTTCGGATTCGACGATGGTTCGGCAGCTTTCCTGGGCCGCCAGATCGGTGCGCGGCAGGAACACCTGGCCGACAGCGAGCAGGTTTGGCTTTGGCGCATGGCCGGCGCGTTCGATATGTTCGTTGAAGAAGGTCAGCGGCAGTTCGACATGGATGCCGGCGCCATCGCCGGTCTTGCCATCGGCATCCACTGCGCCGCGATGCCAAACAGCCTTCAACGCCTCGATGCCGGCGACGACAACGCGGCGCGACGGCTTGCCATCGGTGGCGGCGATCAGGCCGACGCCGCACGCATCCGATTCCAGTTCGGGCCGGTACATGCCGACATCGGCAATGCGGGCGCGTTCGGCGATCCGGGCATTTTCGGCGATCTGGGCGGCGGAAACGGTCATTGGCGGTTCTTTCAGGCGGATCTTTCGGGCAAGGTCATGCGGGCGCGCCAACTTTGCTACTTTCTGGCTGGCGCGCTGTTCAGCGGCGCGAGTGCCGCCTGCAGCCGGGGCGCGGCAGCCTGCATCGCGGCATCGATCTTCTGGCCGATCAAGCGACCGGTGGCGCCGCCGATTTCGGCCGCAACCTTGCCCTGGCGGGCGTTGAAGGCTTGGCCGAGCGGCGTCTTGTAAAAGGCCGAAAGCCCCTGCAATTCGGCGACCGAATAGTTGCGAGCATAGGCAAGGGCGGCTTCCTTTAGCGTGGCCGTGCTGTTCTCGCGAATGACCTTTTCGGCAACGTCGGCCTGGATGGCGCCAGCTTTTTTCAGCGCCGGATCGAATTTGGCCTGGTTGGCCTTATAGGCCACAACAAAGCCCGGCTGCTGTGCCAGCATCGACCGAATGGCGACGCCGGATCGCATCAGTTGGACGTTCCGCGCCATTGTCTGTTGCAGCTGCGTGCGGACGCCAAGTTGCTCGATGAGCTGGTTGGCGGCCGCGAGGGCGGCAGCACTGACGGGGCGCGGCGCCGGCGCTGCAGGGCGGGCGGCAGGTGCCGCGGTGGCAACAGTGACGGCGGCGATCAGGACGAGCATTGGTCAAACTCCGTTCGGGCTTGGCCCGGTTCAAAGGATCGCTGCCAGGGGGCGCGACCGGGATGTTCAGACGGCGACGGTCGTGCGTTCGGTAGTGGCAGCAGCCGCAGCGGCAGCCTTCAGATAGTGGTGCATCTGTGCCGTCACGTCGCGGCCATCGCGCACCGCCCAGACCACCAGCGAGGCGCCGCGCACGATGTCGCCGGCGGCAAATACGCCGGGTAGCGAGGTCATCATCGTCTTGTGATCAACGCGGACGGTGCCCCAGCGCGTGACGCCAAGATCAGGCGCACCGAAAAGCCCGGGCAGGTCTTCGGGATCAAAGCCAAGTGCCTTGATGACGAGATCGGCGGGCGCGGTGAAATCGCTGCCCGGTTCGGCTTCCGGGGCACGACGGCCATCGGCGCCGGCCTGGCCAAGCCGCATTCGGGTGGCGACGACAGCGCGGTTTTCGATTTTCGCTGGTGCTGCGAGCCAGACGAATTCCACGCCCTCTTCCTCGGCATGGGCGACCTCGCGGATCGAACCGGGCATGTTGGCGCGATCTCGCCGGTACAGGCATTTGACGCTGGCGGCCCCCTGTCGCACGGCTGTGCGCACGCAATCCATGGCGGTATCGCCGCCGCCGATGACAACGACATGCTTGCCGCTGGCGTCAAAGCTGGCGGCATCGGGGACAATGTCGCCGAAATCGACGCGATTGGAGGCGGTGAGGTAATCGAGCGCTTCCAGGACATCCGGCCCTGTGGCGCCGGGGATAGCGACTTCGCGCGGGCGATAGACGCCGGTGGCGATGAGCAGCGCATCATGGCGATCGCGCAAATCGACAAGGCTGGCGTCACGGCCAACCTCGAAATCATGGTGGAAGACGACTCCAGCCTCGCGCAGCCGTTTGACGCGGCGCTCGACGACATATTTTTCCAGCTTGAAGCCGGGGATTCCGTAGGTCAGCAAACCGCCGGCGCGATCGTGGCGATCATAGACATGGACAACATAGCCCTTGGTGCGCAGCAGTTCGGCGGTGGTCAGCCCCGCCGGGCCAGCGCCGATGATGCCGACGGATTGGCCGGATCGATCGGCAATGATGCGAACCGGCTTGACCCAGCCATTGTCCCAGGCGGTATCGGTGATGAATTTTTCAACCGAGCCGATGGTAACCGAGCCGAAGTCCTTTTCGATGACGCAATTGCCTTCGCACAGCCTGTCCTGCGGGCAGATGCGGCCGCAGATCTCGGGCATGGTCGAGGTGGCGGCTGAGAGTTCATAGGCCTCCTCCAGCCGGCCTTCGGCGGTCAGTTTCAGCCAGTCGGGGATGTTGTTGTGCAGCGGGCAATGCACTTGGCAAAAGGGTACGCCGCATTGTGAGCAGCGCGCCGCCTGCTCCTCGGCCTTGGCGATGATATAGGGCCGTGAAATTTCAAGGAAATCCTGGGTTCGTTCGTCCGCGACGCGCTTGGCCGGAAAAGCCTGCGCGTTCTTGGTGAATTTCAACATCTTGGTTTCGGCCATGCGCCCACCTCTTTTCGAGGCGTTCAAATACCGGTGCTTTCGAGCAGAGTCACGCAAAAATGTCGATATATGGCAGGATTATTGACCTATATGATCGTGAATTCGATCATTAGCTCGCTAATTTCCGAGGAAGTGTGGCCGTATCGGACCTATCTTGCCAATAACCAGACCAGCGCCGCCGATCCGATGACGATGCGATACCAGGCAAAGGGCGCAAAGCCATAGCGGCTGACGATGGCGACAAAGCCCTTCACCACCGCCAACGCGACGATGAAGGAAATGCCGAAGCCTATGCCGATATCCGTCATCTGGCTGAAATCGAGGCTGGCGCGGTTCTTCCAGAGCAGCAGCACCGTCGCACCGGCGATGGTTGGCACGGCGAGGAAGAAGCTGAATTCCGCAGCGGTCTTGCGATCGATCTTGAGCAGCATGGCCGACATGATGGTGGCGCCGGACCTGGACACGCCAGGCACCATGGCGAGGCATTGCCCAAGCCCGACGAGCAGTGCGGACCGCGCCGGCATGGCCTCGACGCTGAAAACCGCAGGCTTGCCTTCGTTGCGCTCGATGACAAGGATGGCGATCCCGCCGATGATCAACGCGACCGCGACGGTCATCGGGCTGAGCAGCATCGCTTCGAACGCCTTCAGGAACAAGACGCCCGCGATGCCGGCGGGGACAAAGCCGAGCACGATGTTGCGCACAAAGGCGACTGGCCCGGCTTCAAGGCCGAACAGGCCTTTGAAGACATCAAGGAAGCGGCGGAAGTAGGCGACGACCACGGCAAGGATGGCGCCGGACTGGATCGCGATCTCGAATGTTGCGTTGGCGTCGCCCTTGAAGCCCAGCAATTCGCCAGCCAGGATGAGATGGCCTGTTGACGATACCGGCAGGAACTCGGTCAATCCCTCGACGATCCCCAGAATGATGATGTCGAGCAGCGAATGTTCCATGGGGGCTCCGTCGGCAGGCTGGTGAACTAGTCGGGTGATCTGCCTCAGGCGGTGCGATGGAACCGACCGCTGGGGCGATAGCGTTCCAGCATGGCGGGGGCGAAGGCCGCCATCGGCGTGGGCACGATGCCAAGATCGGCAAGGCCAGGTGCGCCGGGTGCCACGACATTGTCCTTCTGCAGCATCGCCAATTGGTCCGACGTCATCGGCATGAAGGGCAGCATGTCGCCCAGCCGGCCAAGCAGGCGCGCAGCCCCAGGCGGCACCTCAAGCAGCGGCCTCTTGCGACGGGTGAGGTCGTTGATCATCTGCAAAATCTGGCGGAAAGTCATCACGTCCGGGCCGCCGATCTCATAGGTGCGGCCCGCCGCCGCCGGATCGGTGAGCGCTGCGACGATGGCTGCCGCGAGATCCTGGACGAATACAGGCTGGAAGAAGCTGTCCCCGGCGATGACCGGCAGCACGGGGGCGATGCGCGCCATGGCGGCAAAGCGGTTGAGAAACTGGTCCTCGGGCCCGACGACGAGGCTGGGACGCAACACGGTCGCGGTCGGGATGGCGGCGAGCACCGCGGCTTCGCCAGCGGCCTTGGTGCGGGCATATCCGACGGGGGAAGTCGGGTCGGCTCCGATAGCTGAAACCTGAACATAATGGGCAATTCCGGCGGCCGCCGCAGCCCGGGCAGCACGCGCGGCCCCGCCGGCTTGAACTTCGTCGAACGTCTGCCCCGATTTCTCATCAAGGATACCGACCAGATTGATACCCGCATCCGCGCCATCAAAGGCCGCGGCCATTTGCGCATCGGAGGTGATATTGCCGTGCACGAGCTGGATCTGGCCCAGCTTGCCCAGCGGTTTCAGGAAAAGCGCCGATTCGGGCCGCCGCACGGCAACGCGAACCCGATAACCGGCTGCGGCAAGCCGCTGGACGACATAACGGCCAATAAAGCCGGACCCGCCGATAACAGTGACAAGGGCACCGGACGAACTGGCATCGGACAAAAATGGGGCGCGCATAGTCTGCATGGCGCGCCCCATAGCGCGCCAGACCGCCGCTGTCGCGCCGCGAGTTGACACGCCCGGCAACGCAAAAGCAGTTTTTCGCTGGCACAGCGATTGACAACCCGGCCACCGACCCCCTAGAGCCCGCCGCCTACCCCGTGCCCGGATGGCGGAATTGGTAGACGCACCAGCTTCAGGTGCTGGCGCTCGCAAGGGCGTGGAGGTTCGAGTCCTCTTCCGGGCACCATCACCCCGGCCGCCAGCGGCCGCCGGGGGTTGAAAAAACCCTTTAAATCAGCTAGTTTAGCTCTCGCAGTGACCGCCTGTGTTCGCCGATATTCGTCGGCAAGCGCAGTTTTCTGGGGGCCTTTTTGGGGGCCTTTTTCCAAGCGGTTCACGGCTGGTCTGCGAGGATGAACCGATGGCGCTGACGGATACCGCGATCAAGCAGGCGAAGGCCGGCGACGTTGACCGCAAAATGGCCGACGAAAAGGGGCTGTATCTGTTGATCACAGCCAGTGGATCGAAGCTATGGCGGTTGAAGTATCGGATCGACGGCAAGGAAAAGAAGCTGGCGCTGGGCAGCTATCCTGACGTCGGTCTGAAGCACGCTCGTGCCGCGCGCGATGAGGCGCGCAAGGCTGCTCAAGCCGGGGTCGATCCTTCGCAGGCAAAGCGCGAAGCCCGCATCGCCAAAAGGATCGCCGGGGCCAATACATTCGAGGCCGTGGCAGAGGAATACATTGACAAGCTTGAGGCCGAGGGCCGTGCCGAGATCACGGTCGACAAGGCGCGATGGCTGCTTTCAAAGCTATCCCCGTCCTTGGGCAAGCGGCCGATCGCTGAAATCACACCGCACGAATTGCTTGCCGTGTTGAAGGCCGCAGAGCGAAAGGGCCAGCGTGAAACCGCTCGGCGGCTGCGCTCATTCTCCAGCCGCATCTTCCGTTACGCGGTGGCTACGGCTCGAGCTTTGACAGACCCCGCACAGCCCCTGCAGGGCGCGCTGATTTCGCCGACCGCCAAGCATCATGCAGCAATCATTGAGCCCGTCGCCCTTGGCGCCCTGCTCCGGGACATATACGCCTACACAGGTCAGCCGGTCACCAAGTTGGCTATGGTATTCAGCGCCCATGTCTTTCAGCGCCCGGGTGAAATCCGTAAAGCCGAATGGATCGAGATCGATTTTGAGAAGGCCGTCTGGAACCTTCCGGGCGAGCGTATGAAGCAGCGCCTGCCGCATCGGGTGCCACTGTCAACTCAGGTTCTGGCCATATTGTGCGAGGCAAAGAAGCTGAGTGGTGCAGGCCGCTATATCTTTCCCAAGCTGGGTTCGCCGCTGAAGCCCATGTGCGAGAATGCCATAAATGGCGCACTCCGCCGCATGGGCTACGGTAGCGACCAGATGACTGCGCACGGCTTTCGGTCGACCGCGTCCACGCTGCTGAACGAATGCGGGTTGTGGAACCCTGACGCCATTGAGCGAGCGCTTTCCCACGCCGACAGCAACCAAATCCGTGCTACCTACAACCGCGGGGTTCTGTGGGACGAACGAGTCAGGATGAACCAGTGGTGGAGCGACCATCTTGATTGCTTGCGGGCTGGCGACCACCAAAGCGCCAAGGCGGTCGGCAGGGTCGTGGTCCTAGAGGAATTCGCTGCAAATCACCGGGCAAAGTAGGCGTCTAGTTAAGGTGCCCGACCTGCGGGTAGCTACAGGCCATGTTGACGGGAAAAATGGTTAACTCTATGTTAACGACCTAGAAATTTGTAGTTAGTACGCGGTTCGTAATGAATGTCTTCGCAGCTCTCAGTCGTGGTGGCTCTGCTGCGAAATGGCGGCAACCACGGGCTCGAGGCACACAATGGACGCAGACGGTTGGCTAACCCGAGAAGATTTCGACAGCCGGGAAGACTGGCTCCGATATCGCTTCAATGGGGGTCTTGATATCACCGAGGGCGATGACCGGTTCAGCGGTATTAGTGGCTCGGGCTACTACGCCACACTGCTGGGCGCCGTCCTTGGCCACACACGTCGGGAATATGAGCGCGCCTGGCTCGGCCGCGGTCAAACAGATAGCGTCTCCGTCTTGCAATTTCAGAAGGCCTACCGGGCAGTCGCCTTTGCGAATTGCATGGGGCTCATGATGAACACAGCGGTGGACATCGCTTGGTCGACGGCTGGCGTAGAGGGCGACCTAGCGGTGACCGCTCGGCAGCGCGACCTCTTGGACGCGTTGCGGCGGTGGTGTGATCGCAATGGCCTTCCGGCTGCATGGATTTGGGTATTGGAGCAAGGCCCCAAACTGGGCCTGCATAGCCATATACTCATGCATGTTCCCGACGAACATGTTGATAAATTTAGGCAATATGCAACGGTCACCCTCTCGCGCCTGGTTGTCAAAAGGTTGGCGAATACGAAGGCTTCAAAGACCCTTCTCATCGCGCACCGCTGGGGCAATCAGATCACGCCCCAGTGGCTTCGGTTCAAGTATATGATGAAGGGGCTGACCGCTGATTCGCAACTGCCCGCAAGAGACGAGTTCGAGAACGCAATCAAGTTCTCCGAACGGGTAGCGGTCAGGCCCAAGCCGCAAGGCCAGGTGCGCGTTAAGCGGTTAGGGGTATCCCGCGCATTGGACCATGCGGCATGCAAAAGCTGGGCGGCGCTCAACGATTTCCCGTCCACTCAAATTAGGCGAGACTTCGAGGAACTTTATGATGATCGCTACCTTCGCTGGTTCTGGGACAACCAGCACCAGCTCCGCAAACCCAGTGTGACAGATAACGGTGGTTACGAGCCTGCCTGACCGGCGTTTCCGTGCTCGTGAGATCCGTGACTTTCGAAAAAACGGAAGTCTCGTCAAAATATATAATAATATCAATTGTTTATACGGCCTCTTCCGAGCCATTCGCCCATTTCAAAAAACGGAAGTCGGCATTCACTTTCTTCAATTGAATCAATCAGTAAACTAGGACCGAACCGGCTAGAAAATTTGGGCCAGTTTTGTGGCGCAGGTCAATCGTTGTTGGAAGCGCTGATGGCCAGCTCGGCTTCATAGGCTTCATGGTCAAAGGTGATTTGTTCGGGGACATAGCAGCCGCTGTGCTCGTCGTAGCAGCAGGCCCCGGGTGCGAGGTGCTCCTGGATGTCCCGAATGCTGACCCAGGTGATGCCGCCAGCAATGTAAGCGTCGAAGTAGCCGGTCAGGACGTGGCGGCGGACGGACGCCGCGAAACCGTCTGGTAGGGCTTCCACCGGCACGTCGAAGGGGCGTGGCGGCGGGGACACAAACCGGTGGATGGGTCCATGCCCTTGCAGGGCGGCCCGGAGCAAATTCATCATCGGATCCTTTAACCTCTTATTCTGAAATAAAATTTATATCCCCGGAGGGTAGGGTAGAGGGGAAGGTTGTTATGGGTAGAGAGGAGGGGGAAGACAGAGAGAGAGAC
>JBBQPR010000039.1:0-28101 GCA_038217075.1 Sphingomonadales bacterium
TGAGGCCTATGGGGCGAACGAAAATCTTCCATTGCCGGGGCATGCCCCGGCAATGGAAGCACTCCAACTGGCGGCATGATCGAAACCCGGGATTAGCTTAACTTCGCCGCCAAACTGTCCAAACAGGCGGGACCACCTCACTGTGTATCCGCCGTGTATCCCGATAACCTCGCCCAATGCGGTCAAGAATAATAGCGGCAGGGTCAGCTTTGCGCTATTGTATCGGCTGTTCACCCGCCCCCATTTCGGTCATCGGGCCCCCCGCGATCAAGCCCGCAAGCCGCCGCTTGTTCAGCCAGCATTGAGCTACACGGCCGTGGCTAAACACCTACGTAGCCCAATCAGTCATGCGGACCGGCGCCTCGCGCGCCCGAGAGATCAAGCATTCCAAAATACGATCGCGCGGCGTCAATCAGCGCGCGCACATTTATCGATGCCCTTCGGCTTGCCTGATAAACGAGATGCACGGGGATCGGCGGCGGCGCGAGTTCGTCGAACACCGTCACCAGTTTGCCCGCGGCAACGGCATCGATCGTTTGATAGGACAACAATCGAACGATCCCCAGCCCGTCGATAGCCGCCTTGACAGCTGCGTCGGCGGTGTTGAGCGTCAGCCGCGGCTCGATCCGGATCGCAATCTTGCCACTGGGCCCAAACCGCCACTCCTGGGCGCGATCAATCTCGGTGAACGACAGGAGCGCATGATCATGCAGCGCCGGTACGTTCGCAGGCGTTCCGTGTGCGGCGAGATAGGCGGGGCTTGCGACCAGCACCCGGCGCACTTCGGCCACCTTGAGCGCGTGAAGTCCTGAATCTGACAAATCGCCGATCCGGATTGCGACATCCACGCCTTCGTCGACCAGACGAACCACCCGGTCGATCAATGTGAGTTCGACCTTCAGCCCGGGGTTTGCGCGCAACAGTGTCGTCACGATCGGCAGGATGTGGAGACGCCCGAAGGTGACCGGCGCCGTCAGTACGAGTGTCCCGCTCGGGGTCGCTTTATCGCCGCGCAGCGCCAGCGCCGCATCGTCGAGTTCGCCGAGCGCCGCCCGGCAATGCTGGAGGTAAGCGGCGCCTTCTTCGGTCAAGCGAACCGACCGCGTGGTCCGACGCAAAAGTACGGTGCCCAATGATTCTTCCAGCGTCGCAACGGCGCGACTGGCTGCCGTCGGCGAAACCCGAAGCCGCCGTGCCGCCTCGGCAAAGCTCGCCCTGTCAGCGACCGCGACGAAGGTCCGCAGCATATCAAGCCGGTCCATGATTATCCCGATAACCGCATGAGTGAAGTGTTGATTTAATGAATTATCACGAAGCGATGTCGAGTGCATCTTCAATGAACAGACGGCACCCCGCCGCCCGAACCGGAGAAGTCCCTATGTCACGCCTCACCATTCCCACCCGCGAAGATGCCCCCGCCAAGTCGCAGCCGCTGCTCGATGCCGTCGAAAAACAACTCGGTGTCGTCCCGAACCTGTTCCGCCTGGTCGGGTCAAGCCCGGCGGCGCTCGAAGGCTATCTCGGCCTTAATGGCGCGCTCGGCCGCACCCTCGATGCCAAGACCCGCGAGCGGATCGCGCTGGCGATCGCCCAGGCCAATGGCTGCGATTATTGCCTTTCGGCGCATAGTTACTTGGGGCTCAACCTTGCCAAGATCGACGATACCGAGATCGCTCTCAACCGCAGCGGCCACTCGGGCGATGCCAAGGCCGATGCTGCACTGGTGTTTGCGCGCAAGGTACTCGATGCCCGCGGCCGCGTCAGCGACGCCGATCTTGCAGCGGTTCGCCTCGTCGGTTTCACCGAGCCGCAGGTGATCGAGATCGTCGCCAGCGTCGCGCTCAATGTGCTCACCAACTACATCAACAATGTCGCCCAGACCGACATCGACTTCCCCGTCGTGCTGGCCGACGCCGCCTAGCCGACCCGGAACCCCGGGCGTCGCTTCCCCCCCCCGGCGCCCGGGGCACTTCCCCAACAAAAGGACCATGAGCATGGCCATGACTCGTTCCAGCTTCAGCGCATCGATGTTTACCGCTCTTTTGGGCAGCGCGCTGATTACCGGCCTGACAGTTGTGGCGGCCACCATTCCCGTCGCGGTCTTTGGTGCTGCGTATGTGCCGCCGTCTGACGCGGGCGCCGCCTAGCCTAATTCGGCTGCGCGCGGTCGTGTCGCGCGCCGATTGGAACGACCAGCAAGCATGTGGAGGCAAGGATGACGGGACCAGCCAGCGATATTGCCTTCACCCCCACGGTCAAGGCCATCCAGACCGAGCGCGGATCGCGCGCCGCCTATGCAAAAATGGAAGAACGCGGTGGTTTCCGGACCGGGATCAACGATGACCTGGTCGCGTTTCTTGCCGAAGTGGACACGGCGTATCTCGCGACGTCCAATGCCAGCGGCCAGCCCTATGCCCAGCATCGCGGCGGTCCAAAGGGGTTCCTTCGCGTTGTCGATAGCCACACCATCGGTTTTGCGGACTATACTGGTAACCAGCAATATATCTCGACCGGCAATCTTTTGGAAAACGCCAAAGCGTTCCTGTTCCTGATGGACTATGCTCACCGCCGCCGGATCAAGGTTTGGGGCAGGGCCCGTGTTGTCAACGACAACCCGGAATTGATCGCGCGGCTGATGCCCGAAGGTTATCGCGCCAAGCCGCTGCAGGCCATCCTTTTCGAGGTTGAAGCGTGGGATTCCAATTGTCCGCAACACATTCCGCAAAAACTTGATGCGGCCGACGTTGCCAAGGCCGTCGCACGGCTCGAAGCACGCCTTGCCGACCTCGAGGCCGAAAATGCAACACTCCGCACCAGGCTTGGCGCAAAGGACATTGAGCCATGATTGACACCGAAATCCCCCGCGCTCCGTTCCCGCCGTTCACGCACGCCACCGCCATAGCCAAGGTGCGCGCCGCCGAGGATGCGTGGAACAGCCGCGACCCAGCGCGCGTCGCGCTTGCCTATACGCTCGACAGCGAGTGGCGGAACCGCGACTCCTTCCTGACCGGACGCAATGCGATTATCGCGCTTCTCACTGAAAAATGGGCGCGTGAAGCGGAGTACAGGCTCGTCAAGGACCTGTGGGCGTTCACCGGCAACCGCATCGCCGTGCGGTTCCAGTATGAATGCCTGATCGACCGTCAATGGTATCGCGGCTATGGTAATGAACAATGGGAGTTTGCCGAAAACGGCCTCATGCGCCGCCGCGAAGCCTCGGTGAACGATGTGCCGATCGCTGAATCCGCTCGCCGTTTCCGCTGGGACGGCCCCGCACCGCGACCCGCCGACCATCCGGGCCTCGAAGGCGTCGGCGAATGACCGTAATCCGGATCATCGCTCTTTCTGGAAGCCTGCGCGCCGCCTCGATCAACACCGCGCTGCTGCGCAACGTTGCGGCGAACGCGCCGGATGGTGTATCGATGGAAATCCTTCCGTTGGACGAGATACCGCTTTTCAATCCCGACCGTGAGGCATCCCTGCCAGAGACGGTGACCAGCTTTCGCGCCAAGGTCGGTGAAGCCGATGGAATGATTATCGCGAGCCCCGAATATGCCCATGGTATAAGTGGCGTCCTGAAGAATGCGCTCGACTGGCTTGTTGGATACGAAAATTTTGTCGGCAAGCCGGTGCAGGTCCTCAATGCGGCGCCGCGCGCCCATCACGGCGTGGCGGCGCTGCGCGAGGTGCTGTCTACAATGTCGGCACGGTTGATTGACGAAAACCCGCACGCTACGCCCGACAACCGTCCAGCCTTGGTCAATCTGCTCTCGAGCAAGGGATCTCCGTCATGAAATTGCCCCTCAACATCGTGGCCGCGCTCGTTCCGCTCCTTCTGGCCGCCTCGGGCGCCCCGGCCCAAACGACCAGCGAGCTTTCGGCGACCTTGGTTGCCGCGATGCAAGGGACGAAAACGCCCGCCATGGGCGCGGTCATATTCCGGGATGGCAAGATCGCCAGTTCGGCGGTGACCGGCATTCGCCGCACCGATCAAGCCGCCCATGTCGCACTGGGCGACAGCTGGATCATCGGCTCGACGGGCAAGCCCCAGACGGTGGCGATGATCGCCCGGCTTGTCGATCGCGGCATCCTCTCCTGGGACGATCCCCTCGCCACGATGCTCCCAGCGCTCGCTGATCAGATGCGGCCGGAATACCGGGCGGTGACGCTGGTCCAACTGCTCTCACACCATGCCGGTCTGCCTGAGAACGTCGACGATCCCAAGTTCGTCGAAGAGTTTTTCACCGACAAGCGGCCGCTCGAAGCCCAGCGTCTGGCCTATATCACGCGTGCCCTGCGAAATGCGCCCGTGTACGCGCCAGGCAGCGATTTCGGCTACAGCAATACCGGCTTCCTGATCGCTGCTGCAGTTGCCGAACGGGCAACCGGCAAAAGCTACGAAAAGCTGATGCGCAAGGAAGTCTTCATGCCGCTCGGCATGGCCAGCGCCGGCTTTGGTGCGACGCCAAAGGGGCAACCTTCGGGTCACGATGCGGGCAAGCCGGTCGGGCCGAGCAATTCGGACATGTTCGCACCCGCCGGGAATCTCCACATGTCACTCTGGGATTGGTCGACGTTCTCGCTTGATCAACTGGCTGGCAGCAAGGGGAAGGGTCGACTGTTGTCACCGGCCTCGTACCGGTTGATGCAGACCGTTCAGCCCAATGGGCCAAGCGGTCTCGACTGGGGTGTCCAGGACTCGATCGCCGGCCGGCAGGGGCCCGTGCTCGTCCATGGCGGCTCGGATGGTTATTGGTTCGCGTTTGTCGTGCTGTTCCCCGGGACCGGGAATGGCGTCGTGGTAATCGATAACGCTTCGGCGGAAATGGGCGGCGATGCGGCTGCACAAGCTGCGCTCAAGCTAATCCTTCCAACTCTGGCACCCGCAAAATAGCGATTTTTTCTTTAACTTGAGCATCGCCGCCAAACTGCCCAAACAGGCGGGATCACCTTACTCGACCTTTTTTGCGGTCGCAGCCTGATATTGCGCCCGTATTGATGCGCTGTTGATCATTTTGATGTCTCCATTTCAGGCCGCCGATATCGCATTCATCAGCCGGTCCAACACACCCGCCCTCAGCCCGCTCGCATTTGAGGCCAAGGTGACAGAATAGGACAAGTGGGCGGCACAGAGCCGTTGTCAGTCCATGGAAAAATACATTTCATAAGTTTATGAGATAAATAGCTTTCTCATGGATTTAAATCGCATTCTGTATCCCAGATCAATATTCATCAATTTTCGTGTAGCGCCGCGGCTGTTTCGGATGGAACGCCAGCTGTCCGCTTGTGCCGGACGGAGAGCCGCGTTCCGGCGGGTTATTTGGCGACGGCTTGCCATACGCCCGACCAGTCCTTGCCTGGCGGCTGTTCGCGCAGCGCGGCAGTGCGCGCGGCGAGTATTAGCGAGGGCGGATCATCCGGCCATATGCGCAGGGCCTCGTGGAATCCGGCTTCGGCGCGATCCCAGTCACAGGCGCGATAGGACGCCAGCGCGGCAGCAAAGGCATCGCGCAGTTCGAGCCGCAGCAGATTTGTGCTGCCACGCTCACCGAGCAGCTCGAATATCCGCACCGGCTCGGTTTTGCCGACAGCCGCCAGCAGATCGATTTCGCGCGTTTCGATGGCACCCGCCAGGGCGGCAGCGGTCGCTTCGTCGACAAGAGTTTGGGTGCCATAGCTTTTGTTGGCGCCTTCCAGCCGCGAGGCGATATTGACCGTATCGCCCATGATGGTGAAGGATTTCGACGTCTGCGAGCCGATGCTGCCGACAACGACATCGCCTGTCGATAGCCCGATACGCACGTTGATCTGCGGCGCGCCGCGCCTTAGTCCAAGCAGTTCCGGCAGTTCGGTCCTGAGCACGTCCGTCTGCTTCTGCTGGGCCAGCGCCGCGCGGCAGGCGTTGAGCGCATGATCGCCGCTGGTAAACGGTTCGCCCCAATAGGCCATGATGGCATCGCCGATATATTTGTCGATGACCCCTTGTTGCGCGTGGATCGGTTCGGATGCAAGCGACAGGTAGCGGTTGATCAGTTTTACCAATGCCGTTGGCGTGAGCGTTTCCGAAATGCGGCTGAAGCCTTCCATGTCGGAAAAGAATACTGTCATGCAGCGACGTTCGCCGGCTTCAAGACCGCTGCTGTCATCATTTAGCAGCCGGTCGACGACGCGCGGATCGACATAGTTGCCAAAGGTTTCGCGCATCGCTGCCTTTGTGCGGAGCTGGCCGGCCATGGTGGAGAAGGCGGTGGCGAGCTGTCCGATCTCGTCACCACGCGGTGGCGGCATTTCGACATCGAAATTGCCGCGGCCGATCTCCTGTGTGCCCTGGATCAGGTTGTGCACCCGGCCCAGCATCCGCCGGGTCAGCAGATACGACAGGATGGAGCCGGTGAGAAAGGCAAATACCGCAAGCCCGAGATTATTGGCTGAAACGACAAAGGCGCGGCGTTCAAGACTGCCCTGCCGGATCTCGTCGGCCTCGTCGAGTTGATCGGCTTCGTCGCTGAGCCGCTTGATGGCGGCGACAAGGTGCGTTTCCAGCACGGCGAGCGCGCGTTCACGGTCTGCAACAAGGATTTGCGGCGTATCGGGCGGCAGGGCGAACAAGGCCATCGCCGCTTCTTGATAATGCCCGTGTTCGCGGCGCAGATTGTCGATCTGCAGGTCGAGCCGGCCAAAGGCGATGGTAAGATCGGCGCGGCCGGCATTGGCCTGGTTGTCACGCACGGTTGCATCGGCCGCATCGAGGCGGCGGACGATATCGGTGCTGAGCCGAGCGAAGCGGTCGGCGTCGCTGGTGCCGTGATCTGCGCTGGGCGTCAGCGCGCCGGCATGGGATCGCGCGTGCTCCATGAACAACGCCTGGTCGGCGATTTGCTGTTCGATGATGTCCATGGCGCGCGCTAGCGGTTCGATGACCCCCGTGAGTGTACGGGTTTCGGCGGTGACCTTCTGGATTTGTACAAACGCCCAGATCGATGTCACCAGCATAAGCGCCAGCAGCATCACGCACAGGCTGACGAACTTGCCGCCGACCGACATGTCGCCGAAGCGAGCAGCAATGCGCCACCCTGTTGGGGTTGGCTGTGTCATGTTCCCCCGTTCCGCCCCGAAAGCGATCGCTTCGCAAGTCTAGGCCCGGTTGTCGCACCGATGCAATCTGGCCGGGGCGGTCAATGCCCGGGCGGCCCGCAAATTGTTGGTTGACCGCGCACCCGTCCCCCAAGACATTGCGCCGGATGACCGATCTGCCCGATTCCGCTGCCTTGCCCAAGGCGCTCGCCTTTGATGTGTTTGGCACCGTTGTCGATTGGCGGGGCAGTATCGCGCGGGAATCGGCGCCGTTTTTGAAGGCAATCGGGCGCGAAGACCTTGATCCGGGCAAGTTCGCCGATGCCTGGCGCGGTCGCTATCAGCCGGCGATGGCGGCGGTCATGGCGAAAGGCCG
This sequence comes from Sphingomonadales bacterium, assembly GCA_038217075.1. Lineage (GTDB taxonomy): Bacteria > Pseudomonadota > Alphaproteobacteria > Sphingomonadales > Sphingomonadaceae > Sandarakinorhabdus. The sequence goes on from JBBQPR010000039.1 coordinate 7,451, forward strand.
GCCGTTCGTGCTGCTCGATGCGTTGCACCGCGAGATGCTGAAGGATGTATTGCGATCGCGGGATGTGGATCCGTGCCAGCTGGACGATGCGATGCTGGGTGATTGGACGCGGGCATGGCACCGGCTCGACCCGTGGCCGGATGCGGTGGCAGGGCTGGTTCGGTTGAAGCGGCGGTTTCCGATCGTCACGCTGTCCAATGGCAATGTCGCGTTGCTGGTGGCGATGGCGCGGCGAGCCGGGCTGCCTTGGGATGCGATTCTTGGTGCCGAATTCGCGCGCGCCTACAAGCCTGATCCCCGCGTTTATCTGGGGACCGCGGCGGCGCTGGCTGTTGCGCCCGGTGAGCTTTGCCTGGTGGCGGCGCACCACAGCGATCTGGCTGCGGCGCGGGGTTGCGGGCTCGTCACCGCCTATATCGACCGGCCGCTGGAATATGGCGGGCGGGCAGCGCCCGATGCCGATGCGGCGCAGGCGTGGGAATGGTCGGCCGACAGCCTGACCGGGCTTGCCGACCAACTGGATTGCTAGAAGGGGAATTGTTGCGATGACAACCCATGTTTTTCCAGCGGCGCCGGTGCCATCCGTCGCTGTTGCCGGCACGGATGCGCGGTTTCCGGTGCGGCGGATTTTTTGTGTCGGCCGCAATTATGCAGCGCATGCGCGTGAAATGGGCTCCGATCCGGATCGGGAGCCGCCGTTCTTTTTCGGCAAACCCGCCGATGCGGTGATCGATGACGGCGCGACCATTGCCTATCCGCCCGAAACATCGAATTTCCATTACGAGATTGAATTGGTTGTCGCGATCGGCACCGGGGGCCGCGACATTGCCGCCGATGCTGCGCTGGGCCATGTCTTTGGCTATGCCGTGGGCATTGATCTTACCCGCCGCGATCTGCAGCAGGAGGCGCGCGAGGCGGGGCGACCCTGGGATTGGGCCAAGGGGTTCGACAATAGCGCGCCTTGCGCGCCTATCCGCCGGGTTGCCGAGGTCGGCCACCCGGCGCGGGGCCGCATCTGGCTGGCGGTGAATGGCGTGGTGAAGCAGGATGCCGACCTTGGCGAGTTGATCTGGCAGGTGCCGGAGGTGATCGCGATCGTATCGCGGTCGATGCTGCTGTGCCCCGGTGACCTGATCTATACCGGCACGCCGGCCGGGGTCGGGCCGGTGGTGGCGGGCGATGTGATGACCGGCGGGATCGAGGGGATCGGCGACATTCGGATCAGCGTGGCCTGAGCGGCGGCGGCGCGGAAGCGGTCGCCCGGCGCGCTGTTCTTTTGCGGTGGTGGACGCAGGCGCGTGTTGCCGCGAGGGTAACGGCCTGGTTCAGGCGAGGGCGCGGCGGTGGCGATGAAGAACGAATACACGACGATCACGGTGGAGAAGCGCGGCGCCGTCGATTGGCTGACGCTGAACCGACCGGAGGCTTTGAACAGCATTTCGCTGACCATGGTGGACGAGCTGAGCGATTATTTCGGCCGGCTGTTCAACGATGCATCGGTGCGGATCGTGGTGATGCGCGGGGCGGGGCGGGCGTTTTGCGCCGGGCTGGACATCAAGGACCAGAGCGGCCGCAACGCCGAGGACATGCCGTTCGGCGGCGGCTTTGGCTTTCAGGGGCATCTGGCTGATGTCTACATCCGGATGCGGCGTTGCCCGCAACCGATCATCACGCTGGTGCACGGCCCGGCCTGTGGCGGCGGGCTGGCCTTTGCACTGGCGGCGGATATCCGCATCGCCGGCGAAAGCGCGCGAATGAATTCGGCGTTTATCCGGCTGGGGTTATCGTCCTGCGACATGGGGGTGAGCTATTTCCTGCCGCGGCTGGTCGGCGCTTCGATCGCCGCCGAATTGATGATGACCGGGCGGTTCATCCATGCGCCGCGAGCGCTGGCGGTGGGGCTGGTATCGGAAATCGTGCCTGATGAAGGACTGGAAGCGGCGGCCCAGAGCTATGTCGATGACATGCTGCTGGCATCGCCGATGGGGCTGCGGTTGACCAAGGAGGGGCTGGCGATGGCGATCGACGCACCTGGCCTGGAAGCGGCAATGGCGATCGAGAACCGCAACCAGGTGCTTTGTGCGCGGAGCAGGGATTTCGCCGAAGGCATGCGGGCGTTCCTGGAGAAGCGGCGGCCGGTTTATACAGGGGCTTGAGTTTATACAGGGGCTTGAGGTCAGTGCGGGTCGTCGCAGGAGGGGTATACGTCCGATGACGTATGCCGGCGCCTTCAGAATCGGGTAATGAAGTCCGGAAGGTCAGGAGGGCTTGCGCGCGATGGAAGGTGTTCGTGTTGGGAACAGGGTGGTCGGCACACAGTCGCCGGTGACCATCGGTTGGGAGAATATCCCCCGCGTTGAAGGCGGCCCGTTCAAACAATTCTTCTTTACCTGGTTCCAGCCGGTGGCGTTGTTCGCCCTGGTGGCGTTCTGGTATTATGCGCCCAATTCCATCGCCAAGGCATCGACAGCCATCGCCATCGGCATCGGTTTCAAGGTGTTGCTGCTGGGCCTCGAATGGGTGAACCCGCGTTATGAAAGCTGGCGGCTGACCTGGAAGGAACTGGTTACCGACCTGTTCTATGTCGGGCTTGGCTACACGGTGCTGCGGCTTGTCGGCGGGGCGATTGGCAGTGATCAGATTATCGGCAATCTGCTGGACACCTATGATTGGGACAAGTTGAGCTGGTTCACAGGCTTGCCGCTGCTTTTGCAGGCGTTCCTGATCTCGTTCATTTTCGATTTCGGCCAATATTGGATGCACCGCGCCATGCACAATTGGCATCCGCTGTGGCTGACCCATTCGGTGCACCACTACATCACGCAATTGAACATCAACAAGGGCGCGGTGGGCAATCCGGTGGAGCTTTTCCTGATTGGCCTGGGCATCGGCGGATTCTTTGATTTCCTGCCGCGCGCCGCGTTGATTGCCGGGGCCTTTGGCCTGGGGATCAGTATCTATCAGCATATCAATGTGCGGTTCAATTCGCCGCGCTGGTGGCGGTTCCTGTTCAACACCACCGAGCACCACAGCCTGCACCATTCGCAGGATTATGAATCCACCCGCAGCAATTATGCCGGGGCCTATATCTTCATCGACCGGATGTTCGGCACCTGCATCGATGGCGAGGCGGAATTGCTGGGCATGGAGGGCGGCCGCCGCATGTCGATTCGTGAGCAGATGGCCCATCCGTTCACCGAGGGCTGGAAGACGATGAAGGAACGCTACGGCCGGCCAGCGGCGGTGCCGGCGGAGTGATTGGCGCCATTGCGGGCAATTGAGCGACCTTGCCATGCGTCATGCCGTGGCCCGGCAGGCGCTTTGGCTTCGCGCGCCGGGCGGCCACCTCGACAGGAAATCATGTGAATTTGCGATATATCGATTGGATCTGGCATGTCAGGGGCAGCCTGGCGCTGGTGCCGGGGCAGTCGCGCGATGATGCTTTCGGGCGGCTCGACCCGCTGTTCCACACGCCCGGGACCAGCCACCAGCGGGCCGGCGACACGCTGCGTTTCAGCAAAAAGGACCCGGCGGCTCAGGACAAGATGTCGGTATTCGAAAGCGGGGTCTTGCAGATCGATTCCGCCGAAGGCGCGCCGGTTTTACGTTATCACCTCGTCAGCCGGGCGTTGCTGTTCTGCTTTCTGCTGCCGCTGCTGTTCCTTGGGTTCGCGCAGTTGACCATCGAGGTGGTCAAATATCAAAAGGCGTCGGATGCTGCGGCGGAAGAGGCAGATAAGGCCGCCGGCAAGCCGAAAAAGCCCGAGAAGAAGAAGATCGACGTGCCGATGAACCCCATCGACAAGGCGTTGGGCGCACCCGAACCCAAAAAGGACGAAAAGAAGGGCGACAAGAAGAGCAAGGTTGGCGATGGCAACGACGGCGGCGGCGGGGATGGTGAAGGCGGGGGCAAGAAGAAGCCGACACCGACGCCAGCCTATGTTTTTGCCGGGCTGTTCGCCCTTCTCTATGTCGTTGGCCGCCTGTTGGAGGCGCGGCTGGTCAGGAATTTGTTCCAGAAGAAGTTGCTCGGGACATAGCCGGGCCCGTTCCGGCGCGGCGGCCGCGCCATCTCTGGTCGCACTTCGGAGAATGGCTAGGCTGACCTTGCGGGCGGGGCGTGGCATTGCTGGCGCGACGCATTGAAGGACCATTCATGACGCACGCCCGTTATCCGCACATGTTTGCGCCGCTCGACCTGGGGTTCACGACGCTGAAGAACCGGGTGCTGATGGGCTCCATGCATACCGGGCTGGAGGATGTGGAGGGCGGATTCGTGCGGCAGGCGGCCTATTTCGCCGAGCGTGCGCGGGGCGGGGTCGGCATGATCATCACCGGCGGCATCGGGCCGAACCGCGAGGCGATGGGGGCGGGTGCCAAGCTTTCCACGCCCGCCGAGGCCGAGCAGCACCGTATTGTGACGGACGCCGTGCATGCCGCCGATCCGGACGTGAAGATCTGCCTGCAAATCCTCCACACCGGGCCGTTGGCGGGGACGCCGGAATGTGTGGCGCCATCGCCGGTGCGGTCGCGCATCGGGCGTTATGTGCCCAATGAACTCGATGAGGTGGGGATCGAAAAGCAGATCGCCGATTTCGTCAATTGTGCGGTGATGGCGCGGTTGGCGGGCTATGACGGGGTCGAGATCATCGGTTCGGCCGGCTATCTGATTTCGACGTTTCTGGTTGAAAAGACCAATTTACGCACCGACCAATGGGGCGGCAGCTTTGAAAACCGCATGCGTTTTCCGGTAGAAATCGTGCGGCGGGTGCGGGCGGCGGTGGGGGATGATTTCATCCTGGTGTTCCGCATTGCCGCCATGGACATGTTGCAGGATGGCATGGCCTGGGACGAGGTGCTGATGCTGGCCAAGGCCATCGAAGCCGCCGGCGCGACCATCATCAGCACGCATTTCTGCTGGCACGAGGCGCAGGTGCCGACCATCGCCACCATGGTGCCACGCGCCGCCTTCGCCAGCGTGACCGGGCGGATACGCCAGCATCTGAAGATACCGATGATCACCAGCAACCGCATCAACATGCCTGACGTGGTGGAGGCGGTGCTGGCGCGCGGCGATGCTGATCTGGTTTCGATGGCGCGGCCGATGCTGGCCGACCCGGAACTGGTGAACAAGGCAGCCGAGGGGCGCGAGGACGAGATCAACACCTGCATCGCCTGCAACCAGGCGTGCCTCGACCATACGTTCACCGGGCGGTTGACGTCGTGCCTCGTCAACCCGCGCGCCTGTCGGGAGACGGAATTGATCGTGGCACCGACGGCACGGGCTCGGCGCATTGCGGTGGTGGGCGCCGGACCTGCGGGGCTGGCCTATGCAACCACGGCGGCTGGCCGGGGGCACAAGGTGACCCTGTTCGACAGCGGTACCGAGATTGGCGGGCAGTTCAACCTCGCCAAGCGGATTCCGGGCAAGGAGGAGTTCCACGAGACGCTGCGCTATTATCGCCGTCAGATCGAATTGCTCGGCATCGATCTGCGGCTGAGTGTGTGGGCCGATGTGGCGATGTTGAAGGCCGGCGGCTTTGACGAAGTGGTGGTGGCGACGGGCATTGCGCCGCGCGTGCCGGAAATCCCCGGCATCGGCCATGCCAAGGTGGCCAGCTATATCGATGTCATCATGGGCAGGCGTGCGGTGGGCAAGAAGGTTGCCATCATGGGCGCCGGTGGCATCGGGTTCGATGTGGCGGAACTGATCACCCATGAAGGCACGTCGGCAGCAATGAGCATCGAGGTGTTTGCGAAGGAATGGGGCATTGATTTCGCCAATCACCCGCGCGGCGGGGTGACCGGGGTGGAGCCGCAGGTGGCGCGTGCCGACCGCGAAGTGACGTTGATGCAACGCAAGGCCAGTGCGCCGGGCAAGGGGCTGGGCAAGACGACAGGCTGGACGCATCGGCTGACGTTGCAACGGCGCGGCGTGAAGATGGTCGGCGGGATCGATTATGTGCGGATCGATGATGAAGGGCTGCATGCGCTGGTGAATGGCGAGCCGGTGCTGTTCGATGTCGACACGATCGTGGTGTGCGCCGGGCAGTTGCCGCTGCGCACGCTGTACGACGAACTGGTGGCCGCCGGGGTGACGGCGTCGCTGGTTGGTGGGGCGTTCGAGGCGATGGAACTGGACGCCAAGGCGGCGATAAACCAGGCGACGGAGTTGGCTGCGGCGGCTTGAGGGGGCGGGAGTAGCGCGCATCATTTGCGGGGTCATCCCGGGCTTGACCCGGGACCCAGCTGTTCTGCTGAACGCGTCCCAAAGCGAACTGGGTCCCGGGTCAAGCCCGGGATGACGGTTTGAGAGGTGGCGCTATTGCCGGTAGCGGTCGCGGAGTTCGAACTTGAGCACTTTGCCGGCCGGGTTGCGGGGCAAGGCGTCGATGATTTCGAGGCGGGAGGGCAGTTTGTAGCGGGCGAGGCGCTCGGTGGCCCAGCCGCGTAGTTCCTCCAGATCGAGTGTTTTGCCGGGGTTGAGCGCGGCGCAGGCGGTGACGCTTTCGCCCCAGCGCTCGCTCGGTTCACCGAAAATGGCGACTTCGGCGATGGCCGGGTGGTCGTAGAGCACGGTTTCAACCTCGGCCGGGTAGATGTTTTCACCGCCGCTGATGATCATGTCCTTCAACCGGTCGCAGATGAACAGGAAGCCTTCGTCGTCGAGATAGCCGATGTCGCCGCTGTGGAACCAGCCTTCGGCATCGATGGCGGCGGCGGTGGCATCGGGTTTGTTCCAGTATCCGAGCATGATGTTGGGGCCGCGCATGATGATTTCGCCGCGCTCCCCTGCCGGCAATTCGGTGCGGCCATCCTCGCCGACGATGCGCAGATCGACGAAGAAGGCGGGCTTTCCCGCGGAACCGAGCTTGGCGAGCGCATGGTCATTGCCAAGGTAGGTGCCCGCCGGCGCGGTTTCGGTAAGGCCATAGCCTTGGTTCAATGGCACGCCGCGGGTGTTGTAGAGGCGCAGCAGCGGTTCCGGCACGGGGGCGCCGCCGCACAGGATCAGCCGCATGCTCGACAGGTCGGCGGTGGCGAAATCGGTGTGCTGGCTGATGAACAACAGCATGGCGGGGACGGCGAAGGTGGTGGTGATGCGGTAGTGCGGCACATCATTGAGGAACCGCGCCGCATCAAAGCCCCTGTGCAGGATGACATGGCCGCCGTTCTGCCAGGTGGTGAGCGGAGTGACGTTGAGGCCGCCGATATGGAAAAGCGGCGCCATTACCAGGGTAATATCGCTTTCGCGTATGTCGGAATCGAGTTTGCCGCAGATGTTGGCCCACCACAGATTGCCATGGCTGATCATGGTGCCCTTGGGCCGGCCGGTGGTGCCGGAGGTGTACATGATGACGGCGATATCGTCTTCGACGGCCGTTTCGCCTTGTGACAGCGGTGTGGCGGCGCTGGCGAGATCGTGCATCGGTTGCCAGCCATCGGCGGCAACATCGGCCGACAGATAGTGTCGGCAGGGTAGGGACGCGCGGATCGCATCGATGATCGGGCGGTGGCCGGCATCGGCGACCATGGTGTGCACGCCGGCATCGTTGATGATGTAATCGAGTTCAGGCCCTGTCAGGCGGAAGTTCAACGGTACGAAGATGGCGCCCAACCGGGCGGCGGCGAACAGCAATTCGAAGAAAGCCGGTTGGTTGACACCCAGGAAGGCGACGCGATCCCCCCGGCAGACACCGGCGTTGCGCAGCGCGGCGGCGAGCCGATCGATGCGATCCTGCATCTCGGCAAAGCTCCAGGTGGTGCCTTCGAAGGTCAGCGCGGGGCGTTGCGGGGTCTGACGGACGCGGCGTGCGAACCATGTGCCGATACCGATGTCCGTTGCCGCCATGAATATATCCTCCCCGGTGTGTGTTGGCGCTATCGTCGGGGTGGGTGCGGCCGGGGTCAAGATGGTTAGGCTGACAGGTCCTGACCCTAGGCGCGGGCGGCGTTGTGATGCAGGGTGGCGCCATGGAAAAGGCGGCGGGATTGCGGGCGGTGCCGCGCGGCGTGTGGGCGCTGGGCTTTGTTTCGATGTTCATGGATATCTCGTCGGAGATGATTCACGGGCTGTTGCCAGTGTTTCTGGTCGGTTCGCTGGGGGCGAGCATGGCTATGGTGGGAATAATCGAGGGGCTGGCCGAGGCGACAGCGTCGGTGACCAAGGTGTTTTCGGGTTGGTTGAGCGACCGTTTGGGGCGGCGAAAGCTGTTGGCGTTGGTGGGATATGGGTTGGCGGCGGTGACAAAACCGGTGTTTCCGTTGGCGGTGACGCCGTTCGAAGTGTTCGGCGCGCGGTTTGTCGACCGCATCGGCAAGGGGATTCGGGGGGCGCCGCGCGATGCGTTGGTGGCCGATATCACGCCGGCGGCGATCAGGGGCGCCGCGTTCGGGCTGCGGCAATCGCTGGATACGGTGGGGGCGTTCGTTGGGCCGTTGCTGGCGATGGGCCTGATGGTGGCGTTTTCAGGGGATATCCGCCGGGTGTTCGCCTGGGCGGTGGTGCCGGCGGTGGTGGCGGTGGCGCTGTTGTTTGTCGGTGTCGAGGAGCCGAAGCGTGGCGGCGCTTCGCGTGCCGTGCGGCCGCCGCCGATCGCCTGGCAGGATGTGCGGGGTATGGGCGGTGCCTATTGGCGGGTGGTGTTGCTGGGCGTGCTGTTCACCATGGCGCGGTTCAGCGAGGCTTTCCTGATATTGCGGGCCACCGGCGGCGGTTTGCCGGTGGCGCTGGCGCCGGTGGTGCTGGTGGTGATGAACATCGTCTATGCGCTGGTGTCGGCGCCGGCGGGCAGCCTGTCGGACAGGGTGGACCGGCGCTTGCTGCTGGCCGCCGGGCTGGTGGTGCTGATCGCTGCGGATATGGCGCTGGCGGCGGGGTCGGGTTTGCCGATGGTGCTCGCCGGGGTGGCGCTGTGGGGGCTGCACATGGGGCTGACGCAGGGATTGTTGGCGGCGATGCTGGTGGATGCGGCGCCGGAGCGGCTGCGCGGCACGGCGTTTGGTGTGTTCAACCTTGCCACCGGGTTGACGATGTTGGCGGCGAGCGTGCTGGCGGGGGTGTTGTGGGCGATGCTTGGCGCGGGTGCGACCTTTTTGGCCGGTGCGGGTTTCGCCATCGCCGCTTTGGTGATTCTGGGGATGATGATGCGGCCGCGGTTGGCGTAGGGTCGCGTTCGGCGTTGCAGGATCGGCGCGGGCGGGATGGCGCGCCACCGCGCGGTTTCAGAAGCTGGCGCAGCCGGAAATATCAGAAGTCGCCGTCTAAGCCGAACGGCCCGCCATCGCGCGGATAAATCTGGCACAAGCGGGTTCGATGCGCCGGGCCTTGGTCGCTACGGCGGTTTCCGGTGTGTTTGCAGGGATCCTGCACCGCGGCGGCTTGATGGCTGGGCTATTCGAGTGCCGGAGATAGCCATGACGGGCGAGCCCCAGCCGCAACATCGTGGAAGCACGCGGCAGGGCAATCGTTCCCGGCATCCAATCGAGGCAAGGTGACGGTGGAGCCGCGGCGAATGCGTGGCTGGCGATGTTGCCAGAGCCGATGGCGTTGGTGTAGGCACGGCAATCCAATTTGTAGTTCCAAATATCCAGGGAAATCGCCATGTTGCAGATCGCACGCGAGGATGTGGTTGCCGAACCGTTCCCGCATGTGATCAGCCGGGAGATTCTGCCGGCTGGGATTTTTGAAGCATTGCGGGCGGATTTTCCGACCGCCGCGAGCTTTGGCGACCAGAAATCCGAGACCGGCACCGAAGGCAGCCGCACCGGATCGGGCTTTGACATTTATCGCGGCGACAGTGGCTTTGCGGCGTTGGTGGCGCGATCCGCCGCCTGGGCCGAATTCCACGGTTATATCAATTCCGAAGCCTTTGCTGATACGTTTCGCAGAGTCTTTGCCGATCACCTCGACACGATCGGCCTGTCGATCGATATTCGTCAGTCGCATGTGGATACCGGCTATGCCGAGCCGCGCTCCGTGATGCGCGAAACCGCATCGGTGAAGGACCGGGTAATGACCACCGCCAGCCGGGTGCTGGCGCCGTTGAACCGGGCGAAGCCGATCGAGCTGTTCACACGGCTGGATGTGCACAAAAGCCTTGGCGGCTATGCCAAGCCGCCGCATTGCGACCGGCCCAACCGACTGTGTTCGCTGATCATTTATTTCACTGACGCCAAGGAAACCGGCATGGAGGGTGGCGATCTTTCGATTTTCCGCCACAAGACGCCAAAGCCGGTGACTAAATATGAACGGCATCCGCGCCCGGCCGATGTCGAATGCGTGGCGACCCTGACCCCCGCACCCAATCTGGGCGTGTTTTTCCCGTGCCAGAACAACAGCTATCACGGGGTCAGCCAGATCACCTCAAAAGGGATCGAGCGGGATTTCCTGTACATCAATATTTCGGGCCACAAGGCCAGCCTTTGGGGCTGACCCTGATGCTGCAGATATCCGCGGCGGCGCTTTGACGATCAGATAAGCTGCAATCGAGCCCGGGATCGCAGCGGTAGTGCCGCCGGGGTGACAGAGGTGGCGCGTTATTGCGCCAGTACTGCCTTGTCGAGATTGGCGCGGACGGCCTCGAAGAACTTTTCCGTCGTCATCCATGGCTGTTCCGGGCCGATCAGCAGCGCCAGATCCTTGGTCATCGCGCCGGATTCAACGGTTTCGATGCAGATCCGCTCCAGCGTTTCCGCAAATTTCGTGACCTCGGGCGTGCCGTCGAGCAGGCCGCGATGCTTGAGCCCGCCGGTCCAGGCGAAGATCGAGGCGATCGGGTTGGTGCTGGTTGGCTTGCCTTCCTGATGCATGCGATAATGGCGGGTGACGGTGCCGTGCGCGGCTTCGGCTTCGACGGTCTGGCCATCGGGCGTCAGCAGGATCGACGTCATCAGGCCCAGCGAGCCAAAGCCCTGCGCGACCATGTCGGACTGCACATCGCCATCGTAATTCTTGCAGGCCCAGATGAAGTTACCCGACCATTTCAGCGCCGAAGCGACGAGGTCGTCGATCAGGCGATGTTCATAGACGATGCCAGCTTTGCGGTACTGTACCTTGAAATCATTGTCATAAACTTCCTGGAACAAATCCTTGAAACGCCCGTCATAGGCCTTGAGGATGGTGTTCTTGGTCGATAGATAGACCGGCCATTTGCGCACCAGTCCATAGTTCAGGCAGGCGCGGGCGAAATCGCGGATCGAATCGTCAAGGTTGTACATGCCCATGGCGACGCCGGCGCTTGGGAATTCGAACACTTCATGCTCGATGGTTTCCTCACCATCCTGCGACACCCATTTCATCATCAGCTTGCCTGGGCCAGGGACGAGGAAATCGGTGGCGCGATACTGGTCACCAAAGGCGTGGCGGCCGATCACGATGGGGTCCGTCCAGCCCGGAATCAGGCGCGGGACCGACTGGATGACGATCGGTTCGCGGAACACGACGCCGCCCAGAATGTTGCGGATGGTGCCGTTGGGCGATTTCCACATGCGCTTGAGGCCGAATTCCTTCACCCGCGCTTCGTCGGGGGTGATTGTCGCGCATTTTACGCCGACGCCATGCTCGCGGATGGCGTTGGCGGCGTGGACGGTGACCTTGTCATCGGTATCGTCGCGGTGTTCGATGCCGAGATCGAAATAGATAAGATCGATATCGAGGTAAGGCAGGATCAGCTGTTCGCGGATCCATTGCCAGATGATCCGCGTCATCTCGTCGCCGTCGAGTTCCACGACCGGGTTCTTGACCTTGATTTTTGCCATGGGTTCCTCAGGGGTGTGGATGCGCGAACGATGTGCGGCACCGTCTAGGGGCTAGTTGCCGGAAGGGTCAAGAATGCCGGGGGTGGAAAGTTCAGATTGGCCTCGGCAGCCTGTCGCCCAGCGCCGCCAGATCGGGCAGCGATTCAGCCAGTCTGGCGAGATCGGGCGGCGCAAATCCTTCATCGGCAATATGCTGGAGCAGCGCGAGCAGCGGCGCCCAATAACCGTTGGCGCCGAGCAGCCAGATCGGTTTGTCATGGATGCCGAGTTCGCGCCAGGTGACCGATTCGAACAGTTCATCGAGGGTGCCGATGCTGCCGGGCAGCGCCAATATGGCGTCGGCCCGCATGTGCATGAGCGCCTTTCGTTCGTGCAGCGTTTCGACGACGTGCATTTCCGCAACACCCGCCTGGGCGATTTCGGCTGTCATCAACGCCCGTGGGATGATGCCGACGACGGTGCCGCCGGCGGCCATGGTGGCGCGGGCGCACACCCCCATCAGGCCAACGCCGCCGCCGCCATAAACGAGGGTGACGCCGCGGGCAGCAAGCAGCCGGCCGAGCGCGTCGGCAAGCAGGGCCTGCGCCGGATCATGGCCGGCGCGGGAGCCGCAGAAGACGAGTAGGGACTTGATCATGGCGGGGTGGTAGCGGCTTCGCTGTGGCTTGTCAGCCGCGCCATTGCGCTGTCTTCATGTGATGGTGTGCAGGGCGCGAGGGCTTTGATTTGCTCCCGCCGTTTCAGGCAGGTAAAGCACCCGGTATGAGCAGCGAATTCCCCACCGAGATCGAAACCGTCCCCGAAGGCCCCTTGCCCGTCGTGCCGGGCGAATCGGCCCAATATAAATTTCCGCCGATGCACCCCGAGGGGCGCAAGTTTGTCGGTATCGCCGGCGTTTCGGTGCTGGTTGCCGGGTTTGTGATTGGATGGTCGACGCTGGCCTGGCTGTTGACCGGCCTCACAGTGTGGATCGCGGCGTTTTTCCGGGATCCGGTGCGGGTCACGCCAACGGCGCCGGGGCTGATCGTATCGCCGGCCGACGGGTTGGTCAGCCTGATCGCCAATGTCGAACCGCCGCGGCAGTTGGCGGGGGAGGGCGGGTTGCCGGCTGGGCCCGGCACGCGCATTTCGGTGTTCATGAGCGTTTTCGATGTGCATGTGAATCGCACGCCGATCGCCGGGCGTTTGACGCGGATCGTCTATGTGCCGGGCAAGTTCCTGAATGCCGATCTGGACAAGGCCAGCGACGATAATGAACGCCAGTATTTCATCGTCGAGGGCGAGGGTGGCGTTCGCGTCGCCTTCACGCAGATCGCCGGGCTGGTGGCGCGCCGCATCATGCGCTTTGTCGAGGAAGGCGCGACGTTGAGCATCGGCGAGCGCATCGGGCTGATCCGGTTCGGCAGCCGCGTCGATGTCTATCTGCCGGCCGGCTATGTGCCCGATGTCATCGTCGGGCAGCGCGCCGTGGCGGGCGAAACCGTGCTCGCACGGCGGGGTCTGGCAGACGCAATGCCGCGCGGTTCGGCACAATGAACGATCCGGCCGCGCGCCGGGCTCGGCGTGCTGGCATTCCGCTGCGCACGCTGATCCCCAATGCGGTGACGGTGCTGGCACTGTGCTTCGGCCTGACCGGGGTGCGGTTCGGCATTGCCGGTGAATGGGAGAAGGCGGTTGCCGCGATTATCGTGGCGGGCGTGCTGGATGGCATCGACGGTCGCATCGCCCGGTTGATGAAGGGCGACAGCCGATTTGGTGCCGAGCTTGATTCGCTGTCCGATGTGACCGCGTTCGGCGTGGCACCGGCGTTGATCGTCTATCTGTGGTCCCTGCAATATATGCCGGGCGTCGGCTGGGTGATTGCGTTGTCCCATGCCGTTACCTGCGCGTTGCGGCTGGCGCGGTTCAATGCGCAGATCGATGCGGCGGAACAGCCGCACAAGCGCGCCGGTTATCTGACCGGCATTCCGGCGCCGGTTGCCGCCGCGCTGACGCTCAGCCCGTTGTTTGTCAGTTTCTGGCTGGAACCGGTGATCCTGGAGGATCTACGGGTGCGCTACACCTTGGTCTCGGTTGTCGTTGTCACCGTGGCGTTCCTGATGGCGTCGAGCCTGCCGACCTATGGCTGGGGTGCGGTGCGGTTGCGGCCTTCGCAACGCCTGCCGGCGCTGGTCGGCATCGGGCTGTTCGCCGGCGCCCTGTTCTCGTCGCCATGGATGACGTTGAGCATGATGAGCCTGGTTTACGCGATTTCGGTGCCGTTCGCTGTGCGTAGCTATGCGAAGCTGAAACGGCGTGAGGCAGAACCGGCATTGCCACCGGCAGCCTGATAGACCCGGCGCGGGCCGGCGAGTGCGACGACGATATCGCCGATGCGGCTGCCGAGCATGGCGAGCAGCAGGGCATAAACGCCGGCAAAAGCGATCATGATGAAGGCGGTGAGGAGGAGGGTCATTGTCGTCCTTTCTTGTTGTGGGGGCATAATGTTCCTGTTTTGTTCCGTTTGTCAAGCGCACTAAATAGGGCTTAACTATCGCTACAAGATTTTGCCGACGGGCTTGGGGAGAAAATGATGCTGGGTACGATGCAGGACTGGCCGTTGCTGGTCTGGAAGCTGATCGACCATGCCGCCATGAACCATGGCGACCGGGAGGTCGTCAGCCTGACCTGTGAGGGCACCAAGCATCGCAGCAACTGGCGGACGGTGCGCAGCAGGGCCAAGCAGGTGGCCGCGGCGTTGCGGCGGATGGGCATGGCGCCGGGTGACCGTATCGCGACGCTGGCCTGGAACACGCACCGCCATGTCGAAAGCTGGTATGGCATTTCGGGCATGGGCGGCGTGGCGCACACCATCAACCCGCGGCTGTTCGACGAACAGATCGTCTATATCGCCAATCACGCCGAGGACAGGGTACTGTTTTTCGACCTGACGTTTTTGCCGCTGATCGAGCGGTTGGCGCCGCAATTGAAGACGATCGAGCATTTCGTGCTGATGACCGACCTTGCGCATATGCCTGAATCGCCGCTCGACCTGATCTGTTTCGAGGCGCTGATCGCCGGCGAAAGCGATGATGCACCCTGGACCGAGGTGGACGAACGGGCGCCGGCTGGCCTGTGCTATACCAGCGGCACGACGGGGAATCCCAAGGGGGTGCAATATACCCACCGATCCAACGTGTTGCATGCGATGGCGGCGAGCATGACCGATGTCTTTCAGGTGGGCGCCTGCACGACGGTGCTGCCGATCGTGCCAATGTATCATGCCAACGCCTGGAGCATCCCCTACACCACGGCGGTTTCCGGGGCGAAGCTGGTCATGGGCGGGCCGAATTTCGATGCACCGACGCTGCAGGCGCTGATGATCGAGGAAGGCGTCGACCTGGCGTTGGCGGTGCCGACCGTTTGGCTGGGGCTGTTGCAGCATGTTGAAAAACATGGCGGCGGACTTGGCAAGCTGAACCGGACGGCGATCGGTGGCTCGGCGGTGCCGCGCAGCCTGATCGAATCCTTCGACAAATTGGGGGTGCGGGTATTGCAGCTTTGGGGGATGACCGAAATGTCGCCGCTAGGCACGTTGGGCTCGCTGCTACCTGATAATGAAACAATGACTTATGAGGAGCAGCTTAACTACCGTGTGAAGCAGGGCCGGGGCATTTTTGGCGTCGAATTGAAGATTGTCGGCGATGATGGCGCCGATCTGCCGCGCGATGGCAAGGCCTTTGGCCGGTTGCTGGTGCGCGGGCCCTGGACTGTCGAGACCTATTTCAAGGGCGATGGTGGCCAGGTTCTGGACGGCGATGGCTGGTTCGATACAGGCGATGTCGCGACGATCGACCCGCTGGGGTTCATGCAGATCGTCGACCGTTCCAAGGATGTCATCAAGTCGGGCGGCGAATGGATCAGTTCCATCGATCTTGAAAATGCAGCCGTTGGTGCGCCCGGCGTCGCCGAGGCCGCGGTTATCGGCGTGCATCACCCGCGTTGGGATGAACGACCACTTCTTTTGGTGCGTCAGAAAGATGGTGCAACCGTAACAAAAGAAGGGGTTTTGTCTTATCTGGATGGCAAGATTGCCAAATGGTGGACGCCAGACGATGTGCTGATCGTCGAGGATCTGCCGCACACCGCGACCGGCAAATTGTTGAAGAACGAATTGCGCGAACGCTATCGCCATTACAAGCTGCCGACGGCCTGAGCCACGCGATGATGCCCTAGAGGAGCGTCAACTGGTCGGTGGGCGGGCGGAAGCGGGTGCAATCAAGTTCCGGCCGTTTTCGATCGAGGCCGTGCCGGGCCACCGCCTTGTCGAAACGCAGGCGCATCAGCGCGGCATAGGGGCCTTGCGCCTGGAAGCGGCCGAAGAAGCGCGGATCATTGTCCTTGCCGCCGCGCATTTCGGTG
Source organism: Sphingomonadales bacterium (assembly GCA_038217075.1). Classification (GTDB taxonomy): domain Bacteria; phylum Pseudomonadota; class Alphaproteobacteria; order Sphingomonadales; family Sphingomonadaceae; genus Sandarakinorhabdus. The sequence continues at coordinate 23,612 of JBBQPR010000039.1, forward strand.
ATGTGCGACATGACACGGGCGGCGCGATCCGGGTGATGCGCGGCCAGCCATTCGCGGAATATCGGCGCGACCTCGTGGGGCAGGCGGATGGGTAGCGAGATCGCGGCGACGGCACCGGCCTTGGCGCCGGCTTCGACGATCGCCTCGATCTCGTGATCGGTGATGGCGGGAATGACCGGGGAGACCGAGAGCCAGACCGGGATGCCGGCATCGGTGAGGCGGCGGATGGCGTTGATCCGGCGGTGCGGGGCAGCGGCGCGCGGTTCGAGCGTGCGCGCCGTTTCGGGGACCAGTGAAGTTACCGAGATCATCACGGCCGCGAGGTTGTTGGCGGCCATGGGCGCCAGAAGATCGATGTCACGGATGACGCGGTCTGACTTGGTGGTGATCGTCACCGGGTGCTGGCATTGCTCGAGCAGTTCGAGGATCTGGCGGGTGATCCGCCAATCCCGCTCGATGGGCTGGTAAGGATCGGTATTTGTTCCTAATGCCAATGGCTTGCAGATGTAACTTCGCATCGAAAGTTCGTTCTTCAGCAGTCTTGCAGCGTCAGGCTTGGCGAACAGGCGGGATTCGAAATCAAGGCCGGGCGACAGGTTTTGATACGCGTGCGTGGGCCGGGCGAAGCAATAGACGCAGCCATGTTCGCAGCCGCGATAAGCGTTGATCGATCGATCGAACGGGATATCGGGTGAGGTGTTGCGGGTGATGATGGTTTTGGGGCGTTCGACGGTCACCGTGGTGCGCAGCGGCGGCGCGCCTTCATCGACGCTTTTACGGTCATCGAGCCAGTCACCATCGGCAACCATGGCGCGATCGTCAAACCGCTGTGAAAGCGGATTGGCGACCGCGCCGCGGCCCGGGACAGGCAGGGTAAACGCCATGGCTTCGGGTAGTGCATGTTATCGAACATAACAAGAACAAAATTCATCATGCGTTGGATTTGCCCGCGGATTTTCCTGTGCAATCTCCCGGTGCAATGGCATTGATCGAGGAAGCGCTGGGTGCAAAGCCTGTATGGTTCGCCAATCGGCGTGGGGAGAGATGAGATGCAGATCACCGAGCTTCAGCTGTCGCGGGCGGACCTGGGCAAGGTTGCGATCGCTGGCCGCGATGTCGTGGTTGGCGATGGCGAGGCGCTGTTCCGCATCGAGCGTTTTGCGCTGACCGCCAACAATGTCACCTATGCGGCCCATGGCGTTGATATGCGCTATTGGGATTTCTTTCCGGCGCCGGATGGCCTCGGTATCGCACCGGTATGGGGCTTTGCCAGCGTAGTGGAGAGCCGGGCGCCGGGCGTTGCGGCGGGCGATCGCTATTATGGCTATTGGCCGATGGCGAGCCATGCGCTGGTTTTGCCGGGCAGGCTTTCACCGCGCGGCTTTACCGATATGGCGGCGCACCGACTGACCCTGCCATCGGTTTACAACAATTACGTGCCGGCCAGCGCCGCCTATGGCGCGGAGACGCTGCAGGCGCTGTTCCGGCCGCTGTACACGACCTCGTTCGTGCTGGACGCCATGCTGACGGACAGCCCGGCCAAGGCGCTTGTGCTGACATCGGCATCATCGAAGACCGCACTTGGCCTGGCGCAGGCGGCACGTGGGCGACAACGGATCATCGGGCTGACATCGCCGGCAAACCGGGCCTTTGCCGAGGCGACAGGCTATTATGACGTGGTGCTGGACTATGGGGACGACGCTGGGCTGGCTGCCATTGCGGGGCCGGCCGCGCTGGTTGATTTTGCCGGCAATGGCGCGGTGCGGCGGTCGGTGCATGTCGGGTTGGGCGACAGGCTTATTGAAAGCCACGTCGTTGGCGATACGCATTGGCAGGCCGACAGTGCCGGCAGCCTGCCCGGTGTGCAGCCAAAATTGTTTTTCGCGCCGACGGTGATCGTCGAGCGGGTGGCGCAATGGGGTGCGGCGGGGTTCGAGGAACGGCTGGCGGCGGCCTGGGGGCGATTCATTGCGTCGACGGGCTGGTTGCGGGTGGTGGAGCAAAGCGGCGCCGAGGCGGTTGCCGGGCATTGGCGCGATCTTGCCGCCGGGCGGATCGATCCGGCCGAGGGGCTGGTGCTGACGGTCTGATCGGCTAGGCTGCGATCGCGGACAGAATAGGGGGCAAAAGATTATGGCGGCAACGATGATGGTGCGGGCCACACTGGCGATTACGGCCGGGCTCGCAGTCGCTGCCGCAGCGGCGCCGCCGGCGCTTTTGCCGACGATGACGCCCGATAGGCCGGCGCATTATGACGCGCCGGTGGACCGTGACGCGGCGATCATCCGCGAGGTGATGATCCCGATGCGCGACGGGGTGAAGCTGCACACCGTGCTGTTCATCCCCAAGGGCCTGAGCCACGCGCCGATCGTGCTGGTCAGATCCCCCTATGGCGCCAGCGGTGCCGTCGCCAGCCTGATGCGCGACGATGGCGGTCCGGAATATTGCAGCATCCGGCCGGTGGAGGATGGCTATATCTGTGCCATCCAGGACGTGCGCGGCAAATATGGCAGCGAGGGCGATTATGTGATGACGCGGCCGTTGCGCGGCCCGATCAACAACACCGCCACCGACCATGCCACCGACGCCTATGATACGATCGACTGGCTTGTGAAGAATGTGCCGGAAACCAATGGCAAGGTTGGGATAACCGGTGGTAGCTATGTCGGCTTTACCAGCCTGATGGCGACGATAGACCCGCATCCGGCGTTGAAGGTTTCGGTGGCGATTTCCCCTATGGTCGATGGCTGGCGCGGCGACGACTGGTTTCACAATGGCGCATTTCGACAGAGCAATTACGACTATGTGGCCGAACAGACCAGCGTTGCCGGGCGGGGTGATCCGCCGGCGCGATCGATGGGTGACGACTATGACGAATTCCTCGCCGCAGGATCGGCCAATGCCTATGCGCAGAGCCGTTTTGGCGGGCAGTTGCCGTTTGCGGTGAAGCTCGCCCAGCACCCTGACTATGACCAATGGTGGCAGGAACAGGCGGTCGATAAGCTGCTGGCGGCGCGGCCGATGGTGGTGCCGACGATGCTGGTGACCAGCCAATGGGACCAGGAGGATATTTATGGCGGCCAGGCGGTGTGGAAGGCGCAGAACGGCCGGCCAGGGAGTGATGGCAAGCTGTTCCTCGTCATGGGGCCGTGGCACCACAATATGATGATCCGCAAGGGCGCCGAACTGGGGCCGTTGAAATACCCCAATGACACCGCCCTGGAATTCCGGCGGCGCTGGTTGAAGCCGTTTTTCGATCATTATCTGAAAGACGATGCGCCGCCGCTCGCCCAGCCGCGGGTGCTGGCCTATGAAACCGGGCCGGACCGCTGGCAGGCGCTGCCGACCTGGCCGCTCAGCTGCGCCAAGAGTTGCGCAGCAACTTCGCAGCCCCTGTATCTGGCGCCGGGTGGGGCGATTGCGGCTGCGCCGCCTGTGGCCGGCAGCGTCGCCTATGTCAGCGATCCGGCCAAGCCCGTGCCCTATATCGCGCGCCCGATTGCCTTTGCCGATGGCGCGCGCTGGAGCCCCTGGCTGCTCAGCGACCAGCGTCATGTCGCCGATCGGCCCGATGTGTTGAGCTTTACCGGTCCGGTGCTCGACAAGCCGGTGCATATCGCCGGGGCGACGATTGCCAATATTGTCGCCGCGACGACGGGCACGGATGGCGATTTCGTCGTCAAGCTTATCGATGTCTATCCCGACACGGTGCCGGGGCGGCCAGCAATGGCGGGCTATCAACTGGGCATCGCCATGGACATTTTCCGCGGGCGGTATCGCCAGAGTTTCGAGCATCCGGCGGCGATCACGCCGGGCAAGCCGCTGGCCTATCGCTTTGGGTTGCCCAATGCCGACCATGTCTTCCTGCCCGGCCACCGCATCATGGTGCAGGTGCAATCGAGCTGGTTCCCGCTGTATGATCGCAATCCGCAAACGTTCGTGCCCAACATTTTTGATGCAAAACCCGGCGATTACAGGGCGGCGACGGTGACCCTGTCGCTGGGGGCGTCGGGCAGTTTCATCGAACTGCCGGTGGTGCCCTGAGGCGCAGCGGGTAGAGGGTTGCGCGGCGGTGTGGCGTCGTTAGACAAGGTGGGGGCAGACGACCGTCAATGGCGGCGCCGTCACGGGCCGGGGGAGAGCAGGTTTTGGCGACGTCATCGGTAGCGGATACGGCAGCAGGGGATATGGTGCTGGATCCCAAGCGCGACCGGCTGGTCATTGCGGCGTCATCGCTCGGTACCGTCTTTGAATGGTATGACTTCTTTCTCTACGGCATCCTCGCATCCTTGCTCGGGCGGTTGTTCTTTTCCACCGGCAACCCGACCACCGAGCTGCTGTTTTCGCTGGGGGCCTTTGCCATCGGCTTTTTCTTCCGGCCGATCGGGGCAGTGATATTCGGCTATTTCGGCGATCGCATCGGCCGCAAATACACGTTTCTGGTGACGATCAGCATCATGGGCGGGGCGACCGCGGCGATCGGCCTGTTG
>JBBQPR010000040.1:0-27958 GCA_038217075.1 Sphingomonadales bacterium
TCTTTCGAACGACGAGGTGTTCACCCCGCCCGAATTTGCCAACCGCATGCTCGATACGGTGGCAGCGGCTTGGGCGGCGGACCATGACGGCGCCGATATCTGGGCCGACCCGAAGGTGAAATTCCTCGATCCCTGCACCAAATCGGGCGTGTTCCTGCGCGAGATCGCCAGCCGTCTGACCAAGGGGCTGGCCGGTGCCATTCCAGACCTTCAGCAGCGGGTCGACCATATCTTGACCGAACAGGTGTTCGGCATTGGCATCACCCGGCTCACCAGCCTGTTGGCGCGGCGCAGTCTGTATTGTTCCAAGCACGCCAAAGGCGAGCATTCCATTGCGACCAGCTTCGCCAGTGATGATGGCAATATCTGGTTTGAAAGTTTGGAGCATAATTGGGAAGGTAATAAGTGCAGCTTTTGTAGCGCGCCGCGAGCCATCTTTGACCGCCAAGCTGACTTCGAAACTCATGCCTATGCGTTTATTCATTCTGACAATATTAAGGCTCGTATCGCCGAGTTGTTTGGAGGCCACATGCAATTCGACGTGATCATCGGCAATCCGCCTTATCAAATGGCTGGGGGAGCAGGCGGAACCAGCGACTCCTCCATTTATCACCTGTTTGTGGAACAGGCGATGCGTCTGGAGTCGCGCTACGTCAGCATGGTTGTACCTTCTCGCTGGTTGGCGGGAGGGCGCGGAATGGACGAATTCCGCCAATCTATCCTAAAAGGTGGTCATCTCCGTGAGTTGGCCGATTTTCCGGCCTCAAGTGAGGTTTTCCCGGGCGTCGAGATCAAAGCCGGTATTTGTTATTTTCTTTGGGATAAAAACCATTCAGGCGATTGTAGTGTAACAACGGTGCGTGGGGATGAAGTCATCGGTCCGATTTCGCGGAAGCTGGACGAGTATGACATTTTTGTCCGCGACGGTCGCGCTATATCGATATTGCACAAAGTTCTGGGCAAAAACGAAACTCCGATCAACACCATACTTACTCGCGACACAGCGTTTGGGTTGGCCTCGAATTTTGACGATTTTAGTCAAAAAGAGCGGTCAGGGGACGTAGAACTTTACTATATTCGTAAAATGAAACGAGGAGTTGGCTACCTAAAACGCTCCGAAATTTCTAAAAGCCAAAATCTGATTGATAAATGGAAGATTCTTGCGCCAGAAGCGTATAATGGCGGCGATGGGGTTCCGCACCAGATTTTAGGAAAATCAATTCTGGCTGCTCCGCCGTCTGTTTGTACACAATCTTTTCTCGTATTCTTTGTCGACTCTGTTGATTGCGCCAAAAGTTTGCAATCATATTATACTACCCGTTTTTTCCGTTTTCTCGTGTCGCAAAGAAAAATAACGCAACATGCGCTAAATTCAACGTATTCCTGGGTGCCGATGCAAATATGGGATCGGATCTGGACTGACGAGGCGCTTTATATGAAATATGGCCTCACAAAGGATGAGCAAGATTACATAGCATCACAGATTCGGCCGATGGAAATGGACGGTGAGTAAATCCATCGACGAAATTCTCGCGTCGAAGCCCGAAGCCAGGCCGCGCATCTATGCCTATGCCATCGATGATGTGGCGCATGCCGGCCAGTTGAAGGTCGGCCAGACCAGCCGCAATGTGAAGCAGCGCGTCGCCGAGCAGTTGAAGACCGCCGCGATCACCAATTTCTCCATCCTGCTCGACGAGGCCGCCGAGCGCGAGGATGGCTCGATCTTCACCGATCATCAGGTGCGCGCGGCGCTGGCCAAAAAGGGCCATGCCAAGGCTGCGCTGGAATGGATGCACTGCACCGTTGCCGATACGCAAACCGTCCTCACCGAACTGCGCACCGGCCAGAAATTCACCGGCACGCATTCCGACACTTTCCCGATGCGCCGCGAGCAGATTGATGCGGTGAACAAGACCCACGCCTATTTCCATTCGATCTGGAAGGAGGACATGCACGCCGTGCCGCGTTTCCTGTGGAACGCGAAAATGCGGTTCGGCAAGACATTCACCGCCTATCAGCTCGCCAAAAAGCTTGGTGCCAAGCGTGTGCTGGTGGTGACCTTCAAGCCGGCGGTCGAGGATGCCTGGGCAACCGACCTTGAAAACCACAAGGATTTTGACGGCTGGCAGTATCTGTCCAAATCCTCCGGCAGCGACCCGACCCAGATCGATCGCGGCAAGCCGGTGGTGTATTTCGGGTCATTCCAGGACCTGTTGGGCCGGGACACGGCGGGGAACATCAAGGCGAAGAACGCCTGGCTCCATGCCGTGAAATGGGACCTGGTGGTGTTCGACGAATATCATTTCGGCGCCTGGCGCGACACGGCGAAGGAGTTGTTCGAAGGCGAAGAAGACGCGGTCGCCAAGAAGGAAGCCAAGCTGGAATATGCCGATGGGCTGGGCAATGTGAACGAGGATCTGTCCGTCCTGTCCGAGAAAGAGGCGGATTTCCTGCCGATCACGACCAAGGCCTATCTTTATCTGTCCGGCACGCCGTTCAAGGCGCTGGCGACCGGGGAGTTCATCGAAGAACAGATTTTCAACTGGACCTACACCGATGAACAGCGCGCCAAGGCCGCGTTTGCGGCGGCGAACCCCGGCAAGCTGAACCCCTATGGCGCGCTGCCACAGATGCGCTTGCTCACCTATCAGATGCCCGACGAACTGGTGGCGATTGCCAATGCCGGGGAATTTGCCGAGTTTGATCTGAACGCATTTTTCGAGGCAAAAGGAACCGGCGCGGCGGCGGAGTTCACCCACAAGAGCGACGTGCAGAAGTGGCTGGAGATCATCCGCGGCTCCTATACCGCAACCGCCGTCGACCATTTGAAAACCGGGACGCGGCCGCCGTTTCCCTATTCAGATGTGCGCCTGCTGCCCTATCTCCAGCACGCTTTCTGGTTCCTGCCCAATGTCGCCGCCTGCCATGCGATGGCGAACTTGCTGGCCGAAAACCACAATGTGTTCTGGCATGATTACAGGGTGATCGTCGCGGCTGGTGCTGCGGCCGGGATAGGCCTGGAGGCGTTGCCGCCGGTGCGCAAGGCAATTGGCGGTGGCTTTGACACAAAGACGATCACGCTGTCATGCGGCAAGCTGACGACGGGCGTGACGGTGTCGCAATGGTCGTCCATTTTGATGCTGCGGAACCTGAAATCGCCTGAATCCTATTTTCAGGCGGCATTCCGGGTGCAGTCGCCCTGGTCGCAGAAGAACCCCAATGGCGACGACCCCAACGAGGAAGAGGTCTTCAAGCCAGTTTGCTATGTGTTCGACTTCGCTCCGACGCGCGCGCTGCGGCAATTGTCCGAATATGGCATCGGGCTTTCGCCGAATGAATCGAACCCGGAAAACGCGGTTCGCGACCTCGTCTCGTTCCTGCCCGTGCTTGCCTATGACGGCGCGAACATGACGCAGATCGATGCCGGCGGGATCCTCGACATCGCCATGGCAGGCACCTCAGCAACGTTGCTGGCGCGGAAATGGGAAAGCGCGTTGCTGGTCAATGTCGATAACGACACGCTGCGGCGGGTGCTCGACAACCCCGAAGCGATGGCAGCCGTAGAGCGCATCGAAGGCTGGCGCGCGTTGGGCGACAACATCATCGAAACGATCATCAACAAGAGCGAAAAGGTCAAGGAACTCAAGAACAAGGCCAAAGAGGCAGAGCTGACGCCGAAGGAAAAGCAGGAATTGACCGACGAAGAACGCGAGTTCAAATCGAAGCGCAAGCTGGTTCAGGAAAAGCTGATCAAGTTCGCGACGCGGATCCCGGCGTTCATGTATCTGACCGATTATCGCGAAAACACCCTACAGGACGTTATCACCAAGCTGGAACCCGACCTGTTCCGCACAGTAACGGGGCTGGAAGTGAAGGATTTCCACCTTCTCGTCCGCCTGAAGGTGTTCAACACCGAGCAGATGAACCAGGCGGTCTTTGCCTTCCGCCGCTATGAGGATGCATCACTGCGCTACACCGGCATCGAGAGTCATGAAGGCCTGACGCATTATGGACTGTACGATACGGTCGTTGGGCGGGAGTAATCGCCGTATCAGGCGTTGCCGGACTATTGCGATTTCCCTAAGCTAATTTCAGGGCAACAGAGTAGCAATTTCCGACCTTTCTGGGGGCATCGTGGCGTTCAATCTACTGACGAGCCCATTCGTACAACTCGACGTCAGCATGCGTGCCACGCGTGCCGAAATCATCAAAGCGCAGCAAAAGGCCGTGCTTGATGGCGAGATCGAGGAGCGCGATCTTGATCGCATGCTGGGGACGCTGACCGCGCCGAAGGACCGGCTTCGCGCCGAAGTGGCATTTTTGCCGGGCAAGACGCCGGCACAGGCCCGGAGCATTATTGCAAAACTCAAGGGGCCGGACGATCGAAGCGATTGCGGCGATGGCTGGGATGGCGTGAATGTAATCGCGCATCTGATCGGCAATGGCGGTGATATCGGCCGAAGCTTGGCTCTTTTGCAAAAGGGTGACGCCGACCATGCCCCTGCGGTAACTGCGGACATCAATGCTGCCCGACAGGTATCCGGTTTTGGCAGTGTCAACGAAGCAGCGGTACGAGATGCGATATACACGCAACTTGCAGAATATGCGGATGTGCTTGCGGAGCGTCTTGCAGCCAACGAAAGCGGTCGTGCGCTGGCGGCGACCATCGTTGAAAGGTGCATCGGCGAGATCAGCAGTCGCGTCATGTTGGCCGCCTTCGTGCAGGCGTATGCCAGACGTACAGCGCCATTGTTACGCAGCCTGACGGAGCAAATCGAAGCGCAAGCCGAAGCGCTTCGGGCGTCGGCGCAACCATCAGACGCGCAAACTCTCGCCGGATCGATCGGCAAGTGGGACGCCGTTCGACAGCCTGTGCAGAATTGGGACGAGGCCCATGGGATTGACGAGCCGGAGACGAAACAACTTGGCAACATGATCAGAGATTTATGCATTTCGCTTGCCAACGAACGGGGGGCTTACAATGCGGCCTTGATCGTCTCGAGAGCGCTGCACGATGCGTTCGGCGAATTGGCCGGCATGCGCGATGTTTTCGCAAAAGATATCGATACGCTGGAGGAATTGGCGGAAGAGGCGAGGATCGAACAGGCCTGCGAGCCTCTTGTGGCGATAATGAACAAGGTGCGCGCAAACCCCAAAAACGCACAATCTCTCGTTGCAGCCGGTACAGCAAAAACTTCAGGTGGCGTTCGTTCAGATAATTGGGCCCCTGTTTTTGAGGCAGCGTTAGACGCCTGCGGTGTAGGCGAAAGTGCCGACATGCCAACTATTGTCGTGCGTAACCTTGCGCTTGAGCTGCATAATGAACATTCGGAAACCACAGCAGCACAAACGATTACATCTTGGCTTATTTCTTATAGAGCAAAGATGTCATCAGATTTATTCGCTCGGATTCTATCAGATCAGCAGACGCTAAGCCGTATACAAAATGAAAACGAACTTCAGAGACTAATTGAAGCAAAGGAATTCAAAAAAGCGGTAACGCTGATCGACAAGATGCTAGATGATGCTAATGATTCCGGACAGCGCTCGACTCTCTACAATGTGCGAAAGAATCTTGAAGACCGGATACAAGGCCAAGGTAGCAATATTGGCTGGTGGGTGACTGGCATAATCGGGCTGATAGTGATCATTGCAAATGTTAATGATAAGTCATCAACAGACAATAGTTATGACTACAACACGCCAGTAACGACCTCAACAGAATTTGAAGATACCTTATCTACTACAGAGGCGGCGCCGGCAGAAGATGTCATGGCTGCAGACGCGATGGCACCCGCCGCCGATGCAGCGGCAATCGATCCTGACGTGACAGCCGCAGAAAACGGCATTGATGCTACCGAGGTCAAGCCTGCCCCCGGTTATTCCCAATCTCTTTCGATATCGTCGCTAAGATATTGTCTTCGACAAAAAGAGCGGCTCAACGCTGCAGAAACCGCCGTTTCCAATACAAGCTCATCGGAAATCGATGGATTTAATGCAGCGGTTGAAGACTTCAATAGCCGCTGCGGTAATTTTCGCTACATGCCAAGCGACATGACGGTCGTAAACGGAGAGATCGCGTCTGATGGACTTAAGTTACGTGAAGAAGGCAGGTTGCTTGTGGAGAGCTGGCATTGATGACTGACATTAATGAAGCCGCTGTAGCGGATCTTGCTGTCGAGTATTGGAAGCTCCACCGAGCGTTTGAACGTGCGATCAGCCATCTTGACGAAAGCAGGGCTCATCGCGCCGCTGCTCAGGCCCGATTTGCAGCGGGAAAGCTCGAAGCCGTCCTCTCGGGTATCGGGTTGCGTATCGTTGTTTTTGATTCCCAGATCATTGGACCGACAATTCCGGTACAGGCTATCAATTCGGACGAACTCGGTGCGATCATTGATCCAATCGTTGTCGAGACGATCGATCCTGCTGTCTTGGCCGGTGACCGCGTAGTAAGAATGGGACGAGTTGTTGGGGGCGCAAGCAATGTATCTGGGAATTGATCTCGGCACTTCAAACTCTGCCATCGTTGGAAATGGCCCCGGTGGACTGCGGCTGTTCAAGACCTCTGATGGACGGGATGTGCTGCCGAGTGTGATCTACGCCGACAAGCGCGGTGCCCGGTTTGTCGGAACGCGCGCATATGAAAGGCTGAAAAGTTCGCCAGGCGACGTCGCGCAGGGTTTCAAGCGTTTGATGGGCACTGACAGCAAACTGAACCTTGCAGCCGCCGGCATCTCGCTCAGTCCCGAGGAGGCAAGCGCGGAGGTGCTCCGCACGTTGGTTGGTCAGGTGTATGCAGCGATGGGAGAGATCGAAATCGCCGGCGCGGTCGTGACCATTCCTGCCGCTTTCAATCAGATGCAGTCGGAGGCGACCATTCGAGCAGCAATGCTCGCCGGACTTGATCGTGTTGGGCTTATTCAGGAGCCGGTTGCCGCGGCCATGTCGGCGCTCGAGGGCGCAACGCGACGCGATGGGCGCTTTTTGGTTTACGACCTCGGTGGCGGAACCTTCGACGTGGCGCTTGTTGAAAGCCTGGGCGGTACCGTCTCGGTATTAGCGCACGAAGGCGTCAACATGCTCGGCGGTCGAGACTTTGATCGCGTCATTCTCGATTCGATAGTACGTCGGTGGCTTTCAGAGAATTTTGCGCTGCCTTCAAATCCTTTATCCGACCCGGCTTACAAACGGCTATTCGATATCGCTCGGGCTAACGCCGAACTCGCCAAAATAGAACTTTCGACGCGAAACGAGGCGACCGTTTTTGTCAGTGATGACGAAGCGCGTGTGAACGATCTCGACGGCAAACCGATTTATATCGAGGCGACGATTTCCCGGTCCGAATTTCAGGCCCTTATCAAAGACCGTATTGATGATAGCATTTCCCTGTGCCGCAAGCTCTTGGCTGACAACCATGTCACCCACGATGACATTGATCGAATTGTTTTCATCGGAGGCCCTTCGAATATTCCGTATGTGCGGGAACGCGTGCCATCGGAACTTGGAATTCCGGCGGATCTGACCGCTGACCCAATGACAGCAGTGGCTCGTGGTGCCGCGATTTTTGCAGAAAGCCGTGACTGGACCGACAGTGTCAGTCGACGCAAACCTCAGAGGGCCACAACCAAGGCTACTGGGTCTGTTGACGTAAGGTTCGAGTACACTGCCCGCGTCGCCGACGACACCGGTCGTATCCGTGTAAAGGTCGGTGCATCCGCAATTGAAGCCGGCATTCGGTTGAGGATCGTCGGCGCCGACGGCTTTGACAGCGGCGAACTTGAACTGACCGGAGATCGTGACGAGAGTGTTCGCCTGCCGTCAATTGGTGAAAATCAATTCATCGCGAAGTTGAAACGCCCAGATGGCACCGACGCAGCGGCGGATCAAACCTTGGTGATCACCCGCGTACACGCTAGCGCTGCTGCGGCGACTGCTGCAGCGACAGTCTCTGTCAAGATCGTCGCGGGACCATCGACGGCGCCCTACAACCGCTTATGGCCATTGATCAAGAAGGGCGACCCTCTGCCTGCCAAAGGCGTCACAGATTTCAAGACTACCCGCGAGCTCATCGCCGGCACGCCAGGGCATATCACAGCTGAGTTTTTCAATCATGTTGAGGGTGTCGACGATCCGAATCTGAACCTGTGGATAGGCAGCTTCATGGTCTCGGCTGAGCGAGATTTGGACGAGGGGCAACGTCTGCCTTCGGGCACTCCCGTACTTATTCACTGGGCTATGGACGATAACGGTCTCATCAGTTGCGAAATGGAAATCGAGCGCCTCGGCGTTACATTGGCGCAGAAAAATTTCTATGTGCCGGATATCGGACACAAGAATTTTGACGGCGACGATGGACAGGCCTTGGCTGCATCATCCCTAGATGCCGCAGACCGTGCTCTGACGGAAACCGCAGACACTCTCGGATCTGAGGCTGCCACAGATGTCGCTCAACTCCGTCGACGTCTGGATCGACATCGCGAGCTATTGGCGAATTCAGCAGACGCAGAAGCCCGTCGCGCCATCAGCGAGGAAGCGCGTCATATCCTGCAGGAATTAGCAAAACTTCGGTCCCAGCCGGAATATCGACGCCCGGCATTACTCGCAGAGACAATTGATATCGAGGATGACTTTTCTGAATTGGCCGACGTTGTCAGTGAATCTGCGGTTGAACGGATGATCATGCTTGGCAAAGCTGCGCGGGAGGCGCTCGCCCGTGAGGATTGGGATCGTGCGCGTCAAATTATCGAGGAAATGCGCGCCCTTTTGCGCCGCGCCTATGGTGAAGATCCACGCTACTGGTTGGTACTTTTTGATCGCTTTGCTGAGGAGCGGTTTGCGGCGCTAGACAAAGCCCTTCACGATAGCCTTGTTAAATCCGGGCAGAAGGCCATCGAGTCTGAGGATCTTGAAGGGGTTAAATCCGCGGTTGTCGCAATGGCACGGAATCGTGTTGCGGCACCGACAGATAGTCGTGAAGTGGCTTTGCTAGCGGGTCTCACGAGGTAATCCAAAAATTTTCTTCGTGTATTCTGAGCCCGGCGGGGCTTTCTGCCCGACGGGATTTTCGGGGTGTGGGCAAGGGGGTGCAGGACGAAGAACTGTGCCTAGTCTCGGTTGGTGGTCGACTTGATCATGAAGCCAGCTGGACCTGCTGCTGCCTGAATTCGGATTCTAAAGGGCTGTCAGATCCGGTGCTTGATGTTATCAAATTCGCCAACTGCCCGACTACCGCTGCCTCTCCGCGCGCGAGATCGGCGCTTGCGACCCTTAGCCGCTCATTTCCCTGCAAAATGCCGTAGGCCGCGTCCAATGTCTCAGGGCCTAGGCCTGCATAATGTGGATAAAGCAGCATCACTTCAAAACAGCGATAAATCCGAGAATACGCCATCATCTGATAGATATCGCCTTGATTGACACCGCGCTTCGCATCGCTAGGGTCACGGCCGATCTGCTTCCATTTTGTGTCGATCACGAGAACAGTTTCTTTAGTGTTTTTAATTAAAATATCTGGCTTGGTCTGGAAGCGCTCGATGCCGCCCTCGCCTTCTTCAATCAAGCAGTTAAGCCGCCCGCCTTGCGCATGAACCGTCAACTCGCTGCCCGTGAGGGCACGCCGTGTAAGCGCCGTAATGTATGCCTCAAACAGTTTGTTCATTGGGAAGAGCAGGGTGATGCCATGCCGAACGCTTGCGTCGTGATGGGTGGCCTGCCACTCGCGCTTCAGGAAGAGACGGGCGAGGCCATGAAGTGTTTCCCAACGGCGATTTGTTCTATCAATCCGCACCTCTTTCCACGGCAGCGCATCGGCGCTGACGTCGCTCACATCCGCTAGCAAGAATCGAAGTTCATCGAGGCGTCGAACTGTTTCGGCCACTCGCGTATGCTTGCGCAGGAAAATTACGCTGGCCTTCATGATGCGCAGTAGTGCGGTATCAGCCATAAGCGTGTCGAACCTACAGGCGAGTCTGTCGGGTCGCACCGCGTTGTGGGTGAACTGGCGAATCACATTCAGTCGACCGCGAAGCGCGAAGAGATCCTCTTCCTGTGCCATGTATGCTCGCGGCAGCCCGCGCCTAGCCTCCGCAAGAAGGCGGTCAGCAAACAAGCGGATCAGGATATCAAGTAGTGTTTCGTTCTGCCGAGCCATTGACGATGATTGCCCATCACCCAGATTGAGTCCGAGCGCAACGTCGAGCATGCGCACTAATCGGTGCCGAATAGCGCCATCCGTCTGGAGGTCTTCGGGATCAATCTTGGGTAGGATTTCTAGGCTACAGCCTGGAGCCGAGATGACCCCGACCATTTGCCTAGCGGTCAAATGCCGATAGTGATCAACAAGGATTGCCGAGCCCTCATTGCCGGACAAGGGGTGCACTCGTGCCGCTGCCAACAGAGCATTGGCTTGTCCGCGAGAAAAATGTCCTACCGGTCCGATTCCGCCGTCACCATACACGCCGACGCGGCCCCATTCATGGACAGTTAGATGGGTCATTCCCCGATTTCAGTCTCTATGACTCCCGAAGCAGCTTTACCGAGCAAGCGCATATACGCGTCGGAAGGGAAGTTGGCGCCACCGTCCACTTGATCTTCGCCGCGGACGAACCAGCTTTTACGGTTGTCGCCTTCGCCAAGCGGGCACTTTAGGTCGTGATGGCCGATAAATCCATCACCGAGCACGGCCGCAATCCGGCTCCAGTCTTCAAAGAAGTACTCCTGCAACAGCGGAATCACCTTGTCGCGCATGGCGGCGTGAACCTTATACTTAGTATCGCAAGCGATAAAAAAAGCGTGACCGATACGGTGCTCGCGATCGATTAGGTATTCAATGCGTTGGTTGATGACAGTAAGGATCGAAACCAAGTCGATCCCAGTCTTTTCGGCGGCTTTTTTCAGCAAATTTGGATCTGGCGCCATCTCTCGAAATGTAAAACGCCTTCTGAGAGCGGTATCAAGCAGTGCAATTGAACGGTCTGCAGTATTCATCGTCCCAACTATATGTAGATTGGACGGGATACCGAAATCCTTCTTTTTGGAATATGGTAACGTAAGCGTTAACTGATTAGGCATCCCGAGACGCTTGTCCGGTTCAATAAGAGTAATGAGTTCTCCGAACACCTTGGAAATGTTGGCACGGTTGATCTCATCAATGATAAGGACAAACTGGTCCGCAGGCCCCTTCTCGATGACGGGTGCATCGCGGCCTTCCTCGCCACTAATCAACCGACCAAGGGCTGACAAATTGACCCTTTTGGTGGGCAATGAGTAGAGCGTGCGCATCGCAAAATTGCCGTCGACAATGGTGTCCAGCGGTAGAGGTTCATCAAGCGTCAGCAACCAGCGAACATCGCGGCGGTGCGCGTAATATCCTTCGGCCGACGGCTCAAATCTATAATCACCGGTCACCTCCGCAACCGCACGAAACGCCGTGTTGCCATAGGGGACGATAACGATATCCCCGACTTTCATTTCGCAGCGGAAAGGCCACATTTGGGTCCAGTTACTCTTCGTTGGTTGCTCCGGATTCTGCGCAATCCACTCAGCTTTAATGGCCTCGAACGTTGAGAAACGCTTTGAACTCCAGTCAATTGATCCGCCCCAACCGAGCGCTATGTAGCCGTTGGCGATCGCCGAATCGTAGACATCATCTTCGCTGCCTATCGCACCTTGTCCCATCTTCCAGAAACGACGGTCCGAGAAATCGTATCCTGTAGAGCCGGTTTGAGGGACCGTTCGCGTTCGCGCCTGGTCCGCCAGTGCGCAAATTTCGCGGAAAATCCCTGCACGTGGAACCAGGCGAAAGCCCGCCGTAGAGCCTTCGCCCTCGTTAGCTTCCCCGGTTTCTGGCCGCAAACCCTCGACGAAACTTTCGTAATCATAGTTTTGGTGGAACGTAACGAAGGCAATACGCTTTTCCGCTTCGAGTTCGTGGTAGCGCCTCATCAGCGCCGCCCTGCCTTCATCGGTTGCCGGATAATTCGCCTCATGATCGCAAAGCGTTACCGCTTCCAGAGCAGTACGATAAGTTTTGCCGGTTCCTGGCGGACCATAGAGGATGAGATTCGTCGGCTCCTGGTTCATTTGTGCCACAGCATTGGCTCCCTCCCGTAATGCGTAAGTCAGTTTCCTCGTTGTGCTTTGCTTTGGACCTTCAGCCATAGGTGCTTGGACTTCGGCCAGTTCCAAGAACTTGCGCCCCTCTAATGCCTGGCAAATATTTGGCCACGCCATCTTGAGCCCCATTTCATTGTTTAGCGGGCCAACAATGACGCTCACGCTGGCATCGCCCCGTTCACGAGCTGGTTTTACATATTGCTCCAGCACATACTGCCTGATCCGGTCGGCTTGTGTTTCTTCGTTATCGATTGCCGTTTCGTCTGGCCAGTATCCCGGACGGGTTGGAACGGGCGGCAGCCAATTTTGTATGGCAGCCGCGGCGCCTGTGATGGCTGCTGCGAACCGGTCCGCTGATACCTGGTCAAACTGAAAACTGCCTGCCAGGCCAAGTCGCTCGTTCTGGTGGCTGAATGCAAGGAAACCACCCTCTTTTCTCAACTGAACGCTACCGAGCGTACCCTCCGCACGTTCATTCTGAGGCGGCCGGCGGCCGAATCGTATCTCTGGAATGCTGGTATGATACCAGTCCAGGCCGTGGGCATTAATGATGCGCGCCATAATGCAGAATGCTGCCCGCTGCTCAGCTGACCAACTTTTCCGCGCAGCTTGAAAACGTGGATCGCCATCGAACCGAACCAGGAGGTCATCATCGGGATCGTCTTCATCACCGACGTCAGCCGGGTCGTCGCTGGACCCATAGTTTGGATCTCGGCCATCCAAGAAGTAACCGTACTGCGTCACGGCAGCGAGCAAATTTCCGAGTTGTCCTTGGGGTTTTTCCGCTTGAGGGACGATCGACCGTACAGCACTCAGATTTGCCGCAGGATTGTCCCTCAACTCCGTCAAACGGGCAGTTAGCGCATCCCACTGACCCGCGTCGAACACTGCTTCAAGTGTCGTTTGTGCAAATCCTAATCGCGTTAACCCGCGCTCGGCGCGACAGCAACGGCGGAACCTGCTATCCTTCGCCTTCTTAGCGAGTGGGGTTCCTTTCCAAAGGCGCTTGTCTAGCCAAATCCGATACTCCGCCTCGCGCATGCCCGCCCTTTTCTTCCCATTTGAGAGCCAGTTTCACTGCCCGCCCAATGCAGATTGGAGACAATGGTGTGCGCTTCATTCCCACTGTGGCTAAGCTACGCCATCATGCTTGCAGCTGGCGAGAGAAAACCTGATACCAGTAATACCACAAGGTCTGAGTATAGGATTTGCACTGACCGTGCATCTTGACGATTTTTTGGTAACCGGAGAGTGCGACGATCTTGTCTTTAAACAACCGGCAATGCCGACGCCAAGCGCAGAAAGTCTGGTGAATTCCTGGTGAGCCGTGCCCGGAATTCTTGGGAAGTTCTGGGTATGTTCCGGAAAACTGGGTTCCGCGTAAATTATTGATTTCGAGTGTTTTTAGTCGTTTTCGGAACCATCTGAACCCCGTTTTCCGGCAATTGATAATCCCGCGATTCGAGATCCGGAAGATGTACTGGGGGCACGGCCGGGCGAGATCAGCGCATATGCGCGAGAATGCGGACCGCCAGAGATCATGCCGCGATCTGAACAATCCGCACGTAATCGCAAACACCACTCATACTCAGCAACGGCGCGGCGGCCAGACAGGCAAGCGGCCGTTTTCGCCCGCGCGCTCCAAGCATATTTAGCTCAGGGTGGCGTATCGATCGGACTTCACGTGCCGCGACTCGCGGAGGCCCCGATTCGGCGGCGGGTGTTTCACCACGAGGCATCGCGTTTCAAATTGGTCCGATTGGGTCTGAAGGCCAGTTGTTGCCCGAAATGTTGCCCGCAGCGCGTGCCCCGAGCGCGAGAGGCTCGGAAATTTCGTCTAAGTCTCTGAAATTATGGTGGACGCACCAGGGTTCGAACCTGGGACCCGCTGATTAAGAGTCAGCTGCTCTACCGACTGAGCTATACGTCCATATCCGGCACGCTGCCGTACGGCGCTGCGTGGAGGCGGGCTGTTAGCAGTGGCGCCGGGGGTTGTCCAGCATTTGCGCCGGGTTTTTTGCGCGATACCCTAGTTTTGCGGCAGCTTGTTCTGCCGAGCGACACCCATGACCAGGCCGAGCAGGATCAGCACCGTCATCATCGCGCTGCCACCATAGCTGACCAGCGGCAACGGGATGCCGACGACCGGCGCAAGGCCCATCACCATCATCATGTTGATGGCGAGGTAAAAGAACAGCGTCGCCGTCAGCCCCAGCGCCAGCAGCCGCTGGAACTGGTTGCGGGCACGCATCGCCACGCTGATGCCCCAGGCCAGGATGATGCCAAAACCGATGATGATGAACAGCCCGCCGAGCAGGCCCCATTCCTCTGCCATCGTCGCGAAAATGAAATCGGTGTGCAGTTCCGGCAGGTAATCGAGATGGCTTTGGGTGCCGTTCAGAAAGCCCTTGCCATCCAGCCCGCCCGAACCGATGGCGATTTTCGATTGCGTGATGTGATAGCCCGCGCCGCGCGGATCGGTGCTGGGATCAAGAAAGATCAGCACCCGCTTGCGCTGATAATCGTGCAGCATCGACCAGACCAGCGGCATCGCCGCCACCGCCGCCGCCCCGGCACCCAGGAACAGCCACAGCCGCACGCCGGCCAGAAACATCAGCACGACCCCGCCAAAGGTGATCGACAGCGCCGTGCCCAGATCGGGTTGCAGCATCACCAGCGCTGCCGGCATGGCGATCAGCGCCAGCGCCGGCAGCAGCGCCGCCGGGCGGGTTTCATAGCCGCGCGGCACCCCGTGATAATAGCGCGCCAGCACCAGCACGATCGCCAGTTTCATGAATTCCGATGGTTGCAACTGGATGAACCCCAGATCGAGCCAGCGCTGGCTGCCGCCGCCGACGCGGCCCAACAGCTCGACCCCGATCAGCGCCAGCATCACCGCGCCATAGATCGGCCAGGCCAATTGCATCCAGCGGTCTGGCTTGATCATGGACAGCCCCAGCATGGCGACCAGCAGCACGACAAAACGGATGCCCTGTTTCAGCGCCCATGGCGTCAACGATCCGCCCGCCGCCGAATACAGCACCACCAGCCCGAAACAGGTCAGCGCGGTAATGACCAGCACGATGCCCCAGGGGATGCGGGCAAGCTCGCGCAGCCAGGGACCATTGAACATCAGTCGTTGTCCAGCGGCGTCGCCGGTTCATCGGCGGGCGCAATCTCATACGTCGGCGGCGTGATCGGCTCCATGCGCAGCCAGGATGGCATCAGCTCGGTATCGGCGACGGCGACGGGCGCCTCGGCCTCGGCGGCACGGGCGGCTTCCTCGCGCTTGCGTTTCGTCTCGGCCTCGATCGGTGCCAGCACCGCCAGCGCGCGCTCGGGGTCGTACATGAAGGTCAGCACGTCGCGTGCAATGGGCGCGGCATAGCGGCCGCCGGCGATGCCGTGCTCGATGATCACGCTGACCGCGTATCGCGGCTCTTCGGTGGGGGCAAAGGCGACGAACAGCGCATGGTCGCGCTGCTTCCACGGCAATGATTCGTTGCGCTTGACGCCATGGCGGCGTTCCTCGGCGCTGATGCGGCGCACCTGCGCGGTGCCGGTCTTGCCGGCAAAATGCACGCCGTTGATCGGTGATCGCGCGGCATGGGCGGTGCCGATGCCGGCGTTGACGACATCGAACATGCCCTGTCGCACGATTTCGAGATGCTCTTCGGGAATGCCGAGCGATTCAAACTGCGGCGGCGGCGCGCCATCGGCGGGGGCGATCAGCCGCGGCATCACCGCCCGCCCGCTCGCCACCCGCGCCGTCATCACCGCGAGCTGCAGCGGGTTGGCGATCAAATAGCCCTGGCCGATCGAAGTGTTGAGCGTTTCGCCGGCGTTCCACGGCTTTTTATAGCGTTTTTGCTTCCACGCCTGGTCGGGCACGATTCCGGCGGCCTGGCCAGGCAGCGGCAGCTCATATTTCTGGCCCAGCCCGAGCCGCCGCGCCATGCTGGCGATGGCATCGACGCCGATCTGCCGGCCTTGCGCATAAAAATAGACGTCGCAGCTCTTGGGTAGCGCGGTGTGCATGTTGACCCCGCCATGGCCACGCCGGCTCCAGCAGTGCCATGTGTTGTTGCCGAGGCGATAGCTGCCGTTGCAGTTGACGCTGTCGGTTGGCGCGACACCGGCTTCCAGCACCGCCAGCGCGGTCACTATCTTGAAGGTGGAGCCGGGCGGGTACAGCCCCATCGCGCTCTTGTTGAGCAGCGGGTTATGGTCGCTTTCCTGCAATTCGTGCCACAGCGCCGCCGGCACCCGCGTCGAAAACACATTGGGGTCATAGGCCGGCATCGATACCATGGTCAGCACATCGCCGGTCAGGCAATCGATGACGATCACGCTGGCGCTGTTGTCGCCCAGCCGCCGCGCCGCGTAATTCTGCAGATCGCGGTCGATGGTCAGCTTCAACGTCTCGCCCGGCGTGTCGCCGCGCGTGCCCAGCTCGCGCACCACGCGGCCGCGCGCCGTCACCTCCACCCGCTGCGCCCCGGCGTGACCGCGCAAGCCGCGGTCCTCGTGCCGCTCGATCCCGTCCTTGCCGATGCGAAAGCCCGGGAAGATCAGCAACGGGTCCTTTTGTGCCTTGTACTGCGCCGGCGTCGGCGCGCCGACATAGCCGAGCAGGTGCGCGAATTGATCGGCATCCGGGTATACCCGGCTGAACGCCTGCACTGGCTGCAGGCCGGGCACATCGGCAACCTGCACGTTCAACGCGGCAAAGGCCGGCCAATCGAGGTTGCGCGCCACCTCCACCGGCATATAGGCCGGTTGCAGTGCGATATCGGCGCGGATGCGCAATTCATCGGCCGTCGTCAGCGCCAGGATCTTTGTCACCCGCGCCAGCACCGCGTCGATGTCGGCGACATCCTGCGGGATCAATTCCAGCCGGTAATCGGGTTTGTTCAACGCCAGCGGCTTGCCGTTGCGATCGACGATCCAGCCGCGGCGCGGTGGGATCAAGCGCAACTGCACGCGGTTTTCCTCGGATGCCAGTCGATATTGCTCGCCTTCGAAAATCGAAAGCCAGGCCATGCGGGTGGCCAGCGCGGTGCCGACCAGCCCCATGCCGCCACCCAGCAACAGCGCGCGGCGGGTGAATTGCGCCTGGCGGAAAACTTCGTTGCTCATGGTGCCCCGGCGGGGGCACCCGGCCCAAATGCCGCGCGTTGCGCCCGGCCACACAACCAGACGACGGCGGGATAGGCGGCGATACTGGTCAACACCTGCCAGCCCAGCGGCGCCAGCGGCACCGGCTTGCCCGAAAGCGCCATGAACTGCCAGGTCAACAGCTCGAAACCGATGATCGTCGCACTGGCCACCGCCCAGTCGAAACCATGGGCATGCCGACCAAAGCGCGCCTCGAATACCCTGACAAACACCGCTGCCAGGGCGAACAGCGTGGCGTTCACCCCCATCGGCTGGCCGAACAGCAGATCGGCAACCAGCCCCAGCAGGAACGCCGCCCAGGCCGGCATCAACCCCGGCTGGAACGTCGACCAGACAAAGATGGCGAGAATGCCCAGCTGCGGAAAAATCGGCGCCGGCGCCATCAACGGCACCGTCATGACAAATAACAGCAACAGCGTCGTCATCGCCGGCACGCCCAGCCGCCAATGGCCCCACCAATATCGGCGACGTTCGGCGGCGTTCATCAGCCGCCAGGGGGGCGCCTGCCAACTCACGACGGTGCCATCAGGGGGGGCGCCAATTTCGATCGCCGCATCATGGCACGCTCACCGGTGCCGATTGCGGGCGCGGCACGCTGGTGGCGGTGCTGCCGCTGCGCCGCGCCTCCACCGGCACCGGCGTGCCCGGCTCCGCCGGCGCCGCAGACGCTGGCAGCGGCAGATAGGCGCTTTCGATCATCACAAAGGCGGCGCCCACCGGGGTCGCGGCAGGCCGCACCAGCGGCGGTTCGGCACTGGCATCGACGATGATACCCACCGGCACGCCGGGCGGGAAAATACCGCCGTCGCCCGATGTCACCAACCGGTCCCCGGGTTGCAGCGGCGCATCGGCGCCCACCCGGTCGCGCAGTTCCAGCATCGGCCGGTTGGCGCCGGTCACCAGCCCGGCCTGCCCGGTGCGCTGCACGATCACCGGGATGCGGCTGGCGGGGTCGGTCAACAACAGCACGCGCGCCGCATGCGCCCCGGCCTCTACCGTGCGCCCGATCAGGCCATCGGCGCCGATCACCGGCAGGCCCGGCTCGATCCCGTCATTGCTGCCGGCGGCGATCATCGCCGAACGCACCACCGATCCCGATGTCGCCGAAACGATTCGCGCCGTCGCCAGCAACTGGCGCTGCGGCTCACGCACCTTGTCGATGGCCCGTAGCCGCGTCAGGGCTAGCCGGTCCGCCGCGGCGCGCTGCAATTGCGCCTTCGCCGCCGTCAGTTCGGTTTCCAGCGCCCGGTTGCGATCGACGGCGCCCAGATAATCGCCGGTCCAGTCGATGGCACGCCCGGCCCCGTCGAACGGCGCGCGCACCACGCTCCACACCGGCGTCACCAGATCGAGCATGACGCCGCGCACCCGCGCCGCGCCGTCGGGATTGACCCGCGCCACCAGCAGCATCAACAGCCCGGTGGCGATGACAGCACCCGACACGACAGCCCCCACGAGCGCGAGGTTCTGCTCGCGGCGCATGGCGCTCGATCGTCTCGGCGCGGGCGTCCAGTCCATCTCTACTCTCTTGGGGCCCGCGGCCGGCACAGCCGGGCCCGTCAGTTCTCTGTTAGCCAATAATGCGGTCGTGCGTCACCTGCAAAGCGTCGCGGGCAGGGTAGGGAGGGCAGGGGTGGGGCAGGCAGGGCGGCACGCCACGCGGCACCCCGTACCGCGCAGTCGCCTGCCTCAGGCGGTGGTCAACACGCCTCGATACATCGGGTCTTCCAACGCGCGGCCGGTGCCGATGGCAACGCAGGTCAACGGATCATCGGCAATCGTCACCGGCAGGCCCGTCGCCTCGCGCAGCACCACATCGATATCGCGCAGCAAGGCACCGCCACCCGTCAACACAATGCCCTGGTCCACAATGTCGGCGGCCAGTTCCGGCTGGGTGTTTTCCAGCGCGGCGCGGACGCCTTCAACGATAGTCGCCACCGGTTCGGCGAGCGCATCGGCAATCTGCGCCTGGTTGATGGTGATTTCCTTGGGCACGCCGTTCATCAGGTCGCGGCCCTTGATCTCCAGCGTCAGGCCGATGCCATCGGCGGGCGGCTTGGCGGTGCCGATTTCCTTCTTTATGCGCTCGGCGGTCATTTCGCCGATCAACAGGTTATGGTTGCGGCGCACATAGGAAACAATGGCTTCGTCCATCTTGTCGCCGCCGACGCGAACGGATGTCGTATAGGCCAGCCCGCGCAGCGACAGCACGGCCACCTCGGTGGTGCCGCCGCCGATATCGACGACCATGCTGCCAATGGGTTCGGTAACCGGCATCCCCGCGCCAATCGCCGCTGCCATTGGTTCCTCGATCAGATAGACCTGGGATGCGCCGGCATTGTTGGCGGCATCACGGATGGCGCGCTTTTCAACGCTGGTCGAACCCGATGGCACGCAGATGACGATTTCGGGAAAGCGCGGCAGCTTCGATGTGTGCACCTTGGCGATGAAATATTTGATCATCTGCTCGGCGACATCGATATCGGCGATAACGCCATCGCGCAGCGGCCGGATGCATTCGACATTACCGGGTGTCTTGCCCATCATAACCTTGGCTTCATTGCCGACGGCTTTCACCGTTTTGGTGCCGCGTATGGTCTCGATGGCGACCACCGATGGTTCGTTCAAAACGATGCCGCGGCCGCGCACGTAAACCAGCGTGTTGGCGGTGCCCAGGTCGATCGCCATATCCTGGCTGAGAAACGAAAACATCCGGCTGAAAAGCGACATGGGGGCGGGGACCAAATCTGGGGAAAAATCGGACCGGCACGATCGCGGCCTGTGTTCGGGCTTTAGTCGCCTTGGCGGGTCGATGGCAAGCCGGCTGTAGATGCCAACTGAGTCGAATCGCCGATGTTCCGGCGCAAATCAGCCGCTTGTGCGACAGGACGGCCAACAGGCGCGGCCAATCGCACGCCGCCACGGCCGGGCAAAACCGATTCGCGCCGACCAGATCCGGAACAGCATACCCACGCACCGGTTCAATGAAGCCATTTGAAGCGCCAGCCTGCCACCCAGTAGCCGCCGCCCGGGACGAGCCAATCCCGAACAGGATTTCATGGCGACTATTATCGCGACAAAAAAACCACTGTGCTTCTTTCAGCTTTTTTGTCATTGTCCCTGCATAAGGATTAACCGGCGCGTTGCCGATCACGAAAAGGCCAAATGGCCGAAGGACCGTGGGGATGCGTTCCGGCTGCAATGCCGTCACCAATGGCAAAGGACATGGCCGTGCCGGCCATGTCGGCGCCGTGCTGCTTGCAACCATCTTGCCATTGTCGGCCGCTGCCGGCGTTGGTCTTGCGCCCGGCCAAATCGCCGTCACTAGCGCGGCGCCGGCGTCACCTGCACAATTTGGGGCGCCCTCGGCCCCCGGCGCGGCAATCGCAATCCCGGCGCCGGGCCTGCTCCCGGCCCCGGATGTCGACACGGCCGTCACCACTCCGCGCCCGTTGTCGGCAACGGCGGACATCGCCGTGCCGCCCGCCGGATCGGCAACGCCATGGCGGCTGGCGGGCATGGAGGCAAAACTGCCGCCCGGCGCGTCGTGGCGGCCGCGCTTCTTGCAAATCGTCGCCGACGCCATCGCCGATCCGGTTTTCCTGGGGGTTCTGGCGCTGGGCTTTTCGTTGCTGCTTGTCGCGCTGGTCATCCGCACCCGCCACCGGCGCCGCATCGGCTGGGGCGTGCTGCCAGATCGTTCGCTCCCCACCCGCCGCGACAAACGCTGACCGGTCCCGCGCTTTCGGATGCATCCGCCGCTGACGTCCGCCGCAATTTCGGCTAGGGCAGGGGCAATGCCCATCCGCCGCCTGCCCGATACGCTCGTCAACCAGATCGCCGCCGGCGAGGTGGTCGAACGCCCCGCTGCGGCCCTGAAGGAGCTTGTCGAAAACGCCCTGGATGCCGGGGCGCGGCGCGTCCTTGTCGATCTGGAAAACGGCGGCATCGATCATCTGTCCGTCACCGATGATGGCTGCGGCATGGCCGCCGATGAACTGCGGCTGGCGATCGAACGCCACGCCACGTCAAAACTGCCCGACGGCGATCTGTCGGCCATCGCCACCTTGGGCTTTCGTGGGGAGGCTTTGCCCTCCATCGGCAGCGTCGCCACCCTGTCGCTGCGCAGCCGCACGGCGACGGGCGATGGCTGGCAGATCATCGTCGACAACGGCCGCATCACCATGGATGGCCCGGCCGCCGCACCGCCCGGCACCCGCGTCGCCGTCGATGGCCTGTTCGCCGCCGTGCCCGCCCGCCGCAAATTCCTGAAATCGCAACGCTCCGAACTTTCCGCCTGTATCGATGTCGTGCGCCGGCTGGCGATGGCCTTTCCGCAGGTCGGTTTCGAACTGCGCCATGGCGATGGCAACAGCAACCGGCGCCTGCTGTCCGTCGCCGCCAGCGACGACGACACGTCCGGCCCCGCCGCGCTCGTCGCCCGGCTGTCGGCGCTGCTCGGGCCGGATTTTGCCGAAAACGCCGTCGCCATCGATCTGGCGCGGGAGGGCATCAGCCTTGGCGGTCTTGCCGGCATCCCCACCTACAATCGCGGCGTCGCCGATCACCAATATCTGTTCGTCAACGGGCGGCCTGTGAAGGACCGGCTGCTCGTCGGTGCGTTGCGCGGCGCCTATCAGGATCTGCTGGCCCGGGATCGCCACCCGGTGGTGGCGCTGTTCCTCGATGTGCCGGCCGACTTCGTTGATGTGAACGTCCACCCGGCCAAGACCGAGGTGCGCTTTCGCGATGCGGCGCTGGTGCGCGGCTTGATCGTCTCGGGCCTGCGCCGCGCGCTCGATGCCGCCGGTCACCGCGCCGCCACCGGCGCCAGCCAGGCCGCACTGGGCGCCTTCACCGCGCCGAACTACGCCGGAAATTATCCCGGAAATCGACCCGGCCCCCACCCCGGAAGCGCCGCCAACCCATTCGCCGCCAACCAGTTTTCGGGGTGGAGCCAACCACCCGCCGACCTCGCCGAACCACCCCGCCTGTTCAGCGAATTTCCACCGGCCTTCGCGCCCTCCGGCGGCCCCGCCGCTGCCGAACCGGCCCCACCGGCATCGCAGCACCCGCTCGGTGCCGCGCGCGGCCAGGTCGCCAACACCTATATCGTCGCCGAAACCGATGATGCGCTGATCCTTGTCGATCAACACGCCGCGCACGAACGGCTGACGCTGGAACGCATGAACGCGGCGCTCGCCGGTGGCCGCGTGCCGTCACAGGCGCTGCTGATGCCACAAGTCGTCGAACTCGATGAAATCGCCGCCGGCCGCATCGCCGATCGCGCGCCTGAACTTCTCGAACTCGGCCTCGAAGTCGAAGCCTTTGGCGACACCGCCGTCCTCGTCCGGGCCATGCCGGCCATGCTCGGCAACGCCGATCCGCACGCCTTGGTCCGCGATCTCGCCGATGATCTGGCGGCCTGGGGCAGGGCGGTCAATCTGAAGGAAAAGCTCGACGGCGTCGCCGCCACCATGGCCTGCCACGGCTCGGTCCGCGCCGGGCGCGCGCTCAACATCGCCGAAATGAACGCCCTGCTGCGCGAAATGGAAATCACCCCGCACAGCGGCCAATGCAACCACGGCCGCCCGACTTGGGTCCGGCTGGCGCGCACGGACATCGAAAAACTGTTCGGGCGGCGATGACGGGCCTGCACGCACTGGCGCGGCTGGCGCTGGCATCGGCTGTTTGTGGCGCAACGACCATGGTGCCGGTTGCGGCTGTCGGACTCCTCCTGGGATTAGGGCCGGCTGCCATGTTGTTGATGATTTCGATACCGCTGGCTGCGCTGGTCTATGCAGTCGCGCTCGCGGTTTTCGGTCTGCCGCTGCTCTGGCTGTGGCCTGGCGCATTTCGGCCTGGCGCCTTCAGAGGCTGGGTGGCGGCAGCCACCGGTGCAGTGGTCGTTCTTGTTGTCGGAGGCAGAGGCGGTTTCGATCCGTTTCATTTCGGACAGTTGGCAACGATTGTGAGCCTTATGATGTGCGGGAGCCTCGCCGGGTTCGTCTGGTGGTATCTCAACTTCGATGCGGCACCGGACTGACCGCGATCCCAACGTCGGGCACAATTGCGAATCGCTTGCATTAGCCGTCGCTTTAAGCGATAACGCTTCGCAACAGCAGCCAACGCTGCCCGTCGCGAAAGGTTCATCCCTTGATCCTGTGTGTCTGCAATGCCCTGCGCGAAAACCAGGTCCGCGATGCCGCCCGCATCAGCGGCAGCAAATGCCCGAAAAGCGCCTATGCCCAATTGGGCTGCCGTCCCAAATGCGGCCAATGCCTGCCGTTCGCCCGCGAAATGCTCGGCGCCGCCTGAACCACCGCGAAATTTGACCAACCAACCCCCGGCGTTCACTCTCGCTGCGTCTGGAAAAGGAGAATTGCGCCATGCGCGGCGATGCCAAGGTCATCGAATATCTCAACGCGGTGCTCAAGGGCGAGCTGACGGCGGTCAATCAATATTGGCTTCACTACCGCATGCTCGACAATCTCGGCATCAAGCGGCTCGCCGATTACGAACGCCACGAATCGATCGACGAAATGAAGCACGCCGACCGGTTGATGGAGCGGATCTTCTTTCTGGATGGCCTGCCGGGGATGCAGGCGCTCAACCGGTTGCGCATCGGCGAAAATGTCCCCGAAATCCTCGCCGCAGATCTGGCGCTTGAACATGAAGCCATCGCGCTGTTGAAGGATGCCATCCCGCATTGCGAAAGCGTGCGCGACTTCCCCAGCCGCGACCTGTTCAGCGAAATCCTCGCCGCCGAGGAGGAGCATGTCGATTTCATCGAAACCCAGCAAAGCATGATCGCCAGCATGGGCCTGGAAAACTACATTCAGCTGCAGTCCCGCCCCGCTGCGGATTGAGCCGTCAGCCGAAATCCGCCCGGATTGAAACGAAAGCGACCGGCGCTGCCCCTTGGAAAACTTTCCAGGGACAACGCCGGCCGTGTTTCTTTAAAACGAGCCGAAAGGCTTATTTGATCGCGCCGCGCGTCGATGCATACAGCTTCCACAGATCGGCAATATCCTTCATGCCGAAATTGTCGGAAACCGATTCAAACGCCGCCTTGCCATAGGAGACATTGCCGGCCTTCAACGCGGCGATACCCTTGAACACCTTGGCCTGGTCCGCCGTGGCGCCGCCAACCGTGATGGCGCGGTTATAGGCAGCAACCGCCTGCGGATACATGCCGGCACCCAGATAGGCATTGCCACCGCGCAAGGCGGTCTGCGGGTTGGCGGAAAGCCCTGGCGCCGTCGATGTCGCCTTGGCATTCATGTTGGCTGCGGCCTGCGCCATGCGCTGCCCCATGGCATCATTGTTGGTGCCGCCCTTGGCCAGCGCCGCGGCCGCGATTCCGGCCTGGTTGTTGACCAGCGCCAGCTTGGCGAATTCCTGGTAATCCGATGTCCGGTCGATGGTACCGGTGGCCGACATCAGATGGTACAGTGCCAGCTTGGCTTCGGGCCGCATCTGGTTCTGCTGGAAATTGACCAGCAACGTCTTCCACCGTGCCGGCGAACCATCGACTCGCACCAGCTTTTCGGTGGTGGCGAGATAGCCCTTCTTGTCGCCCGCCTTGTACTGCGCGCCGGCCAGGTTTTCGAGATAGATCGATTTGGCGCCATTGGCCTTGATCAGATTGTTATAGGCTGTAACCGCCTCGCCATACCGGCCCTTTTTCAACAGCGCCTGGGCGATCAGGATCTGCATGTCCTCGCCACCGGATCTGCGGGCCTCGGCGATGGCACGATCATATTGGCCGGCCTGATAATACAGCGGTGCAAGCTGGCGCGGGCTGGCGCCGGCACCCTGCAACGCGGCGGCGGCATCGGCATACCGGCCGAACCGGGTGTAGACATAGCCGGCCATCTGCGCCGTCTTCGACTGTTCCTCGCTGGTCTTTGCTGCGGCCTTGGCGGCGTTGATCGCGCCGATTGCGGCACCGCTGTTGCCCGATTTGGCCGCTGCGGCTGCTGCATTCAGCGCCTTGCCGACCGCCGACGACACGGCGGCGTTCGCCGGGGTCACCGAAATGGCGGCCGTCAACGCCAACAGGCCAAGGCCGGTGGCGGCGCTGCGCAGCGTGGTGATACGGGCGAATGCGGTCTTGAATGTGCGGTCCATGAAATCCCTCTATTTCCTGTCGAAAAAATTAAGCTCGCGGCCTGTGGATAACCGTTCCGCAGGGTTTGCCCGATGGCATCTGGCCATAGGATTAACGCCGGCCCGCCCGCTGCGGCCCCTTGGCCATTGCGCACGCGCCCCCGCTAACCCCGGTACCGGATTTCCCCTTACACTTATCGAATCTACAGCGCTGCGCAACTATGCTGTGCATCAGGGCCGGCACCGCGCACACAAGTTGCGATTGGCCAAGTTACGTTGGCCAAGTTGCGTTGGCACTGGTGCCCAAGTTGCGTTGGCACTGGCAAGCGCCTAAGCGCCCCGGCATAGCATTTGGGGAGGCCAACATCCGCGCGTTCATCTTTCCGGGCCAGGGCAGCCAGGCCGTCGGCATGGGCAAGGGCCTTGCCGAAGCCAGCCCTGCCGCTCGCGCCGTGTTTCAGGAAGTCGATGATGCCCTTGGCGAGCATCTGTCAAAGCTGATGTGGGAAGGGCCGGAAGCCGATCTGACGCTTACCGCCAATGCCCAGCCGGCGATCATGGCGGTGTCCATCGCCGCGCTGCGCGTGCTCGAAACCGAAACCGGGCTGGTGCTTGCGGACAAGGCTTCCTTCGTCGCCGGGCACAGCCTTGGCGAATATACCGCCCTTGCGGCGGCCGGTGCGCTGGGCGTTGCCGATACGGCGCGGTTGCTGCGGCTGCGCGGCCAGGCCATGCAGGCGGCGGTGCCGGTCGGCGTCGGTGCCATGGCGGCGCTGCTCGGGCTGGGGTTCGAAGCGGTCGAGTCCATCGCTGCGGAGGCTGCGGCCGACGTCGGCGGCGGCCAGGTTTGCGCCGCCGCCAATGACAATGCACCGGGGCAGGTGGTGGTTTCGGGCCACACCGAGGCCGTCGCTCGCGCCATGGCACTGGCCCGCACCCGCGGCGCCCGCCATTCCGTGCTGCTGCCGGTTTCGGCGCCCTTCCATTGCTCGCTGATGCAACCCGCCGCCGATGCGATGGCGGCGGCGCTGGCCGATGCAAAACTACTGCCGCCGTTCGTGCCGCTGGTCGCCAATGTAACGGCGGCGCCAGTTGCCGATCCGGACACCATCCGCCGCTTGCTGGTCGAACAGGTGACCGGCACGGTGCGCTGGCGCGAATCGGTGCTGGCGATGGCGGATCTGGGCGTCACCACTTTCGTCGAACTGGGCGGCAAGGTATTGGGGCCGATGGTCCGCCGCATCACGCCCGATGCCAAGATGATCGGCGCCGCCGACATGGCCGGCATCGAGGCGCTGGCCCGCGAACTCTGACACCCGCGCCACGGCTGCGAAGGAGAAAACCATGTTCGATCTGTCCAACATGACCGCGCTTGTCACCGGTGCCAGCGGCGGCATCGGCGGCGCCATCGCCCGCGCGCTGGCGGCACAGGGCGCGCGCATCGCGCTGTCCGGCACCCGCGCCGATGCGCTCGAAGCCGTCGCGGCCGACATCGGCGGCGATTCGGTCATCCTGCCGTGCAACCTGTCCGATGGCGCCGCTGTCGATGCGCTGGTGCCGCAGGCGGTAGCCGCGCTGGGGCAGCTCGACATCCTCGTCAACAACGCCGGCGTGACACGCGACAACCTCGCGATGCGCATGAAGGATGACGAATGGGACATGGTGATTCGGGTCAATCTGGAGGCGGCGTTCCGCCTCGCCCGCGCCGCGATGAAACCGATGATGAAGGCGCGTTTCGGCCGCATCATCTCGGTTACCTCGGTGGTCGGCGTCACCGGTAACCCAGGCCAGGCCAATTACGCCGCGTCCAAGGCCGGGCTGATCGGCATGTCCAAGTCGCTGGCCCAGGAAGTCGCGTCGCGCAACATCACCGTCAATTGCATCGCGCCGGGGTTCATCACCTCGCCGATGACCGACGCTTTGCCCGATGCGCAAAAGGCGGCACTGACCGGGCGGATTCCGGCGGGGCGGCTTGGGGATGGGCCTGATATTGCGGCTGGCGTGGTGTATCTGGCTTCGCGGGAGGCGGGGTATGTGACGGGGCAGACGTTGCATGTGAATGGCGGGATGGTGATGCCGTAGTCGCAGCGCCGCGAGCGCGTAACCCTGTTACGCGCCGACAGGCGCAAGACCGGCCAGCGAGGCGGTCGGCCACGCCGACCGAACTCGTCTGACGTCAGCATGGGCTTTGCCCATGCCCCTTGCTTCCTGCACTTCCTGCACTTCCTTCCCTCTCCCCCCAAACAAAAGCCGCAAGAAAGCGCGGGCAAAGCCCGCGCCTGCGTCGGACGGGTTCGGCCGGCGTCGCCGGCCGCCCCGCCGGCCGTGCTGGCGCCTGTAGGCGCGCAGCTTTGCTGCGCGCCGCGGCGCTGCGCACTTGTCACCGCACCCCCGGCCCGCTATCGCCATCCGGTAGCAGTTTCCCACCCAAGCAAGACCAAAGAAGGGTTTCCCATGAGCGATGTCGCAGACCGCGTGAAGAAGATCGTTGTTGAACATCTTGGTGTCGAAGCCGACAAGGTCACCGACGATTCCAGCTTCATCGACGATCTTGGCG